>JBDKUX010000072.1:0-3744 GCA_039679455.1 Smithella sp. | reverse complement strand
AGTTCATAGAGTATGGAGTGGAACCCAAGCCCAAAGAAACCGGACACCATTAATTTGCTGGAAGTTGTATAGATATCAACGTCATCGAAAGCGGCGTTCATCAACAAGGTGGACGCCGCTTTCTGCTCATAGACGTTTTGTTACTAAAATTATTTTGCATGTTGACACATCGCAGTTTTACAGTTAAGTTCAAATCGGAAGTGCCAAGGTCACTGGTGGGCCTCCCGGACTTCAAATCCGGTGTGGGGCGCTAAAACCGTCCCAGGTGGGTTCGATTCCCATGCACTTCCGCCAATTTTACTTGTTTTTATTATATTTTTCACTTTCTGATACCATCCCGGAACCCGCCCGGAACTTTATTACCCTTGCCATGAGATTTCTCTTAGCAGCGACCTTGACCTCTGCATACTTTAGGACTGAATCCCGCCGTGAATGATCGGTGAGCATTTGGACTTCATCGACCGATAAACCACATTCGTTGATAAGCTGGCTACAAGAGGAATGCTTTAGGCCGGAATACATGTTAATCGTTTCGCCTACGGATGCGCAAGCCTTGTGCCATAGGTCTACCAAAAAGTCATGTTGATAGTGTTTCCCCTCTAATTTGCCCGTAGGATTCGTGAAAAAGAACGGGCTAATGCAATGCTCTTCCATTGACTCTATGATCGGTTTAAAGGCAGGGTGACAAGGAATATGATGATTCTTGTGCGTCTTGGTATGGTTCACCAGCTTCTTATTACTGAATGTCCGTCTTATAGTGAATGTATCAGTTTCTTTATCATAATCCTCTTTATACAAAGCCATTGCTTCGGAAGGTCGGCGCAGGTGGTATTTAAGCCATAGGAAGATCGGTCTGTGAATCTCTGGAATAGCGTTAATAATTGCCATTTGCCGTTCTTCATTCACCCAAGTAATTTCCGGTTCAATAATTCCGTATTTATTCTTTTCTGGAAACGGTGGGATAGATTGAATGCGCCCTGACTTCCATGCTGAATCGAGGCACTTGTGAAGGCAATACATAGTATTCTGTTTGCCTTTCCCTTCACGTTTTATATCGTTAACGAGGCGCACAAGAATATCATATTGAATCTCATGCAGCATAAGGCGGTTTTTCTCAAACCACGGAACGAGATGATTCTCAATGCTATTTTGATAATCTTTATAGGTTGCCGGAGAAAGGTGTTTTTGTTCTTTGAGCCATGATCTTAAATATGGGGCGACATCTACGGCTTGATAAAGATACTTCTCAATTCTAAAGACCTTCTTTTCAACATCGGATTGCATGCAGGCAAGGAGCTTATTTGCAAGCCTTTGGTCATAAAGATACTGACCTTCATACTTATAGATTTTATAATCTTTCCCTTCATGCCACCAGCGCACAAAATAACGCCTAACATCCGACCTGTAATGGATAGTTCCAGACATACACACACCTCCCCCAAGATGGAGAGAGGGTAGCATGTTTCTTTCGGCGGTCAATATCATTTTTTACACCGCCTTGCCGGATTCGGGCGATGCTTTTTCAATTTATCTGAACATGAATTAAAGAAATCGAGGCATTCTTCTTCTAACTGTTGTTGAGTATGCTCTATTATTCGATCAACTGTTTTTTCTTTTATGATCAGAAATGTCGGTGCCATTCTTTGCTTAAGAGCTTTTTGAATGGGGTGCTTTTTGGGCATTAATTTTCTTAATCTTCTTTTAACATAAGCTGCTTCGGCAGGAGTCATTTCTTTTACTTTAGGTTCTGCTATACTGAATTTGCCGATCTTTCCCCAGCTTCGCCCAATGCTTTCGTTTGTCCAATTATCGGTCGGTTTGGTTACATATTTGGTTGCATACTTTATTGCATGGTTTCTATTATTGATGATTCGATAACTTTTGGTATGAAGAGCAACGCTAAGTGCTTTCTGAACTTCTTTTGTTTTGGTGCATTCTACAACTTTTGGTATGAAGAGCAACGCTAAGTGCTTTCTGAACTTCTTTTGTTTTGGTGCATTCTACCCATATCTTTGCCAACTGGCTTGCCAGATCGAGCAATTCAGGCTCTGCATTAATTTCAGGAACACTGATAAACATGTGAAAATGGGGTATATACTCGCCCTGCAAATTACCCGATTTTCTGGGAACCCATTCTCTTTTATAGACGATTTTAAGAGAAGGATATTTATCCAGCAGAATCCTCCTGAATCTGTTTATTGCTTCATTGGATACTTCTTTCCTTGTCGCTTTATCCTGCATGACATCATCAGCAAAACTTACATCCAGCCACAAGTTGAGTTTGTCAGTGATTTTGCACAGAAACTTGATGAACTCTCTGCGTGATTTTTTGCTGAATTCCGTGATGATGTTTTTCTTCCCTGTAAAACGTGGGGTACTCCATCTCTTAAGAGTGCTGATCGGTCTAACTTCAACCATATTGGGGTATATGTTCAGTTTTTCATCAAATTCTTGTTTTTCGGAACTTTTTTCAAGTCCGTATCTTATTGATTTCTTGGTGCTATTATTTCCATGTAAAAATATGTCACTTATACAAGCATTCTCACTGCCAGCTGATGCAGTGCCGCGTTCCCGAGATTCTTTCTCCGACATAATAAAAAACCTCCCCTGGATGTTCCAGGAGAGGCTGCTTGACAGAATAAACAGTGATGTTATACTAAATATGAATCACTTCTGATGCATGAAGCCGGGAAGCTAATTGCCTATCTGGAACGTGATTTAGAAAGTCCGGTCATGTTGGCGCATGGTCGGATTTTCGTTTTTATTTTTTCTTGTCTTGTTTAATTTCTATATTTCCTTCTTCATTGACAGATACTTTCCCGCTAAATAGGGCTTCTTTAAATTTCTTCATGATGTTGGTTCCCATAAAGACGGTTTGGACAAGTCCAAGCCTGTCTAAAGCCCTTATTTCGTCTAATCCTACTTCCATCAGGTTAGCCATAAGCTGACTTCTGGTAAGGTCATACTTCTCTGCATACTTGTCGATCTCGGCAACGACACTTGGTTTCAGCATGACCGAGAATTGGTGCTTTGGTTCTTTAACCTTCAATCTGACCATAACTTTATTTCTCCTTGCCTGTAATTTATGGACGATTAAAACATGTTAGGTTTTGGTTGTCAATAATTATTTTACGAAAATATTAAAAAAAAGATTACACCAAGCGCAAAAGCACATAAAAAACGGGCTGGTTAGGGTAGGCAAAGGGGAAGTTTAATTTGCCAATAAGGAGTTTTGATTTAAAGAAGCCGGAGGAAGGAAAAAGCGGCTGATCGGACGTGGCGCAAAGCGCACTTGTTTTTCTTTGATTTTTTCTCAGGTTAAAGGCGGTAATCCGGCGCTCATCTGTCGCGCCGTTTACCGCCTTTACGATTCAAACATCATACAAAGAGCTTTGGCAGTGCCTAATCAAGACGCATCTTGACAAATATAATACCTATTACTGTTTAGTATAGTGTAGGTTTTATAATTGATTATTACTGGTTGAAAGAGAGTAACGTGATTTTACCGGTTGACGAAACGCGCCAGTGTGAAGGCAATCCGTGTGCAAACTATGATTAAGCCATCAACCAATTACCGGTGCACCACCTACAAATGGAGCAAGCCCGGTTGGGTGGCGCCTAGCAGTCTGTCGGATTTGGGATCTTGATTATCCGGTATTTCGGGCAGAAAAATTTAAAAAGAGCATTCTTCGACAACTACTCTCATCATGATTCCATATTCGGCATAATTTTCCGCTAAATCTT
>JBDKUX010000071.1:0-96003 GCA_039679455.1 Smithella sp. | reverse complement strand
TCACGGGTCTTATCAGTAAGCCGGGCATAGCGCCTCGTCTCTTCTATGGATCGGTGACCCAGCAACACCTGAAGACACTCCAGACGCATGCCGGCGTTGAGAAACTCCGTGGCAAAGGTGTGGCGCAGCGTATGCAGGGAATATCCCTTGTCCGACAACCCCGCCTTTACAATATAGCGCTGAAAAATGTGCTGGGCTGTACTATAAGACATTGTGTCTGTGCTCATCATAGTGTAAAAAAGGTATTCCTCTCGTGAATTCCTCTCCTTCAACCACTTCCGCAAGGCAATAACCGCATCATCGCTGAGATACACCACTCTGCCCAGACGGTTCTTCTCCCCTTCGTAAATCTCTATCCGCCGCTCTTCGATATGGACGTCTGATATCTTCGTGTTCAGCAACTCTCCAATACGCATTCCCGTTCTCAACAAAACCATAATCATGGCACGGTCACGGGTGCCTTCAATCACGGAAAGCAGCTTCAGCAAATCATCGGGATCCATTGCCCGCGGTAACCGCTCCGGTACCTGCAACCGTATTCTTCTGCCAAAAATGTTCGGGGGAATAATCTCTTCTTCTACCAGATAATGGAGAAAAGCCTGAACGCCTACAAACGTTGTCCGTATTGTCGTAATCTTATTGCCCCGATCCTGCTCATGCTCGATAAACGCTTCCATATCTCTTTTTGTGATTTCTTCCAGGCGTGTTCTGCCGCTATCCCGGATCATACCAAGAAAAAGAACTATGGCGCCAAAGCGACTGCATAATGTCCTTGGTCTGCGGTTACGGCGGGTCAAATGGCGAAGATAGTCCGCAACATGATCCTTCCCCGGAATGTCCATGATAGCAAGCCGCTTCAAAATCTTGTGGAGAGTTTCTACACTTCCATCATTATGTGAGGTGAAACGTAATCGAGGCTGGTAATAACCAAAAGTGCGAATGGTAGGTGTTGTGAAATTTTTGGAAGATATATCTGTATTCTGTATATCGCTGTTTCTATCCATCATCTGCCTCCTTTTCTTAAATCAATAAGAAATACAGATAGATGATGACTAATAACTCCTTATCTGTCAAACATCAGTTTGGTACGTATAGCAGGAAGAAAGGCGCAGAATAGAATCTTACACCCAGAAAAAATCATAAAATGACCTAATAACCTATTTGGCAGAACGCAGCTTTAGTCGCGATAAAATTGGTGATACCAATTACGGATCGCTACCAGCACAAAAGAATGCCATTGACTCAAGCATGTTTCAGGATGATACCGCCTACTATATTGGATACACTTTCACACATATCGATAGCTGTTTCAAGTCGCTCAAATATTTCCTTCAATTTAAGCAGTTCGATTGCATCTTTTTCTTTAATAAAAAGATCGCTGATGATGTTTCTTAAAACGACGTCACCTGCATTTTCCAAGGTGTGAATTTCCACAATGCCATCCACAATCATTTGGCTGTTCTTCATATTACGCAAACCATAAACGACACTTTTGATTTTTTTGATCGCTTGAAAAAGAATTTCCGCCTGTTTGCTGATTTCATCATTCTGCCGTTTAATCTGATAGATGTGGATGCGGATGGCGGTGGCTTCGATGGCATCCAGGATGTCGTCCATTTTATTGACCAACGCGTATATGTCTTCATGATCAAGGGGCATCAAGAAGTTCTGGTGCATACTTTTGTATGTTCTATGAGCAATGTTATCCGCTTCATGCTCAATTTCCTTAAGCCGCGAAACTCTAGCCGCAGAATAATCACGATTTTGAGTCATTTCAAGGAAGAATTGACCGCCTTCTTCAATCTTGTTGGCCAATTCTTCAAATAAATCAAAATAATTTTCTTCTTTAGGAAAAAAGCGCATGAAAAACACCTCCACTAAATTTCCCAAGGGCAATCTGTCTTTGAGTCATCTAACACATATTAAGTTAGCAGTCATCCATTATGATTATTACCGATTGAAAGGATGCAGATCTATCAAAATCTTCATATGCTTTGTTGCAGGAAGCTATCTTTAATCAAGGTAATAAAGTGTTGTGTCCCCCTAATTGGCCGAGGAAATCATGGCCTTTTATCGCAATTTCATCATTCCACTCACAAAAGAAGGGGCAGTCCGTTACTTCCTGAATCGGCAACTCGAAGACGCTTTCGACTGAGCGCCGGTTTATATCACCCACATGGCTGGCTCCAAAATGAAAATGTGGTCTTTCATATTGACAAAAGCCCTCGAAAACGTTAGAAAGGCCGTCTTTCGGGGCGTAGCGCAGCTTGGTAGCGCGCTTGCTTTGGGAGCAAGATGTCGCAGGTTCAAATCCTGCCGCCCCGACCAGTAAATAAAAAAAGGACTTAAGCAAGTATTGCTAAGTCCTTTTTTATTAATGGGTGTTGCAAATCTCTAAGTCTCCAATCGTCTTAATCTCAGATAATTGAAATCACTGATCTTTCATTTCAACCAGAATCATTGTGAAAAACGTTTCAATGGCCGCTCCATAGTTATCACCGTTCGGGCAACAGACCGTAAAGAATATTTATTGAGGTTATCCGACGGTTTAGTTCGCTTAATCCTGATAGAATATGCCATCATTTTTTTAATACCCATTTTGAAAATTAAAAATGGCTGAACTCTAACTTAACATATGGTAAAAACGTGGAATACAGGTTAATATAATTTTTAATATCTCGCAGAAATAAATACAGGGGAGGGCGCTATGGAACTTAAAAAATACGAGGTTCCCGTGGAAAAGCTGCGCTGGGAATGTGATCCAAAACTTTTCGAATTTGAATGTACAAAGGATCTTGCGCCGCTTCGCGAGTTTGTCGGGCAGGACCGGGCAATAAGGGCAGTGGAGTTCGGGCTGAATATGGCCAAGACGGGGTACAATATCTATGTCGCCGGACTTACGGGAACCGGCAAAACATCCATGGTCAAAACCTATATTGAAAGATTAATTCATACAAAGGAAGCCAGTGGTGAAATACTACCTGTCGACGACTGGTGTTATGTTTACAATTTTCAAAAACCGGATAATCCCCAAATAGTAAGTCTTTCGCAGGGCAAAGGAAAAGAATTACGCGATGATGTTGATAATCTGTTTGATAATGTAAAAAAGGGTTTGGAACAGGCTTTTTCCAGTGACGAATATAAGAAGCAGAAGCAGGCCGGGGAGAAGTCACAGGAGGAACAGATAAAAATATTTCAGGGATTGGCCGAAGAAGCCCGCCATGAAGGTTTCGCCCTTAAGATGACCCCGTCCGGCCCGATGGTGATTCCGATAGTAGAAAACCGATTAATGCAGGAAGATGAATACCTTGCTCTGGATGAGAAGGCTAAAGAGGAGCTTGACGCCAAGCGGGCCAAATTGATTAAGAAAATACAAGCGGGCTTTGAAGCTGCCGTCGAGGAGAAGAGAAAGACGATCGAACAGCTGCAAAAGGCAGATAAAGACATAAGCGAGTTTACGGTATCCCGCATGTTCGATCCTTTGTTTGACAAGTATAATCAATGGCCGAAGGTTAAGCAGTATCTTGTCGAATTGAAAGAGCATGTGCTGGGCAACCTCGAAATATTCAGAGGGACCGAAGAACCGGTAAATCCGGTATTAGGCATTCCGGTCAGTCAGGTTGTGGGGGGCGAGAACCCCTTTCTTCCCTTTGAGGTAAATATCTTTGTTGATAACAGCGAGACCAAGGGCCTTCCCGTGATTATCGAGAGTAATCCCAACTTCAGGAATATATTCGGAAAGCTTGAAAGACGCTATCTTTTCGGCGGTTATGTCAGCGATCATACCATGCTGAGAGCCGGAGCTCTGCAAAGAGCCAATGGCGGGTATCTGCTGGTCACTGCTCAGGATGTACTCCTTAATCCCGGTGTCTGGCCCGCACTTAAAAGGGCGATTAAAAATTGTGAAGTCAGGATAGAAGAACCACATGAACAATTCGGGCTTGTCACAACAGAGGGGATGCGGCCGGAACCGATGCCGATAAAAGTCAAAATCGTGCTAATCGGTGATGCCAATCTCTATCAGCTGCTCTCCATGTACGACGAAGACTTCTGGGAAATATTCAAGGTAAAAGCTGAATTCGACCGGGAGATTGAAAAGACAAAGGAGAACATAGTAGCTTATGCCGCCTTCCTCTCCCGATGCTGTGAGGAAAATGAGGTTAGACACTGTGATCCCAGCGGAGTCGCCAAGATCATTGAGTATTCCGCCAGGATGGTCGCCGATCAGGAAAAATTATCCTCAAGGTTTGCCCAGATAAAACAATGGCTTGAGGAAGCCAGTTATTGGGCGTCCCAGGATGGCGCGAAATTTATTTCCGCATGTCACGTACATAAAGCCATAGATGAAAGAATATTTCGCCACAATCTCATTGATGAACGAATACAGGAAATGATAACGCGCGGTGTCATTATGATAGATACCGACGGCGCTGTAGTTGGACAGGTAAATGGTCTGAGTGTCTACACATTAGGCGACATCACCTTCGGCAAACCATCAAGAATCACTGCAAAAACCTTTCTCGGGCGCGGAGGCATCGTCAATATCGAACGGGAATCAGAGCTCAGCGGTCCGATTCACAATAAAGGAGTATTGATTCTTAGCGGCTATCTTGGCTGGAAATATGCTCAAGACAAACCGCTGTCCCTGTCAGCCAGCCTCTGCTTTGAACAGTCTTACGATGATGTGGACGGTGACAGCGCCTCATCTACGGAACTGTACGCCATTCTCTCCAGCTTATCCGGAATACCGATAAAGCAAAACATTGCCGTTACCGGATCGGTAAATCAAAATGGGGTGATTCAGCCTATTGGCGGGGTCAACAACAAGATAGAGGGCTTCTTTAAAGTCTGCAAAGCCAAAGGGCTTACCGGGGATCAGGGCGTTTTGATTCCTCATCAGAATCAGGGGAATCTCATGCTGCGCGAAGAAATTGTTGAAGCCGTTCGCAACGGACAGTTCCACATTTACTCAGCCAGGACAATTGATGAAGGCATTGAGGTGCTGACCGGCGTTCCCATGGGGGAAAGACAGGAAGACGGCGCTTATCCCGAAGGGACTATCAATCAGTTAGTCGATAAAAAGCTCAGGGAAATGGCGGAAAAACTCAAGGGTTTCTATGCCGAAGAGAAGCAAAAAGGTAAGTAACGGATAAGGACAGCTTTTGATTGGACATGGCATAGTATTGAACTACCGGAAATTGCCGGGTAGGTGGTTGATCGACGATGAAAAGAATTTTAATTACCGGCGCCACCGGTCAAATCGGGTCCGAATTGACGATTACTCTGCGGCGTAAATACGGGGAAGCGAACGTAGTTGCGGCGGGTCACCGGCGGCAGCCCGACGCTGAACTCTTGGAAAGCGGTCCCTATTGCAGCATTAATGTTCGGGACGTCGATGTACTGCAGCAGGCGGTGCAGAAGTACCGGATCGACACGATTTTTCACCTGGCATCGGTGCTGTCGGCGGCGGCGGAACGGAATCCGCAACTGGCCTGGGAGGTAAACATGGGCGGTTTGCACAAGGTCCTCGAAACGGCCCGCCAATCTCACTGCGCAGTCTTCTTTCCCAGTTCCATTGGCGCTTTTGGTCCCGGCACCCCCCTGGAAAATACCCCGCAAGTCACGATCCAGCGCCCGAACACAATCTACGGCATCACCAAACTGGCCGGCGAATTACTGTGCGACTATTACCATCACCACTTCGGTGTGGACATCCGCGGTTTGCGACTGCCGGGCCTCATTTCCTACAAAACCATGCCCGGCGGCGGCACAACCGACTACGCTGTGGAAATCTTCTGTGCTGCCGTCACGCTAGGCCGTTACCGTTGCTTTCTAAGATCCGATACACGGCTCGACATGATGTATATGCCCGACGCCATTCGGGCGATAATGATCCTAATGGAGGCGGACGGCGAAAAACTCATCCACCGCAATGCCTACAATGTTACGGCCATGAACTTCACGCCGGAGGAACTAGCGGCTCAGATTCGCAGCTTCATACCCGACTTCAGCATCGAATATGACATCGATCCCGTCCGTCAGGCCATCGCCGATTCCTGGCCCCGCTACATGGATGATACCGCGGCGCGCACCGAGTGGGGCTGGCTGCCCCGTTACGATATCGCTACCATGACACAGGACATGTTTACCCATATGACAGGCAAACTGACAAAGCCTAAGGAGAGCGACTATGTCACTGGATAAGATCAACTCATTGCTGGCGGCAAATCTCGACAAGTTGGCCCAAACAGGCGTACAGAAAAGGCAGGAGCGTATAATCACCGGCCGGCAGCAGCCGCATGACGGATTCGGGGCGAGATATTTCCTCAGAGGTTACGAAGGCCGGCCTTTCCTGCGAATGAACGCCAATGCCTATCTGGGCCTCAATTACCACCCGCGCGTGATCGAGGCGGAAGAAAAAGCTGCCCGGAGCTTCGGCACGGGCCCCGGTGCGGTTCGCTTCATCAGCGGCACCTTTGAACCCCACATACAGCTCGAAGAGCGCCTCGCCTCTTTCCACCGGCGGGAGGCAGGCATGCTGTTCAGCGCCGCCTATGCCACGGTCATGGGGGTATTGCCGCAGCTGATCACCAATGATACTCTGGTGGTGAGCGACTCGCTCAACCACAACAGCATCATTAACGCCATTCGCCTTTCCCAGCCTGCCGCCAGGGCGGTTTATGAACACCTGGACACAAAGCGGTTAAGCGAGATTCTGAAGCAGCACGCGGGTAAGGTGAAACGGGTAATCGTAACCACCGACGGCGTCTTCAGCATGCGTGGCGATCACGCCCCCCTGGACAAAATCAGCGCGATCGGCGAGCACTATCAAGAATGTTTTGAAGAAGGTGTGATCACGGTAATCGACGACTCCCACGGCGTCGGCGCTTTTGGCGCGAGCGGCCGGGGTACGGAAGAAAAAACAGCAGCCCGCGCCGACATCCTCATCGCTACATTGGGCAAAGCTTTTGGCGTCAACGGCGGTTACGTGGTGGCCGACAAGACCGTCATCGACTATCTCCGCGAAACTTCCCCCTTTTATACTTATTCCAACCCTGTCACTCCTTCGGAAGCAGCGGCTGCTCTTGCCACGCTGGAAATCCTCGACGGCAGCGAAGGCGTCGCCCTGCTCAGCAAAATCAGAGACCTTGCCGCCCGCCTGCGCGAAGGTTTCCTCAAACGCGGCTACGAAACTATCATGGGCGAACACCCCATCGTGCCCCTTCTGATCCGCGATACCGCCGGAACCAGGGAACTGGTCCAGCGGTTATTCGATCGCAATATTCTGGTCACAGGTCTCAGCTTCCCCGTAGTACCGAAGGGAGATGAGGAAATCCGCTTTCAAATTTCGGCGGAGCATACCGAAAAAGACATCGACTATCTGCTGGAGAGCTTACGATGACATATGAACTTGGTCAAATACCAATTAAAGACATTGACTGGGGAAGAAAAACCTTCCTGGAGGACAATGTTCTTCATATCAATCGTGAAGAGCTGATCGAGAAAGCAAGGGGGGATGATTCCCGCATAGTCTCTGTCCGGGCCGACATTGCCAGGCCCGGCGAAAGTGCACGGATTATTCCCGTGAAAGATGTGATTGAGCCGCGGGTCAAGGTTGAAGGAAGAGGAGGAATGTTCCCCGGCTTGATTTCCGGCGTGGAAACCGTGGGAGTTGGCCGGACTCATGTGCTCCAAGGATGTGCGGTGGTCACCGCGGGACAGATTGTGGGATTTCAGGAAGGACTGATTGACATGAGCGGCCCCGGCGCCCGCTATTCTTTCTTTTCCAAACTCCTGAATGTGGTTTTATCGATGGACGTCAAAGACGGTCTCGCCCGACACGAACACGAGGAAGCCCTCCGTTTGGCCGGATTGCGCGCGGCCGTTTATCTGGGAGAAGCGGGGCGCAGCGCGAAGCCGGATCATCTGGAGCGCTTCGAGACGCGCCCATCCGTGAAACCGAAAGAGAGCGACGCCGATCTTCCCGGCGTGGTTTATCTCTATATGCTGCTGAGCCAGGGGTTGCTGCATGACACCTACCTGTACGGACAGGACATGAAAAACGTGCTTCCCACCCTCATCATGCCCACCGAGGTAATGGACGGAGCGATTGTTAGCGGAAACTGCGTTTCCGCCTGCGACAAGAATACAACTTATCATCATCAGAACAATCCCGTTATCCACGAACTTTTCAAACGCGATGGCGTTGATCTCCGATTTTTGGGAACCGTCGTGGCCAACTGCAACGTCACACTCCGGGATAAGATGCGAACTGCAGAGTATACCGTCAAGCTGGTTGAGCTTTTGGGCGCCGACGGGGCCGTCATTACCAAGGAGGGGTTTGGAAATCCTGATGCGGATGCCATGATGTATTGCGCCGGACTGGAGGGCAAAGGGATCCGCACCGTCATGATCACCGATGAATTTGCCGGGGGTGATGGAGCGTCGCAGTCTCTGGCCGATACGACTCCCCAGGCCGATGCCGTGGTGAGCACGGGCAACGCCAATGAACGGATTACATTGCCGCCCATGGAGAATGTGATCGGAGATATCCGGGTTGTTGAAAAAATAGCGGGGGGACAGTCGGGCAGCCTTTCTCAGGAAAACATTACCGTCGAACTGCAAACGATTACGGGAGCTACCAATGAACTCGGTTTTGAACTGTTGTCCGCACGGGGCGAATAGGAGGCTGCAATGGTGGAGAAAATGAAAGCTGTACTCTATCTGAATCAATTTTTTGGTCAAGTCGGTGCAGAAAACAAGGCCGGTACGGAACCATTGGTAAAAGCCGGCCCCGTGGGCCCCGGCATTCTCTTCCAGGATATCCTCGGACCGGAGGTGGAGATCACGGCGACAGTCATCTGCGGTGACAATTATTTCGCCGAACACGTGGAAGAAGCGACGGAAACGGTGCTGGCCATGATCAAAGATTGCGATCCCGATCTGGTGCTGGCCGGTCCAGCCTTCAATGCCGGAAGATATGGCATAGCCTGCGGAGCGGTATGCGCGGCAGTAACAAATCGGTTAGGAATTCCCGCCGTGACGGGGATGTTTCCCGAAAATCCGGGGGTGGAATCCTACCGGAAGACCGTTTATATCGTGGAAACAAAGGGTACCACTGCCGGGATGAGGGACGCGGCCGGGAAGATGAGCCGCCTTGCCCTGAAGCTGGCCAAAAAAGAGGCTATCGGCCCTCCCGCAGAAGAGGGATACCTTACCCGCGGTCTTCGCCGCAACTACTTCGCACGGGAGAACGGCGCGGCAAGAGCGGTAACGATGCTCCTAAAGAAATTGAAGGGGGAACCTTTCTTAACCGAGTATCCCATGCCGGTTTTCGACCGGGTAGCTCCTCTGCCTCCCGTGGAAAGGATGAATGAAGTCACCCTGGCCCTTATTACCAGCGGAGGGATTGTCCCCAGGGGAAATCCTGATCGCATAGAATCCTCCAGTGCAACCAGGTATGGGAAGTACGACATCAGCGCCTTGCAGCAGTTGACGGCGGAAACCCATGAAACGGCACACGGGGGATATGATCCCACCTATGCCAACGAAGACCCGAACCGCGTGCTGCCCCTCGATGTAGTCAGGGACCTGGAGCGGGAAGGAAAGATCGGCAGACTCCATCCCTATTACTACGCCACTGTGGGAAACGGCACATCGGTGGCAAGAGCCGGACAATTTGCCCGCGAGATTGCCCAGGACCTGAAAAGCTCAGGCGTCCAGGCTGTTATTATCACCTCCACTTGAGGAACATGTACTCGTTGCGGAGCAACGATGGCCAAGGAAATAGAAAGAGCAGGAATCCCCGCAGTCCATATCTGCAGTATTGTTCCCATCTCCAGAACCGTGGGGGCCAACCGGATTGTCCCCGCTATCGCTATTCCCCATCCACTGGGGAATCCTGCCAAGTCCCGGGAGGAAGAAAAGCTGCTGAGAAGAGCGCTGGTGGAGAAGGCCCTGCACGCCCTGGAAACGAAGATCGAAGAGCAGACGGTTTTTTGAAAGGAAAGCTATGGACAATCCGGTTATTCAAGCATGTTCCTATATTCTCATTCATGTCCCCGGCTTCGTGCGCTACGGATCAAAGCCGAGCCGGGAAATAGCAGATGACATAAACTCTGCTTTGCCCGCAATTGAAGGACATTTAAGAGAGTTTGAGGAGGCGGTGGCGTATCCTCCCAACCAGGTTTTTATCGGCAATCTTCACCCCGATCACTTGAACAACGTACCGCAGCCCTGGCACCGGCATCCGGTCAGGGACGCTTCCCGCTATGGAACCTATGGCGAGATCATGCCGGAAGAGGAATTGCTCGGGTTGATGAAGATTGCCGACGATTTTGATCTGATGTGGATTGAAAAAGATGCCGCGCCGCTGCTCAAAAAGTCGCTGGCGGCCCATCCTTTATGGAGGGATGCGGATTTTGGGAAGATCGATGCGGGAGTGGAAATGGCGCGCATCCTTGATCGGATCGAAAATCAAGGATCGCTGCCCCTTTATCATCGCTGCCAAATTGTGGGCTGTATCCACCGCGATCACGAGAAAGACGACAACCTCAAGGCTCAGGTATTGATGGAAAATCTTCTGGCCAAGGCTTCGGCGGCCTTGGCTTTGCAGCATCTGCTGAAGAAGGCCGACATTCAGGCGAGCGAAGTCGACCTTCTTCTCAACTGTTCGGAAGAAGCCGTGGGTGACCGGTATAACCGGGGAGGAGGCGGACTCGCCAAGGCCATCGGCGAAATGTGCGGGTGTATCTCGGCAACAGGATGCGACATCAAGGCTTTTTGCGTCGGCCCGTTGTATGCCCTGCTGTATGCAGTCGGCCTAGTTAAATCCGGTTTGTTTCAAAAGATCGTCGTGGTGGGAGGAGGATCGATGGCTAAGTTGGGGATGAAATTTAAAGGCCATCTTGCCAAAGACATGCCCATCCTGGAAGATGTGTTGGGAGGCTTTGCCTTTCTGGTGACCGGCAATGACGGGGAGAGCCCCCTCATCCGTCTGGACAGCATCGGCAAACACAACATCGGCTCCGGTTCGTCGCAGCAGAACATTATGGAATCGCTGGTTCTAAAGCCCCTTCGCCGCATAGGAAAGAAGATTACCGATGTGGACAAGTACGCCGTTGAACTGCAGAACCCGGAAGTAACCGTCTCGGCGGGAAGCGGCAATGTGCCTCTGGCCAACTACCGGATGATCGGAGCCCTGGCGGCCCTGCAAAAGGAGATTCAGCGTGAAGAGATCGACCGGTTTGTTCTGGAACACGGCATGCCCGGATTTTCCCCCACCCAGGGGCACGTGCCGGCGGCCATCCCCTTTCTGGGCCATGCCATTGACGCTATTAAACAGGGGAAAATGAACAATGCCATGTTTGTTGCGCGAGGCAGCCTCTTTTTGGGAAGAATGACCCAGCTTTCGGACGGGCTGTCTTTTTTGATTGAGAAGAATCCCAGAAAGTAAGTCAATTAAAAAGAAAGGATGAAAACCATGTTTAGAGGAAAAAAGGTCATCGTTTTTGGGGAGAGGGACGGTGTGCCGGGGCCTGCCATCGCCGCATGCATGAAGGCGGCCGGAGCGGAAGTAGTTCTGACTGTAACCGAGTGTTTCGTCTGAACGTCGGCGGGTGCAGTGGACCCGGAGAAACAGACAATCATCAAGAAACTGGTGGATGAAATGGGAACCAAAGATCTGGTGGTGGTCATCGGGATAGCCGATCCGGAAGTGGCTCAGGTTACCGCGGAGACCGTAACATTCGGCGATCCCAGTTTCGCAGGTCCACTGGCCGGAGTCTCGTTGAGACTCCCCGTTTACCATATCCTCGAACCGGAATTGAAAAAAGCAATTCCACCGGATGTCTATCAGGAACAGGCAGGATTTATGGAACTCATAGCCGATACAGAGGAAATCGGTAAAGTATTCAGTGCAATAAGGAAGAAGATAGTAACAACCTGATAATTGATAAATGAAAATTGCAGACCTATAAATTCAGCACTTCCATCATCTCTGCAAAATCGGTTATTGGTTTGCTGCAGGTAAAGTTCGAGCAGACGTAAGCCGTCGCTTTGCCGTCGATGGATTTCATGTTCTTTGTGAAAGGAGCAATAGATGTTATGGCGGCGTCCGGTTTGTCTTCAGGCCGGAAGATAATCACGGCATTGGGTAAGAAACGGCATTTAAGTTCATTAAGCATTTTTTGTGTATCCTCATTGCTGCTCTTGCCGACAACGACAATTTCATAAGAGGGATTTTCTAAGACGCCCAAGCCGGTCATAAACTGAGTGTGTCCCGCGGGACTTTGATGTACCGAGGCGGCGAATGCCCGAATTAAACCCCGCGCTCTATCCTCCGGTTTGTGATTACCCGAGATCCTGGAAAGCCGCAGCAAATTGAGCAGCATAACGGAATTTCCCGAGGGAACGGCGCCGTCATATCTTTCCTTCTGACGTACGATCAGATCGGTGTTGAAATCCGGGGCGAAATAAAAATCTCCGGATTTTTCGTCAAAGAAATGTTCAGTTAAATAATCATTCAGTTCCAGGGCTTTATTGAGCCAGCGTTCATCAAGGCCGGCCTCGTAAGCTTCGATCAATCCCCAGATTAAAAAAGAATAATCGTCCAGGTTAGCATCGATGGCCGCTTCACCATCGCGGTAACGGTGCAGTAGGCCTCCATCGGATTTCTGCATATTTTTTATGATAAATTCGAGCGCCTTCAATGCCGCTTCCAGATAGCTGTTTTCTTTCAGGAGGCGTGCTCCTATGGCCAACGCCGCAATCATCAGGCCATTCCAGTCGGTCAGGATTTTATCATCTTTATGGGGATGAATACGATTTTCGCGTACAGAATAAAGTTTCTCTGACGCCGCTGCTATTTGACACCTTAATTCTTCCTCGGATATGCCGGAGGAAGAAGCGATTTCCCGCCATGATTGTTTTATGTGCAATATATTACGGCCGCTTTTCGAGCCTGTTAAAGGTTCATAAAAGTTGCCTTCTTTTTCCACATTGTAAACATCGACTATCAGCTGCGCATCTCCCCGGGAAAGCGTCTGTTCAATTTCTTCAATAGTCCAGAGATAAAATTTCCCTTCTTCGTTTTCGGAGTCCGCATCTTCGGCTGAGTAAAAGCCACCCACGGGTGATGTCATATCCCGCAGAACATAGCGAAAAATTTCAGCGGCCTTTTCTTTGTAGCCGGGAAAGCCAAGCGCAGCGTGGGCCTCCGCGTAGGTCATGGCAAGGAGAGCCTGATCGTAGAGCATTTTTTCAAAATGAGGGAGCAGCCATCTTTCATCGGTGCTGTAGCGGTGAAAGCCGAAACCGAGCTGGTCATAAATACCGCCTCTAGCCATCAAGTCCAGCGTCTTCGAGGCCATTTCCAAAGCTTTTTTTTCACCTGTCCAAAGACTGTAACGCAGCAGAAACATTATCTGATGAGGCATGGGAAATTTGGGGGCAGGGCCGAAGCCCCCGTTCATTTCGTCAAACTGCGCATCAAGCTCCTGAAAGACGACTGTTAAGTCTTTTTTGCTAAGCTCGGCAGCGATAACATCGTTCATCTTACCGATTATGGACACAGCATGATTGGCAGCCTGCAAAACTTCTTCGCGTCTATTTTTCCATATTTCTTGAATTCGGGGTAGAAGGTCAAGCATCCCGATCAAGCCGGGGCGGCTTTCTTTTGGTATGTAAGTGGCGCCATATACGGGTTGCCGCTGCGGCGTCATGAATATTGTCAACGGCCAGCCGCCCTTTCCCGTAAAGGCCTGGCAGGCAGTCATATAGACCTTGTCAATGTCCGGGCGCTCCTCGCGGTCAACCTTTATACAGACAAAATATTTGTTTAAAAAACCTGCTACTTCCATGTCTTCAAAAGACTCGTGGGCCATCACATGGCACCAGTGGCATGTGGAGTAGCCGATGGAAAGAAATACCAGCTTGTCTTCCTGCAGTGCCTTGTCAAAAGCTTCCCTTCCCCAAGGATGCCATTGAACGGGATTATAGGCGTGCTGAAGCAGATAAGGGCTCTTTTCGTGGATTAAAAGATTGGGTATATTTTTATCGTTTTTCATCGGCTCTCCATCAGAAGATTAATGTCGCAGCAAACCATTGACAAGATAAGACATAATAAGCCCCAGCCCCGTCACTGTATGAGCCTTGATTATCGACAGGTTGGCCGGAGCAATATGTATCGGGTTATCAAGGAAACGACCGGCGACAAGAATGGAATGCAGCGCCCACGGGAGGCTTATCAGCCCGAAAAGAACAAGGGGACTGCTTACGCTGGTTAGCACCATAAGGATGAGCACCGCGTATGCAGCGATCAGACCGATGATATAAAGCATCAAACCAGCATGTCTGCCGAATCTGGCCACCAGGTTCCATTTGCAGGCATGGCGATCATCTTCATAATCAGGGATTTCATTGATAATGATCATCGACCACATTATTAATCCTAAAATCAGGGACGCCAGTAGAGGTTCCAGACCAAACCTGCCGGTCTGGACAAAGTAAGCACCAAGAACAATAACAGGGCCAAAATTGACAAGCAGACCCAGTTCGCCGAAACCACGGTATCCGAACTTTATTGGTGGTGTGGTATAAAATATGGAAGAGAGAAGGCCGAATAAAGCAAGAAAAAGAACGGGCCATCCACAAACCCAAAAGAGATAGGCTCCTGTAAAGGTTGTTCCTGCAAAGCATAGCACCGATGCAGCCAGCATTTTCCCTGCTGTCAGCATATTGCCTGTTAAGACGCCGCTGCCTCCTGAATAGGGGTTCTTTTCACTGTTTAGTTTGCGATCAGCAGCATTTTTGAAATCAATGACATCGTCCAGCATATTCAAGCCCATGCTGTTAAGTGTTATCCCGATCATTACCAGGAGGAAATTCAAAATATGAAAAGGGTATCCCTGCGACCAGGCGATCACGCTGCCCAGCAATGCCGGAAGCATAGCCGGAATTACAAAGTGAAGCCGAAAGGCGCGAATCCATATAGCTATAGGAGAGTAGCTCATATTTTGCACTCCTTAGGCCGCAGTTTTAAACATGCAGGTCAAAGATTTAATGAATGAGCTTCGTTGTCAATCATATGTCGGTTAAGAATTAAAATGAATCTTTTTTGAGTGGTTTTAAAATTAAAAGTAATGACGATATGAACATTTTTTTATTAGTTTTTAATATATCATTAAAAGTTAATTGATTTAAGATATTTTTTCAAAGCGCCGATATTTTAACCGTAGAAAGAACAACAGCGCAGTCAGAGTCCCGCGATGATTTGGGATTATTAAACAATCAAATATTTCTTAAGTGCAATAAGTTAATGTTCTTATAATTGTTTATTTTTGTATTGGATTTGTAAATGGTGGCTTTATTAATATTTAATACTATGTTTCCAAAAGGAGGTTCTTATGAAAAAGTTAGTAACATCGATGTTTTTACTTGCCTTAATGACGATTCTCTCCTCTAATTTATGTCATGCAGCAATATATGACGGCGCTATGCCGGGCAATGCAATCATTCCACTTAGTCATTATGCGTATACCGATAACAATATATGGTATTCATATGATGATTTAAAATTCGGATTTCGTATTTCATATGATTCTCAATCAATCGATACGGGTTACGATATCAATGGCAATGGTGATAACTGGGCTCTGGATGCCTATCAATGGCTGGCTGGTCAATTTACTCTTAGTAAGTCTTCAACCATTGATTCTATTAAGGGGTATATGTGGGGGCAAACTGATGGCGAAATTAGATTGGCTATATACAACTCAGACAATGTGAACAATATACCTACCGGCGCACCGCTTTTTAATCAAATGTTTAATACATCTGATTTAGACGGTTGGTATGGACTGTCAGGCATGAACCTGTCTCTTGATGCTGGAACATATTGGGCTGCAGTTGAGGTTGTTCCTATTCCAGGTGCCTTTGTACTTTTTAGTTCAGGATTAGTTGGTCTCTTAGGTATCCACCGCTTTAGAAGAATTAAATAGTAATTGCATAATGTAATTGTCAGGCAGGGATTACAATCCCTGCCTTTTTTTGTCTGTTTACTTCAACAGAATAACTTTATAAATTTATTAATATTCTAATGTATTTCAAAAAAAGCCGCACGTTGGGAAATGATCCTGCTTTTCTAGTAATAAAGAGCGCATGGTTAACAAAAAAACAAAAAAGCCTATATTTTAAGATATAGATAAATAAATTATTCAGTATATTCCATTCAAATATGTATTCGTTTATAAATCAAAAAAATCATTATTTTTAGCATTGTTTTTCTATATCCCGATAGTAATAGTTTAATTCTTATACTATCAGGTATGTAAATTGGGCGTTGTCGTTTCGTGTTTTATATAAGTCTGTAAAGAAGATGCGGCGGTGGAGGAGTTATTTGAAAGAAAACGAAAGTTTGGAACTGGTGACTTTATCAATGTCAGTTAAATGATATGCCTTAAAAAGGAGGTTATTATTAAAAAGATTGTAATATCGTTGTTTGCCCCTGTGTTAGTGGTAATTCTATCACAAAAAATGGAATAAAGGATATCCAAGCAATCATAAAAACTTAGGGAGGTGAAAAGGATATGAGAAAAGGAATTCTAGCAATTATTCTTGGTTTGATTTTACTCGGAGTTCAAGCGGGGATTGCCGTTGCTGACATAAATCTAGTTCAGAATGGCGGTTTTGAAACAGGTGACCTCACTGGATGGTCATGGACCGGTAGCAATGATCCAAGTATAAACGGTGTTATTACAGGCTATCAACATTCAGGATCGTATAGTGCGTATTTTGGCGAGGAATCATTGCTTGGTTATCTTTCCCAGAGCATCTATACAACTTCAGGGCAGACATACAAGGTGACATTTTGGCTTCAGAACTTATTAGACGGTACCCCCTCCGAATTTAGTGTCTCATGGAATGGAATTACTCAAATTGATTTAATTAATAGCAGCGCTTTCCCATACACAGAATTTACGTTTACCGCTGTGGCTACAAGTGACAGCACGCCCCTCATCTTTGGCTTTCGTCATGATCCTGATTTTTTTGACTTAGACGACGTAAAGGTGACAGCCGTTCCTCTACCGGCAACATTTCTACTCTTCGGTCCATGCCTCGCAGGTCTGGCAATGATAAGGAGAAGGCTTATGAATTAGGCCTTTTTCACTTCACAACACATCACGGGCAGGGCTAATAAAATAGCGCTGCCTTTTTTTTCATCTGCACAATGAGCGTTCCAGCAGTAATAAGCAGTATTAAAATAATACTTATGGTATTTCAGTCTTGCAGAATGTATTTGAATGTCCAAATCATGATGTTATGGTCATAAAAATAAGTAGTTAGCTAG
Source organism: Smithella sp. (assembly GCA_039679455.1). Classification (GTDB taxonomy): domain Bacteria; phylum Desulfobacterota; class Syntrophia; order Syntrophales; family Smithellaceae; genus MVRV01. The sequence goes on along the minus strand of JBDKUX010000071.1, from coordinate 78,656 downwards.
TTTCGCTTATTCCTTGTTTTGTTTTTGTGGCGGCATTGTCTTTTTTAGTGTAAATCCCCTTCAAATATAAATACAGTTTTAAGAAGATGAGAAGATGTTTAAGAGATTTAAGTATTTTTTAACAAAAAAAAGGATATTATTTTTTCCTGCCTTCTTTTTTGCTATTTATTTAAATGCTTGCGGCCATTTATCTCAACCTCAGAAAAGCAATTGTATTTCATATCGGGCGGCATTTGATATGGGATCAGAAACGACAAAAATGAAGGTCGGCAGGGTTAATAAATGTCTGCAGACGGTGGAATCAATCGTGTACAAGAACGAGGTTAAAGTTCCTTATGCTGAAAACCACCGTTCCGGCGCATTCACTGTGCAAGTACGAAGCGGAGGAATAGCTGCTTTAACGAAATTGAAAAATGAAGCAATTCAAAATCGGGCTGCGGCTTTTTCCGGGGCGGCTACCGAGTCTTTCCGCCAGGCATCCGATTCAAAGGAGTTCCTGGAGGAAATTAAAGAAAAAACAGGGATATCAATCAAACTGATAGACCAGGATCAGGAAGCAATGCTGGGTTATCTGGCGGCTACCGCCGCCTTCCCCGAGAAGAAGAATGTTATTGTTTGGGATATTGGTGGTGCTTCCATGCAGATGATTTTTCGCAAGAAAAACCGGGAATTTGTAATTTATCGGGGCCGTATGGCTTCAGTTTCTTTTAAAGAAGCAATTTTACTGCAAATTAAGCAAAAACAACCGGAAAGCCATTTATCACCTAACCCTATCGGTGAAGAAAATCTAAAAAAAGCATTGGAGATTGTTTTGGCTTCCGCCGAGGACGTGCCGGAAGAAATTAAAAAAAATATTCTGGAACCGGATTCCGTAGTTCTGGGCATCGGCGGGGTGCATAATCAAAGTGTGAAAAAGCAGCTTGGGAAAAAAGCCCTCTGCACCGAAGCGGAGCTGCAAAATACATTGTCAACGAGATTGGAGTTGAATGATAAGGAAATCGGCGGCGATTATGCGGCAACAGACATCTCAAATCTAATCCTGGTTTTAGGTTTTATGCAAAAGCTGGGGATAAAAGAAGTTGTACCGGTTAATGTGAATCTTACGGACGGAGTTTTAGTTGATCCACAGTACTGGTAAATTGAATTAATAATTATTGAGGAGGGACTGATTTTGTATGGCCGAAGAAACAAAAGAAACATGGTTGAATTATCTGGCTTTAACAACGGTTGTGCTTGCCGTGTGCGCCACTCTTTCGACATTTAAAGGCGCGGGATATTCCACGCGGGCGGTGCTCTCCCAAACTCAGGCGGCTAATCAGTGGGCATATTATCAGTCGAAGAGCATCAAGGGCTATTTATATGAAAACCAGAAAGAAACAATGGAATTGGAGCTGAAAAAAGACAGGACAAAACTCGCCGCAGATTTGCAGGACGAATATGAGAAAAAGATATCAGCATACAATCAAGAATTAAAACGTTACGAGGAAGAAAAGGCGGCAATTGCACAGGATGCGAAAAAATTGGAATCTCTTCGGGATAAATCGCAGCAGCACACCCAGGCCTTCGGGTTGGCCGTTATCTTCCTGCAAATTGCCATACTGTTGTCTTCGATAGCTGCTTTGTTGAAGAAAAAATATGTATGGGTTTTGGGGATGGGGTGTGGAGTTGTAGGGCTGGTTTATTTCGTTAATGGCTTCTTATTATTTATTCCCTGAAATAAAACGGCTATTGTAAAGAAACTTTTTATACAACAGCCGTTTTCCGTTCACATTAAAAGTAATAGATACATTTAAATCTCAAGAAGTTCTTCCACTTCTCGGCGAATCGACTGCAGAGATTCGTCGGAAGACGCTTCAAAACGTAAAACTATTATCGGTTGTGTGTTGGATGATCGAACCAGTGCCCAACCATCATTAAATGGAATGCGCACCCCGTCAATATCGATGAGACCGGGTGTATCCTTGTAGTGATTTTTAATTTTACTGACAATATCGGCTTTTTTATCATCCGGACAATCAATTCTGATTTCCGGAGTAGCAAAGGTCTGCGGTACATCAGAAAGAAGAGAACTGATTTGTTTTCCGGTCTGCGATAATATTTCCAGAAGCCTCAAGGCAGCGTAAATGGCATCGTCATAGCCAAAGTAACGGTCGGCAAAGAAAATATGGCCGCTCATTTCTCCGCCGAGAGCAGCTTTTTCCTCTTTCATTTTGGCTTTGATCAGCGAATGTCCGGCTTTCCACATAATCGGTCTTCCGGAGTGCTTTTTTATGTCATCATATAAAACCTGCGAACATTTGACTTCGCCAATGATTGTGGAGGCGGGTTTATCTTGGAGAATATAGCGGGAAAAGAGCAGCAGTAATTTATCACCCCAGATGATGTCACCCTTATCGCTGATGACGCCAAGGCGGTCGGCATCGCCGTCGAAAGCTATTCCCAGATCCGCTTTTTGTTGCTGTACAACGCTGATCAGTTCCTTCAAATTATCTTCGACAGTGGGATCGGGAAAGTGATGGGGAAAACGGCCATCAGGTTCACAAAATATATCTGAAACATCATAGTCCAAGCGATTAAGGAGGGGAAGGAAAAAGCGCCCGCCAACTCCATTGCCGGCATCGACGACAACTTTCAATTTCTTGTTGATGGAGACGTTGTCAAAAAGATAGTTTTCATATTCTTTTGATATGTCCTGGCTTCGGGAAAGCCCCTGGCCTGTTGCAAATATGCCGTTTTCGATAATTATTCTTAGATCCTGAATGTTATCGCCATAGATTGTGTCATTGCCAATACAGATTTTGAAGCCGTTGAATTCCGGGGGATTATGGCTGCCGGTAACCATTACTCCACCGCCTGTTTTCAGGTGGCGGATGGAAAAATAAAGCATCGGAGTGGCGCAAAGCCCAATATCAATTGTTTCGATGCCGCAGGAATTCAGCCCCTTGATTAAGAAATTCTGATAGGCGTCGGAACTTAAACGGCAGTCACGCCCGACAGACATAATTTTTACCTTATGCTGATCGGCATAAGTGCCGATGGCACGGCCCAGGTTGAAAACAAATTCTTCGTTTAAGTCCTGATCGACAACACCTCTTACATCATATTCTCTGAATACATTAGGATTCATTAGATATCACTTTCCAGGAAGAAGATATTTTTATATCTTGGGAATATAGAAAAACATCACCTCTGTGTCAATATTATACTGTCAATAAATATGATTCGGCAATTTTTGCATATTCTTTATTTGCCTTTTCTTTTATTTTGTTTTTGAGTTCCGGTTTGTTGAGCAAATCAGTCGAATACATGCCTGACAGAAAATCATCATCTTCCAGCACTGCTTGATGGAGCGGAATCGTTGTCTTCAAGCCTGTGATGTGTGATTCCGCCAGCGCCCGCTTCATGCGGGCAATAGATTCTTCACGGCCTTTTCCCCATGTTATGAATTTCATGAGCAATGAGTCATAATAAAAGGGAACGGTGTAACCCTCGTAGATGCCCTCGTCGACTCGAACAGCCGGGCCGTGTGGATAACGGAGCTTTTGAATTGTGCCTGGTGAAGGCAGGAACTTAACGGGATCCTCCGCATTTATCCGGCATTCCAGGGCATGACTTTTCATGGTAATATCGTCCTGATCAATATCGAGCTGATTGCCGGCTGCAATCTTGATTTGCTGCTTGACGATATCAATGCCGGTAGACATTTCCGTTATGCAATGTTCGCACTGAAGACGAGAATTAATCTCATTGAAATAAAATTCCCGCTGCGTACCCGGCATATAGAAGAATTCAACGGTAAGTGCCCCTACATAGTTTAGTGTCATGGCCACGTCTATTGCCGCCGCACCCATTTTCATCCGTAAAAAGGGTGACAGAATCGGGCAGGGAGATTCTTCAACAAGCTTTTGAAAACGGCGTTGAATGGAACAATCCCTTTCTCCAAGATGCACAACATTGCCGAATCGATCAGCAAGAACCTGAAATTCCACATGTTTGACGCCGGACAGATATTTTTCAATATAGAAACTGGAGAGACCGAAAGCCTTTTGTCCCCGTGATTTTGCAGCTTCCACCGCTTTATCCAGTTCCTGTTGATTTCTGGCGATCATGATGCCGATTCCACCGCCCGCGCCGGCTGGTTTGACAACAACGGGATAGCCGATTTCAGCGGCGATTTCACGCGCCTGAGAAAGACCCTTTGAACCGGTATCGGTAATGGCTTCATCGGAACCGGGTGTAACGGGAATATTTATCATTTTCATCAATTGCCGGGCCCGGTTTTTCGGTTTTGCTCTGGACATGCATTCACTGGATGGGCCGATAATAGTTATACGGCGGTTTTCAGCCGCATCGAAAAATTCAGGATTTTCGGAAAGAAATCCATAGCCGGGATGAATGGCTTCGGCGTCGCAGCGTTGTGCAACTTCCAGCACTTTTTCAAAATTGAGGTAACTTTCCAAAGCTTCCGGCGGTCCAATTTCGTAAGCTTCATCAGCCAAATGTACGTGTAGAGCATTAGCATCTATCTCGGAGTATACAGCTGCCGTCTGAATACCCATGTCCTGACAGGTACGAATGATGCGGACAGCTATTTCACCGCGATTGGCTATTAAAATCTTTTTAAATTTTTTATTCATAATTTCCTCCATTGATCTATTATGTTTAAGAGCTTTGTGAAGGTGGATTAGTGGCACAAATGTGTAAATAATTATACATGCGTAAATCAGCTCGCAACTCTGCAGTATCCGGAACGATTTTTACGCCTGAACAAGTTTCGGGATATTCCGAATAAAGCAATGAATTCAATTGTATGGCAATTATCGCTAATTTGCTGAGATTCCTGATTATTTGCTATTAAAAACCGATGTATTACATTTGCAGATTTTATGCCTTTTCTTTTTGGCGGTTGTTTCCTGAAATGTATGTGCTTGATAAAACTTTTTTAATTTTGTCCGATGAGGATGGGACAGGCAAACTGTCGTCAGAAATAATACTTAAAAAATTCATTATAATATTAAAAGTTGCTCCCCAAAGGATGTCCTGTTCTTCTTGATCATCATTAAGTACAATACAAGGAAACTGATTTCTGGACATGTGATGATGAAATGACGTTTCAATTTCGAGCTGTGCATATTTGGAGCCGTCGAAAAAAGTGCTGAGCGGGATTTCTAATACTTTTTCCACTTCCTGACTTAATTTAAATTCATATGGTTTCCTGGTCAGGCATACTACAGGAAAAATTGTCCGGGTCATAAGGATCAGAGAATAAGTAGGTAAAGCACCCAAAAATGAAACCGTAAAAGGATTCAATCCAATTTCTTCCCATGCTTCCCTTAAAGCGTTGCTCAGAAAAAGACGCACTAAATCAATCGATTCTTTGTCTTCATGGTATGCGAGTTTGGTTATTGCGCTATGCAACGAAGGCAATAGTCCTGTTGTTAAAAGAACACTGATGATTTTATCGATGGAAGGATGAAGCATACCGCCGGGGCAACTGATATCGCCGGCTTGCGATATCAGATCCGAGCGTTTGATGAGCTGAAAAACATATTCGGCATTACCTGTACTTAATTGCTTATAGTTAAGCAGTAGAACGACTCCGGCAACACGGTGAGGGGGGGCTGCATTCGAGAAAGATTTAAATTGTCGGTATTTTTCTTTGTAATCAATAGGTATCGAAGACAATTTGCTGACGATTAATGAAGGCAGCAGCTCTTTTTGCCGGAAAATAGACGTATCCATAAAAAATCCTGAAATCAAGAAATTTTCAAAATCAAATTTAACAAGGTAGTTGAAAATTGTCTATTATTTTTACAAGTTCATTAATTAATTATCGAGGCGATTTTTCCCTGGCACCAGCAGCTAAAAGGAAACAAATCCAGAAATCCGCAATGACTGCCGAATTTTTGCCGTGATATTCGAACATATTTATTTTCCTGTGGGGATATAAAGTAGAGCAGGCGGGAAAATATTATTTTTTTGAGTGCTTTCCTCAAGGGTATTTTTACCAGGCATAGGCAGGTGTAAGCCGACTATAATCGATTACATATGACGGTTGCGCAAAACGATGGAAGGCTTAAAATTATAATTACCGGATTCTGTTACATTGTTGCTCATAAAAATAATTACTTCTTAGAACGAGCCCAACAATCACTCCATGACGAAGGAGAAGAACCTTCGGATTTACAGGTAGCAACACAACTTTGATTTTCCGCCATGCAAAGTCTGCTGTCCCCGGTATAATTATAACAGGAATCAATTTTATTATTGCAGCAATCAATACAATTATTTATACGTTTTTCCCGTTCTTCATCCGTGTCCTGCTTTTTTGCAGAAGTTTTTTCTTTTTCTCCGACGGCTTTTTTCTCCTCAATTGATGGCTCTTCTGACGATGGTTTGTCAACAGAATCTTTTAAGACACAATTTCTCATTCCGCTTCGAGGATTATCAGTAATTATCGTTTTACCATGACCGTCTATGCAGATATATAATTCCCCCGCATTGGTGGAAATTACTAATAAAAAGAATACGCACAATATAAGAAGTATTTGTTTCATGCTTTATCACCTTAAAAATAATCGTTTGGAGATAATAATCAATTTGGCAAAATGTAGCATAAAATGGAACAAAAATAAATAATCAGGAAAAACAGGAAAATTCTGTAGAATTCTTAATAACAATTGCTGCTGGAATTAAATAAAATATTTTGTCTGAAATGCCCGGAAAAAGAAAAGGACTCAGAGAAATCTCCAAGTCCTTGTATTGACTGGTGGCGGTGCCTGGATTTGAACCAGGGACACTACGGATATGAGCCGTATGCTCTGACCAACTGAGCTACACCGCCTTTTTTTTAATCCGAACGACGCTATATATAACCGCTTTGGTTTTGTCAATAACTATTGATTGACGCCGTCCAATTTATAAAAAACAATTACACTTTTTTCTCTTACGGAAGATCCTACTGATAAAACTAAAGCTAAAACAAGTTCCGGTTTGCCGTCGTTATCTATATCTTTGAAGACATAATCGGCAACATAACCATTAATTTTTTTCGTTCTCCAGTTTTCCGCCATGCCTAATCCATCCCATTCCAGATTGTAAATTTCGCTGGAAGTAAACAATTTTATATTTTTAAATACACGGCCGGTTGATGATAAATTTTTAACAATTATGAGTTCTTTCTTCCCATCTTTGTTAATGTCATAAGTAAGAATCCTTAAATTGACGTAAGCGCTTTTTCTGGAACTCTCATCTTCATAATTTTTTTTATTTATTACATTTTCAAAATAGTTATTGCTGCCGCCAAACTCTTCATCGCCTCTCCAGATAAGATCATCATTGTGAAAACCAAAAGTGAAAATCTGGTTCAAAGGTTTGGATGTTTGCCGGAAAATACAGATATGATCCAGTTCATCCAGGGCAATAACCCTTTCATCGCTGCCGCCTGTACCAAAATTATCTATTGCCAACCCGTAAATCGATAATCCCTGGGGGATTTTCATTTTTTGATACTCGACAAATTTGCCGTTTCTCCAGACCAATTCATAAATTGTCGTATTAAATATTTCGTCGAAGCCGTATGATTGGCATAGCAGCAGGGGAATTCCTGAAGGTGTGTCTATTACCCGTAAGAACCATTTTAAGTCGGAATCTGTTTTTTCATATTTGCCATCCTTATATTCTATAACAAAAGAATCAAGAGTTGAGTCATTTACAGATGTTACATAAATTTGTTTTATGCCGGTTTTTTTAATATCCGCCACATCAACAGACAAGTATTTATCATATTTTTTCCCGGTAATTTTCTGCAAAATTCTAAATTCGTTATCAAGCCTTTGATATATATAAATATTACGATCATCAATTGTGACCACCTCGTTTTTACCGTCACCGTTGACATCGCCGATATCCATGCCTTTAAATTCCGTCGGAAACTGTTGACTCATCCAAAAGCCTTTGTGTTTAAAGGGATCATAGGGGCTGTTAATGTAATCGGCGTTAATAACGGAAGTCAGCGTTCCCCTTTTCCCGGTTTTCATTCCGGCAATTATCATTGCTTCACGGGAAATTCCCGGAGCAACGGAGGGAGTCGTTGTCGTAGTTGATGCAGATGTTTGTGCGGTGGCCTGAGGAGCGCCTCCCATAATATGCTGGACAATGCGTTGAGAAAAATCATTTACTTTGGGAATTACTTCGTCCATGTTTGGAGATTGTGTGAAAAATCCGACATCGGATTTGGCGGCTGTGATATCAACCAGTTTGCCGTCAACACTGATGCTGCTGCCGATTTTGGTTATACTGCCCCAAACGACATAATCAGATTTTAATTTTTTCCCGATGCTGTACACATCATTTAAAGAAATATGTTTCATGTTGTTTTTTTTCAATTCTTCCGCAATGACATCCTTTGCGGTCACATTAATTTTATTGGATACGGCAATCCGGGTGATGAGCATGTCCTGTATACCTTGTTTAACATATTCGATATTTTCCGAACTATTCAAGGTGAAAGGCAGCACTGTTACGGTATACCTGTCCTTTGCCCATAACGATCCGGTAAATAACAAAATAAAAACCATACATATCATGTATTTAAAGGTTGCTTTCATGTTTGTCTCCTTTTTTAAAGTGCCTGCAATTTTAGTAGGCTTGGCACTTCTAACATTTAAGAAATTATAATTCAAGGCTCATTTCGGTTAAGAAAATTTAATCCCGGGAAGGTTGCTGGTTGTTCGAAGCCTGAGACAGTTCTTCTTCTGAAAAATTAATTGTCAGATGATAGACGCCGGATTCCAGTTTTGAATTAACGACGAAAGGCAATTTTTCAAAATTTATTTAACAGAATTTCAGCTTGTTTTGATAAGTGCTCAAGACGACGGCATCACCCAGGCTGACAATCTGGATTAACTCCAGATCGCTTAAATTGGACATCTGGGCAGAAAAGAGATGTTTTAAAAGCGAACGCGGTTCCGCGACCCCGGTTCCCAGAAAAATACTTATGCCGGGCTTGATGCCGGCAAGTGCGATTGAAGGTCCTACTATTTTTTGTTTCCAATCGGGCTCAGTTTTTTTTACGGTTTCAATACTTTATTGGTATAACGTAAAATAATACAGCTATGAAATGACAAGTGCTGCCGGCTAAGACAAACAGGTGCCAGATGGCATGATTGAACGGCAGCTTTTTCCAGGCATAAAAGATTGTTCCCAATGTATAGGCCAGGCCGCCGGATACAAGCCAGGCAATCCCGCCGTCGGGCAGTGTTTGAAAAAGAGGTTTAATGGCAAAAACGATAATCCAGCCCATTAAAATATAGGCAAGTGTGGAAACAATTTTAAAGCGGTTAATGAAAAAAACTTTAAATATAATTCCTAAAACAGTCAAAACCCAGACGACGGCAAAAATAGACCAGCCTAAAACTCCGCGGACAACTAAGAGCATAAAAGGTGTATATGTGCCCGCTATTAAAATATAAATGCAGGAATGATCGACAATTTTTAACATACTTTTAATGTCCGGTTTTCGAAAACTATGGTAAAGAGTTGATGCCGTGTAAAGCAGCAGCAGGGCGATGCCGAAAATCGTGCAGCTGACAATATGACTTGTCTGTCCGTGATGGCTGGAAAAAAATATTAAAAGCGCCAGTCCGGCAATACTGGCCACTGCGCCGGCTCCATGTGTAACGCTGTTTAAGATTTCTTCCCGTAAAGTATATTGGCCGGATTGGGCTGTTTCTTGTATCTTCATGGCTATTAATTTTACCATTTTCCCCAATATTTGTACTAATTATTTTTATGTGCAAAGTACCTGTCTTTGATTGATTTATAGATTAATTCTTGACTGAATGCAGGGAGTTGTAATAGTAACGCATATATTTAAGATGATGATTTGAGCTTTTATTTAATTTAATGAACTAGATAGGAGAACGATGTGATACCAAGATATTCCCGCGAAAAAATGGAAAAAATCTGGAGCCCGGAAAACAGATATCAGAAATGGCTCGATGTGGAAATATTTGCGTCCGAAGCAATGGTGAAGCTGGGGAAGGTTCCTGAAGATGCAATCAAAAACGTTAAAGAAAAAGCCGTAATTAATGTGGCGCGGATTGATGAAATTGAAAGAATCACCAAACATGATGTTATTTCATTTCTAACTTCCATAACGGAAGTAGTGGGCGAGGATGGACGCTTCCTGCACATGGGCATGACGTCATCCGATGTGCTGGATACATCGTTTGCCGTTCTTTTAAAAGAAGCCGCCGATATCCTTCTTTCCGACATCGATGAACTCCTGGTGGTTTTAAAGAGAAAAGCTTATGAGCACAAAAATACTCTGATGATCGGCCGTTCCCACGGCATTCATGCGGAGCCGATAACCTTCGGGTTGAAGTTAGCCATATGGTATCAAGAAATGCAGCGCAATCGCCTGCGTCTTCTCCACGCTAAAGAATCAGTCTGCACGGGGAAAATATCCGGCGCTGTCGGTACATTTTCTTTTATCGATCCTTTTGTTGAAGAATATGTCTGTGAAAAATTGGGCTTGAAACCGGCGCCGGTTTCATCTCAAATCGTGCAGCGTGACCGGCATGCCGAATTTTTTACGACATTGGCGATTATCGCCTCCTCGCTGGATAAGTTTGCCCAGGAAATAAGACTGCTCCAGAGAACCGAAGTTCGAGAAGCTGAAGAATATTTTTCACCGGGTCAGAAAGGATCTTCGGCCATGCCGCACAAACGCAATCCGGTGCTTTCCGAAAATATATCCGGGTTGGCAAGACTTGTGCGTTCCTATGCGGTTGCCGCCCTGGAAAATGTTGCCCTCTGGCATGAAAGAGACATCAGCCATTCTTCGGCGGAAAGAGTAATCGGGCCGGATGCAACCATCGCCCTGGATTTCATGCTGGGCCGCTTTACACGTTTAATTGATAAGTTAGTCGTCTACCCGGAAAGAATGCTCAATAACCTGAATATGACCAACGGGGTAATTTTTTCGCAGACTGTTTTGTTGGCCTTAATAGATAAAGGCACAACCAGGGAGGATGCGTATGCCATCGTTCAGCGCAATGCGATGAAGTCATGGGAAGAGGGGGTGGCTTTTCAGACTCTGCTGCAGGAAGACTCAGAAGTTGCTAAATACATGAATAAGGAAGAGCTAGCGTCGATTTTCAATGTAAATAATTTTTTAAAGAACCTGGATTTTACCTTCAACCGTGTATTCGGAGAAGATAAATAAATCGGGGAAGCCGCACATTGGGTTTATATATCGGCAAATCAAGAGGCAATTTAATTAGAACTGAAAAGCATATTTGATTGATCTTAATAGATGGTTCAGTCTGCAAGATTGAACCAGCAAAGAGTAATATACAAATAAATGGGGGAGAAATGGGAATTAGCGAAATTGTAATTCTTGTCTTATTTTTTATCTTAGCTATAGGCTGTATGTTTTATTTTGGCAGACATGAGTCAGACAATTTTCAACCTACAAAACCAGTAACTTGTGTGAGAAGTGGTTGTAACAAGCAAGTTAGTTTAGTAGAGTTAAAGTGTAACAATTGTGATTATGTCGGAACAATTAAGAGAAGAGCACATCGGTACCAAGCACGGGTAACGACCGACTTTATATGTGAGTATTGTGGTCATCGTATATTACGTATTAAATGTCCTGATTGCAAAGCAGATATAACCGAACTTTTTAAAGTAAATTGGTAGATGCTCGAAAAATCGTATCAAGTTGTTCCGCCAGATACGCGTGAAGCGCACGCCAATGAACTCTACTTTGCAAATTTCTAATAATAATCCTCAGCTCTGATGAAAGATCACTATTGAACAGTTGGTAGGTGAAGTCGCATAACGCCCAATATAAGAATCAAAAGAGCCGGTTTAATCCGGCCCTTTTGATTCTTATTCTTTAATAATTATTGTATCTTTCTTCAAATTGTCGTCCGTTTCCGGATAATCGAGGGTGTAGTGCAGGCCGCGGCTTTCCTTGCGTGAAATTGCGCACTTAGCAATCAGTCGGGCGACGATGGTAATATTGCGCAGTTCGATCAGGTCTTTGGTTAATTTGTAATTCCGGTAGTAGTCGTCAATTTCATTTTGAATGAGGTCAATTCTTCTCATGGCCCGCTCCAATCTGTGATTTGACCGGACAATGCCGACATAGTTCCACATGCAGCGGCGGATTTCATCCCAATTATGCGTGACGACAATAGTATCATTGCTCTGGGTAGTTCCACTTTCATCCCATGGAGCAATATAAGTTTCACTTTGCTTTGTCCCGGCAAAGCTTTCCGCAATTTTGGAATAGACACGGTGAGAATAAACAACTGCCTCGAGTAAAGAATTACTGGCCAACCGGTTAGCTCCGTGCAATCCGGTGCAGGAAACTTCACCGCAGGCAAAAAGCTGAGGAATAGATGTTTCACCATGACCGTTTACAGCAATGCCGCCACAGATATAATGGGCAGCCGGAACGACAGGAATTGGATCTTTGCTGATATCAATGCCGAATTCCAGGCACTTGTTGAAAATATTGGGAAAACGGTTGATAAGGAAATCGCGGTCGTGATGAGTGATATCCAGGAGAACATATTCGTCTCCCGATTTCTTTATTTCTGCGTCGATAGCTCTGGCAACGATATCGCGGGGAGCCAGGCTTTTCATGGCATGATATTTATCCATGAAAGGGGTGCCGTTTTTAAGTTTCAATATTCCCCCTTCACCCCGTACAGCTTCGCTGATGAGAAACGCCTTGGCTGCCGGGTGATAGAGACAGGTGGGATGGAACTGAATGAATTCCATATTGGAAATTTGTGCTCCGGCACGATAAGCCATAGCGATGCCGTCGCCGGTAGCAATATCCGGGTTGGTCGTAATTAAATAAACCTTACCGGCTCCGCCCGTGGATAAAATCGTATATTTGGCGCGGTAGGTATGGATCTCGCGGTTGTTGATATCCAGAACATAGGCGCCAAGACAACTAACGGGCTTTCCCGAACCGGTTTTTTCGGTAATCAAATCGATGCCGATGTGGTTTTCGTAAATATGGACGTTGGGCAGTGTAGCTATTTTTTCATGGAGAGCACGTTCAATTTCCCGACCGGTAAGATCTTTAGCATGCAAAATCCTCCGCTGGGAATGACCTCCTTCACGGCCTAAATCGTAAGGATATGGAGGTGTTTCCATCTTGGTAAATTCGACACCCCATTCTACAAGCTCAGCAATGCGGTCCGGCGCCTCCCGGACAATGAATTCCACGACTTCTTTTTTGCAAAGTCCGGCGCCGCAAACAAGAGTATCGTTGATATGTTCGGCAAAACTGTCGGTTTTATCGGTAACGGCGGCAATGCCGCCTTGGGCATAGTTGGTATTGGACTCTGATTTTTCTTTTTTAGTGACAAGGGCAACGCTGCCCAAAGTTGCTGCTTTGATGGCCAGACTCAATCCCGCTATACCACTGCCTAAAATTAAAAAATCTGTCTTATATTCCATGAAAGTAGTATCCTCGCATTTATGTTCGCAGTAAAAGTAAAAGTGTATTTACAAATTCAATTGTCTTTTATATATGCTATCTTTCTTTTTGGCAAAGAAATAATTAGAAAATAAACAATTCGACATGGAAAATTAATGCTTGTTTTAGGAATTGAATCATCTTGCGACGAAACGGCGGCGGCGGTAATTTCCCGTGGGAAGTTATTATCCAGTGTCGTGGCTTCGCAAATCAAAGATCACAGTAAATACGGCGGCGTGGTGCCGGAAATTGCTTCGCGCAAACATATTGAAGCAATAAATATGGTATTGCGGGAAGCGTTGGATGATGCTGAGGTGACGATCAAGGAAATCGAGGGCATTGCCGTGACCCGCGGTCCCGGACTTATCGGCTCACTGTTAATCGGCTTGTCTACAGCCAAGGCTCTGGCTTATGCTTTAAATGTTCCGCTGGTCGGGGTCAATCATCTGGAAGGACATATTGCCGCATCTTTTCTCGCTGAAAAGACTCCAGAGTTTCCTTTTGTTGCTCTAATTGTCTCCGGCGGTCATACGAATATTTATCTGGTTAATAACTATCATGAATTTAATTTGCTGGGGCAGACAAGAGACGATGCCGCCGGCGAAGCTTTTGACAAAGCGGCAAAGCTGCTTAATCTGGGCTATCCCGGGGGAGTAGTAATTGATAAATTGGCCAAACAGGGTAATCCACAGGCATTTGCTTTTCCGCGCCCCATGAAAGATTCTCCTGATTTCAGTTTCAGCGGCTTAAAGACTTCTCTATTGACGATGCTGAAGAAACGCGGCTGTGATTTTGAAGAAAGTCAGTTGCCCGATGTGGTTGCGAGCTATCAGGAAGCAATAGTAGACGTATTGGTGGAAAAGACAATTCAGGCTGCCAGGAATAATTGTATTGATCGAATTGTGGTTTGCGGCGGTGTCGCCTCCAACGGAAGACTGCGCCAAAAATTTGCTGCTGCGGCTGAAGAAGCAAATGTTCAATTGTTTATACCGCCGATTATTTTATGCACTGATAATGCCGCGATGATTGCCGCTATCGGGGAAATTATGCTGATTAACGGCCGCCGTGATTCGCTGGATTTGAATGCTGTATCACGTTGGCCGTTGGCATGATTTTTTAGTAAGGCCTCAAATGCAGACACCCAAGGAAGTAATTAGACATTACAACATAAAGCCCCGCAAAAAGTATGGCCAGTCTTTTCTTCTGGATCAGAATGTAATCAAGAACATAGTCTCCGCAGCCGAAATTTCTCCCGAAGATATCGTGGTGGAGATTGGCGCCGGCATTGGAGTCTTAACGGAAAATCTGGCGCAAAAATGCCGGAAAATAATAGCAGTGGAATTGGACGAAAACCTGGTCGGGGTATTGAAGGACAAACTGGCTGTTTATAATAATGCGGAAATCCATTCCGGCAATATATTAAAATTAGATTTTAATTCAATATCGTGTACATATAAGCATAAAGTTAAAGTTATAGGTAATGTTCCTTATAACATTTCCAGCCCGTTGATTTTCCATTTGTTGGCCTCCCGTTCCGCAATTGATGATTTTGTCTTGATGCTGCAAAAAGAAGTGGTGGAACGCCTGGTGGCCGTACCGAACAATAAAAGCTATGGAGTGCCTTCCGTGCTTTTGCAGATGTTTGCCTCGGTGGAAAAAGTATTTAATGTTCCGGCTGCATGTTTCTACCCGCAGCCTAAAGTTGAATCGGCGGTAATAAGAGGAACTTTTTTAAAAAAACCTGTAGTGGAGTTATATAATGAGGTTTTTTTTACGCAACTAGTAAGGGCGGCTTTTGCGCAGCGCCGCAAGATGCTGATAAACAACCTGAAGAATGCAAGTATAATGGCTAATATTGGGGAAAATGTACTGCAGAATATTCTTGATTCCGCCGGAATTGACGGCAGACGCCGGGGTGAGACACTTTCTGTTGCTGAATATGCGCTCTTAAGTAATCTTCTTCAGAAAGCCATTGACTAACTAATATCGAAATATTAAGGCTAAGCGCAAAAATTGGAAATTGCGATTACATACTTAAATCATTATGAAAAATAAATTGTTGTATATTCAAACATTTGGCTGCCAGATGAATGTTCATGACTCGGACCAGATTGCTTCCCTGCTTGCTGATTTCGGCTACAAAACAACTGACAATGTGAATCTGGCGGATTTGATACTTATTAATACGTGCTCAATCAGGGAAAAGGCGGCGCAAAAGGTTTACAGTGAACTGGGCAGAATAGGCTTGCTCAAAAAGAAAAATCCGGACTTGATAATTGGTGTGGGCGGTTGTCTGGCGCAGCATTTGGGAAGCAAATTTCACAAAAAAATACAGCACCTTGATCTTGTTTTTGGTACGCACAATATTCATCTCTTGCCGGACATGTTGGCTGCCGTCAGAAAAAAAAGAGAAAAAATTACCAAAATTGATTTTCATAAATCATTTAACTCCATTGGTATTTATGCTCCTCCGGTAAATGGCGCAATTAGTGCGTTTGTAACAATTATGCAAGGATGCAACAACTTTTGCTCATATTGTGTTGTTCCTTACTTACGTGGTCCCGAAATGAGTCGGCCGCCGGAAGATATTATCGAAGAAATAACGAAACTGGCTTGCTCTGGTATTAAAGAAGTGACCCTTTTAGGGCAGAATGTTAATTCCTATGGAAATACACTGGAAAAACATGTTAAATTTGCCAAACTAATCAGAAAAATAGGTAAAATATCCGGTATTGAACGAATTCGTTTCACTACGTCGCATCCCCGGGATTTGTCGGAAGATCTTATTAACTGTTTTGCAGAAGAAGAAAAGTTGTGCGAACACATTCATCTACCGGTACAATCGGGTTCAAACAGACTTTTACGATTAATGAACCGGGGATATTCCATAGAAGATTACCTGAAAAAGGTTGATCGCTTGCGTCATGTTTGCCCCGGCATTAGTATCACTTCGGATATAATTGTCGGCTTTCCCGGAGAAACAGAGAAAGATTATCAAGAAACCATTGACATGATGGAAAAAATCAGGTTTGATTCAACGTTTTCATTCAAGTATTCGGAAAGGAAAGGGACTGCAGCCGAAGGCCTGGAAGGGAAAATTGAAGAAAGTGAAAAACAGCGGCGGCTAAAGAATTTGCAGGATCTTCAGAACAAACACACGATGCAGAAGAACATGGAATTGGAAGGTAGCCTGCAAAAAGTATTAATTGAGGGAAAAAGCAAAAATTCCGAACATGATTTGATGGGACGCACCAGTTCCTGGAGAATAGTAAATTTTAAAGGGGATCAAGGGATAGTTGGTAAAATGATGGACGTGAAAATTATCAAATCCTATTTGCATTCATTGCGCGGTAAATTGATTGAGGAGGCTGGGAATGTTTATTGAAATGAAAGTATCGGGATTGACGATTGATCCCATTACGAATACGCCCATTGTCATATTGAAGGACCTGCAGGAAAATAAAGCAATTCCGATCTGGATTGGTCTTTTCGAGGCCAGTGCCATTGCTACTGAATTGGAAAAAATCGTCTTTTCACGACCGATGACCCATGATTTATTCAATGAATGTTTGAAAGCAGTAAATGTGACAATCATTAAAATTGAAATAGGCGATATTCGTAACAATACTTTTTACGCCAATATTTACTTATCGCATGGAGAGCAGAATTATAGCGTGGATGCACGTCCCAGCGACGCCATTGCACTGGCCCTGCGTGCTCACGCCCCGATCTTTGTTGAAGAGAATGTTATAGAAAAATCACGCAATGTTGATTTCGGCATCAAAATAACCGATCTGGATAAGTTAAAAGAGGATAAGATAAGGGAATATTTAGAGAATCTATCAGCGGAAGATTTCGGCAAGTATAAGATGTAGATCATATGAATGATCTGATTCGGGATTTTCAGACATATTTGACGGCGGAGCGGAATGTTTCTGAGCATACCCGGCTGGCCTACATGTGTGACGTTGAAGAATTTGCCGGATTTCTCCAGCAGAATAACTTTATAAAAAATTGTGATGGCATTTTAAACGTTGAAACAGAAACCGTTCGGGCGTATTTGGGATATCTTTTCCGGCAGAAAGTAAAGAAAGTTACTGTTAACCGGAAAATATCATCTCTGAGATCTTTTTATAAATATTTAATCCGTAGCGGCAAGACTAATAATAATCCGGTTGGAATGATCCAGACATCGAAGACGGAAAAGTATATGCCTAATTTCTTGTCGGTCGATGAAATTTTTGAGTTGTTAAAAGCTCAGGTGGATAATTCAATATCAGGGCTGCGCAATAGGGCGATGCTGGAGTTATTTTATTCATCCGGATTGCGTCTAGGCGAATTGGCGGGACTAAATGTCATGGATCTGGACTTTGATCAAGCGCTGGTTAAGGTGCGGGGGAAGGGGAGAAAAGAAAGAATAGTGCCCGTCGGCTCACCGGCCCGCAAAGCATTGCAGGAATATTTAGCAGTAACGCAGGGAGTCAGAAAAAAAAATGATGAAGATGCATTTAAAGCCCCTCTTTTTTTAAATTTGCGGGGTGAAAGAATAACAGGGCGCAGCGTCGCCCGTATAGTTGATGAAGCAACAAAGAAAAGCGGAATAGGCCGGAAAATCAGCCCGCATGCCCTGCGGCATACATTTGCCACGCATCTTTTAAATGCCGGAGCTGATTTACGTTCCATTCAGGAATTGCTGGGGCACGAGAGCCTTTCGACAACTCAAAAATATACGGCGGTTAACATCAACCGCATGATGGAAATTTACGATAAGGCCCATCCCCGCGCCGGGAAGAATCCCAAATAAATGAGACTTGGCTTATTGCAAGGCACTAGCCGCAGTAAAAAGCCTTAGTCGAATTTATCCGGTGCCGCGGAGCGATACACGGGATCCAGAAATTAAATGGAGAAAAAAATTGAATATTCGAGGAACAACAATATTAGCTGTAAAAAAAGATAATAAAGTAACAGTGGCCGGTGATGGTCAGGTGACACTGGATACAACCATATTGAAACATGGTGCGCGTAAGGTGCGCAGACTTTACAATAATGAAGTTATTGTAGGATTTGCCGGAGCAACCGCCGACGCCTTTACACTGTTTGATCGTTTTGACCAGAAGCTGGAGCAATACAATGGCAATTTGCTGCGGGCGGCAGTCGAACTGACCAAGGACTGGCGCACCGACCGTGTCCTGAGGCATCTGGAAGCCTTAATGATAGCCGTGAGCAGAGACTATTCACTTATCATTTCCGGCAATGGCGATGTCATTGAATCCGACGACGATGTCATGGCCATCGGCTCCGGCGGACCTTATGCGCAGGCAGCCGCGAGGGCCCTAGTGCGTCATACGAATTTGTCTTCAACTGAAATTGCTCAGGAAGCAATGAAGATAGCGGCGGAAGTATGCATCTATACTAATGATCGCATAACTTTGGAAGAGCTTGAAGTTGATGGAGAAAAAACAAAAGACAAAAAAAGAAGCAAAGTTAAGGAGCTTGTATAAAATATGTCCAATAATGGATTAACTCCCCGGGAAATAGTCGAAAAGCTTGATCGGCATATCATTGGCCAGGCTGATGCGAAAAGGGCTGTGGCGATTGCCCTCCGGAACAGATGGCGCAGGCAGAATGTGCCGGAAGAACTGGCCGATGAAATTTCTCCCAAAAATATTATTATGATCGGTCCCACAGGCGTCGGCAAAACAGAAATCGCCCGCAGGTTGGCAAAGCTGGACAATTCTCCTTTTTTGAAAGTGGAAGCTTCCAAATTCACAGAAGTAGGTTATGTCGGCCGCGATGTCGAATCTATGGTTCGTGATCTGGTTGAGCTTTCCATAAATATGGTGAAATCGGAAGAGCAGGAAAATGTCCAGGTCCGGGCGGCGGAAATTGCCGAGGAAAGACTGCTTGATTTATTGCTTCCGATAAAACCAGCCGAAAAAAACATAGATGATATGCTCACAAATGCGGAAAACAGTGAAGAAGACATCCGCATGACGGAAGATCAGATAAGAAAAGCTGATGCGACCAGAGAAAAATTAAGAAAGCTGTTTCGAGACGGCAAGCTAGACAACCGGATGGTGGAGCTGGAAATCGCCGAACCCAGAAACGGCCCTATGATTGAAATATTTTCCGCTGTGGGCATGGAGGATATGGGACTCAATCTGAAAGATATGCTGGGCAACGCCTTTCCGCAGAAGAAGAAAAGAAGAAACGTCAAAGTGCCGGAAGCTCTGGAGATACTGACGGAAGAAGAAGCACAGAAGTTAATTGACATGGATAAAGTTCATCGGATTGCCCTGGAAAGAGTGGAACAATCGGGAATTGTCTTTTTGGATGAGATTGATAAAATTGTGGGCAGCGATTCGGCGCATGGACCGGATGTTTCCCGGGAAGGCGTCCAGAGAGATTTACTGCCGATTGTCGAAGGTTCCAGTGTTAATACGCGTTATGGAATGGTAAGAACGGATCATATCCTCTTTATTGCCGCCGGTGCGTTCTCCGCTTCCAAGCCTTCCGACCTGATTCCGGAATTGCAGGGCAGATTTCCTATCCGGGTCGAACTCGATTCACTGGGGAAAGAAGAATTCATCCGGATATTGACGGAACCTAAAAACGCGTTGGTCAAGCAATATATCGAAATGATGGCAACCGAAGGAATAAAATTATCGTTTACCGACGAAGCTGTTGCTGAAATAGCCGAAGTTGCTACGCAGGTTAATGAGAAAACGGAAAATATCGGAGCACGCAGGCTCTATACGATAATGGAAACACTGCTCGACGATATTTCTTTTGAAGCGCCGGATATGGAAGAAAAAGAAATAACGATTGATGAAAAATACGTGCAGGAAAAGCTCGACGAGATAGTGGAGGATGAGGACTTAAGCAGGTACATCCTATAAATGGAGTAACAATGGAACATATCTTTAATTCTATGGAAAGGGCGGACATTCTTCTGGAGGCGCTGCCTTACATTCAACGTTTTTATAATAAAACAATCGTTATCAAATACGGTGGTCATGCCATGATCGACGACGAGTTGAAAGATAAATTCGCCCAGGACGTTGTTATGATGAAATACATCGGGATCAACCCCGTTGTAGTTCACGGCGGGGGGCCGCAAATCGGCGGTATTTTAAAGAAGCTGGGCAAAGAATCGAAATTCATCCAGGGCATGCGGGTTACTGATGAAGAAACCATGGACATTGTGGAGATGGTTTTAGCCGGCATGGTGAATAAGGAAATCGTCGGCTTGATCAATCGCCATGGCGGCAACGCCGTCGGATTAAGCGGTAAGGATGGAAACCTCGTTATTGCAGAAAAATATTTTTTAAGTGAAGAAAAGGCGAAAAATACTCCGCCGGAAATTATCGACATCGGTCTGGTGGGAAAAGTGAAAAGCATAAATTCCAAACTGATTGCTACGTTGACGCAAAACAGTTTTATCCCTGTAATCGCCCCAACCGGGATCGGCGAGAGTGGTGAAACATATAATATCAACGCCGATATCGTGGCCGGGGAATTGGCGGCCGCTCTGCAGGCGGAAAAGCTGTTGCTGCTCACGGATGTCGAGGGCATTCTGGATAAAGACAAAATACTGATCAATACTATGAGCGATCAGGAAGCTCGAAAATTAATTGAGCAAGGTGTGATCGAAGGAGGTATGTTTCCCAAAGTTAAGTGCTGTTTAAAGGCGCTTAAGGGAGGAGTAAGAAAGGCGCATGTTGTTGACGGACGTCTCAAGCATGCCATCCTGTTGGAAGTATTTACGGACAAGGGGATAGGGACGGAAATAGTTTTGTGAGACTGACTTCATAAAAAGTCCATATGCTGCGTTGCGCTTCATCCTTCGTCACTGCGGCCTACGTAAAAGTAGGCCTCATTCCTCATGATTCGCGCGCCTTGCCTCTGGAGCTTTTTATGAAGTCGGAAAAGTGATTGGGAGTAAATTAAATGAATGAAAAAGAATTAATGGCGTTAGCCGACGAAAATATAATGAATACAACTAAACGATTCCCCATTGTCTTGATTAAAGGTTCAGGACAGAAAGTCTGGGACGTCAATGGTAAGGAATACCTTGATTTTGTATCCGGGATTGCCGTGTGCAGTCTAGGGCACTCGCATCCGAAAGTAGTCGCGGCGATAAAAGAACAGCTTGAAAAGCTGACGCATGTTTCCAATTTATATTACACCGAACCGCAGGCCCGTCTGGCTAAACTGCTGGTGGATAATTCTTTTGCCGACAAAGTATTTTTTTGCAATAGCGGGGCGGAAGCAAACGAAGCGGCAATAAAACTGGCGCGAAAATACGGCCATGAAAACTTAGGCGACGATAAATTTGAATTAATTACTATGAAAAATTCTTTTCACGGCCGGACGATGGCAACAATAACGGCTACCGGTCAGGAAAAGTTTCAAATCGGTTTTACACCATTACTTGATGGTTTCACTTATGTTCCCTTCAATGATTTGCAGGCATTGGAAGCGGCGATTACTGAGAAAACATGCGGTATAATGGTGGAGCCGATTCAGGGAGAGGGTGGAGTCAATGTTCCCGATGCAAACTATCTGGCTGAAGTGCGTAAGATGTGTGACCGGTATAATATTTTGCTCATTCTCGATGAAGTGCAGACGGGCATCGGCCGTACTGGGAAACTCTTTGCCTACGAACATTCGGGTATCAAGCCGGACATTATGACTCTGGCCAAAGCTTTGGGCAACGGTTTCCCCGTTGGAGCGATGCTGGCGACAGATAAAATCGCCAAAGCCTTTGTTCCCGGTAATCACGCTTCCACATTCGGCGGAAATCCTTTGGCCATGGCCGCGGCTGTTGCCACGCTGGAGACAATTCTGCAGGAAGGCCTGCTCGAAGTATGCCGGGAAAGAGGAGAATATTTTCAAAATCAGTTAAGAAAGCTGCAGACAAAACATAAGATCATTAAAGAAGTGAGAGGGATGGGGCTGATGGTTGCCTGCGGCCTTAATATTGAAGGCGGCGAAATCGTCAATGAATGCATGAAAAAAGGATTGCTGATTAATTGTACAGGAGGCAAAACTTTGCGCTTTGTGCCGCCTTTGGTGATTTCTACACAAGACATAGATCGGGTCATCAATATTCTTGACGAGATAATGGAGGGTAAATGAAAAAAGACTTGTTGAGTGTTTATGAGCTTACTCTTGCCGACTTTGATAAGATATTCAACAACGCCGTCAGACTTAAAAAAGCCTTGAAGGAAGGCAAGCCGCATGCATCCCTGAAAGGGAAGACTCTGGGGATGATTTTTGATAAATCCTCCACCCGCACAAGAATTTCATTTGAAGTAGGGATGTATCAATTAGGCGGCATTGCCCTTTATTTGAATTCCCGCGATACACAAATTGGCCGCGGTGAAACTATTGCCGATTCCGCCAGGATGATGTCACGTTATTTGAACGGCATAATGATCAGAACATTCTCGCAGTCAAATGTGGATGAACTCGCTGCAACGGCAACAATACCGGTTATCAATGGATTAACCGATCTTCTGCATCCCTGTCAGATATTGGGCGATTTATTTACCATCAAGGAAAAGAAAGGAACATACGAAGGGTTGAAAATCGCTTACATCGGCGACGGCAACAACATAGCTAATACCTGGATTGATGCTGCCGCACGTCTACCTTTCGAACTCGCCCTGGCCTGCCCTGAAGGATATGATCCCGATGCCCGTATTATGGCCAGAGGAATGAAGGAAGCAAAAGAAGGAATCACCCTTTATCGCGATCCATTGGAGGCTGCCAGAAAAGCTGATATCCTTTATACGGACGTCTGGGCGAGTATGGGACAGGAAGCCGAACAGGAAGAAAGAAAAAAAGTGTTTAAATATTATCAGATCAACAAGAAAGTTTTAAAGGAAGCCCAAAAAGATGTTCTGGTTATGCATTGCTTGCCTGCACACCGTGGCGAGGAGATTACCGCTGATGTTATTGATGGTCCGCATTCGGTGGTAATTGATGAAGCGGAAAACCGTCTTCATGTGCAAAAAGCAATTATGGAAATATTACTTTAGGAGGAATTGATTTTGTCGTCGGAATTTAAAAAAGTAGTACTGGCTTATTCAGGCGGGTTGGACACATCGGTAATTGTCCGTTGGCTTATTGAAACCTACAAATGTGAAGTTATCTGCTTTGCCGCAGATCTGGGACAGAAAGAGGAACTAGCCGGCCTTAAGGAAAAGGCGCTCAATACAGGCGCCAGTAAAATATATATTGAAGATTTACAGGAAGAATTTGCACGGGACTTTGTGTTTCCGGCGCTGCGGGCCAATGCGATTTATGAAGGGACTTATCTTCTGGGAACTTCACTGGCGAGGCCGCTGATTGCCAAGAGACAAATCGAAATCGCCCAAAAAGAGGGAGCCGATGCCGTGTCGCATGGTGCTACCGGGAAAGGTAATGATCAGGTTCGTTTTGAACTGACTTATTACGCATTGGATCCGGCAATCAAGATTATCGCCGTCTGGAAAGATGACAACTGGCAGTTCGATTCCCGCGAATCGATGTTCGATTATGCCGAGAAACATAACATTCCTGTGCCTCTGACCAGAGATAAACCCTATAGTTCGGATCGTAATCTTCTGCACATTTCGCATGAAGGCGGAATCCTGGAAGATCCGTGGGCAGAGCCGCCGGAAGACATTTTTGTGTTGACCAAATCAACGGAAGCGGCGCCGGATAAACCGACGTATGTGGAAATTGATTTTGAGAAAGGCAATCCGGTAGCAATTGACGGCCAGAAAATGTCACCGGCCAAACTTATGGATCATCTAAATATCGTTGCCGGACAAAATGGAATCGGACGGGTCGATATGGTGGAGAACCGCTTCGTCGGCATGAAATCACGCGGTGTTTATGAAACCCCCGGCGGAACAGTTCTCTGGGCGGCACACCGTGCTCTGGAGTCCATCACCATGGACAGGGAAGTAATGTTGATGCGCGATTCACTGACACCGAAATACTCTCAACTGGCATACAACGGCTTCTGGTATTCACCCGAAATGCGAACTCTGCAGACATATATTGATGCAACGCAGGAAACCGTTACCGGAACTGTGCGCATGAAATTATACAAAGGCAACAGCATCGTTGTCGGCCGTAAGTCGCCATATTCCCTTTACAGCGAGGCGTTTGCTACTTTTGAAAAGGATCAGGTCTATAATCAAAAGGATGCGAAGGGCTTTATCAAGCTGAATGCCCTGCGGCTGATAATTCAGAAAATGCTTAAAAAGTAATGGATTTGATAATGCGGAGATAAAAGTGGCTCAAACAAAAAAACCATGGGGCGGCCGTTTTCAAAAACCGACAGCGAAAAGTGTGGAGAAATTTACCTCCTCCATCCACTTCGATAAACGGTTGTATAAACACGATATCGAAGGCAGCATCGCTCATGCCGCCATGCTGGCCGAGCAGGGTATAATCGCCAAAGAAGAAGCTGTAAAAATTGCTGCGGCATTGAAAAACATTTTACAGGATATGGATCAGGGCAGAATCGTCTTTAATCCATCCGATGAAGATATCCATATGACTGTGGAAAGGGAATTAATTGCGCGTACGGGGGAGGTAGGCGGAAAGCTGCATACGGCGCGGAGCCGTAATGATCAGGTTAATCTGGATGTCCGGCTCTTCCTGCGCAGTGAAATCGATCAGATTTTGGATGTATTTAAAGGCCTGCAGTCGCAGTTGGTAATTTTGGCAAAAAGTGAAATCAAGACAATCATGCCCGGCTACACGCATATGCAGAAAGCCCAGCCCGTACTGCTTTCGCACTACCTGTTGGCATTTTGGGAGATGTTTAACCGTGATGCACAAAGACTGCGCGAATGCAGGGATAGATTTAATGTGCTGCCGCTGGGAGCCGCGGCGCTGGCGGGGACCAGCCTGCCAATCGATCGCAGAAAAACGGCAAAGGCATTGAATTTCCCGCAGGTCAGCAAAAACAGCATGGACACTGTTGCCGACCGTGATTTCATAGCTGAATTTATTTTTACAGCGGCGCTGATTATGATGCATTTGAGCCGCTTCTGTGAAGATCTGATTTTGTGGTCGTCGGATGAATTCGGCTTTGCGGAAATATCCGATGCCTATACAACGGGCAGCTCTATTATGCCCCAAAAGAAAAACCCTGATGTCGCTGAATTGATCAGGGGGAAATCCGCCCGTGTTTATGGAGACCTTTTTGCGATTATGACGTTGATGAAAGGTTTGCCGATGACCTACAATCGCGACCTGCAGGAGGACAAGGAACCCCTTTTTGACGCGGTGGATACAGTAAAAGATTGCATTACAATTTTTACGGAAATGATCCGGGAAACGAAATTTAATTCAGTCAGGATGTATTCAGCCGCTCAAGGTGGATTTTCCACCGCGACGGATGTTGCCGAATACCTGGTGAAAAAAGGCGTGCCTTTCCGCAAATCGCATGAAATTGTCGGAAAGATAGTCGCTTATTGTCTGAAAAACAAAATAAGTCTGGAGCAGTTGTCGTTAACTGATTATCAAAAATTTTATGAAGGTTTCAGCGCCGACATCCGGGAATGTATAAAACTGGAAAAAGCGGTAAATTCGCGGAAACATATCGGCGGCACCGCGACGACGGCAGTCATGGGAAGGATCAGGGAAATTGAGAAAACTTCCGTTAAAAAATAATGCTTTATTAGGATTGTTTTTGTTTGCATTGATTGGTTGCGGGGTTAAAGCAAACCCTGTTCCGTTCCCGACATTACCGGATATGAAACCGGTGATCGAAAATATGGAAGCCGTCTCCATGGAGGAAGATGTTCTTTTGAGATGGAATTTTCAGGATAAAAGCGGATTAATCAGCTATATAAAAATAGAGAGAAGTGATGCAGGGCAGACGGGCAATGAATGTAAGGATTGTCCGCGGACATTTAACGGGATCGGCCAGATCAACATCAAAGAAGTGAAACCTGCAGATCAAGAAAAGAGAGTGCATAGTTTTACTGATGCGAAAGCCGTAAAGGGAAATACATATAGTTACCGTTTAATGCTGTGTGAAGAGAACGGGAATTGTTCAGAGGCAGCAACAACGGAAATAAAATTTTAAGTAAAGGAACATCAGGAGGATATTTTTATATGTTTAAAGGAGCAATAGTCGCCATCATTACGCCTTTTAGAGAAGGGAAAGTTGACGAAGATGCTTTGCGTGAGCTGATCGAATTTCAAATAGCCAACGGGACCGACGGCATCGTGCCCTGCGGCACCACCGGAGAATCGGCAACGCTGAGTCATGAAGAGCATGATCGTGTTATTGAAATTACCATTGATGCAGTGAAGAAGAGAGTGCCTGTTATTGCCGGAACAGGCTCAAACAGCACAACGGAGGCGATCCGCTTAACAAAACACGCTTACGAGGCAGGCGCCGACGGGGCGCTCATTGTTTGCCCGTATTATAATCGACCGACTCAGGAAGGGCTTTATCAGCACTATAAAATGATTGCGGAAAGTGTTCCTATTCCCATCCTGCCCTACAATATTCCGAGCCGCACCGGCGTTAATCTGCTGCCGGATATGGTGGCGAAGCTGGCGAAAATTAAAAATATTGTCGGCATTAAAGAAGCCTCCGGATCCATCAAACAGATGAGCGATGTTATTGAATTGTGCGGGGATGATTTTGCAGTTCTATCCGGTGATGATCTTTTTACACTGCCGCTTCTGGCTATGGGCGGGGCGGGAATCATTTCCGTAATTTCCAATGTCGCTCCGGCTGATATGGCGGGACTTGTCGATGCTTTTGCGGCGCAAGATTTCACGAAAGCAAAAGTGCTGCATCACAAGATGAGCCCCTTAATTGAATCTCTTTTTATTGAAGTAAACCCGACCCCGGTGAAAGCCGCCCTCGCTTTGATGGGGAAAATTCAATATGAATATCGTTTGCCCCTTTGCAAAATGTCCGACGCCAATTTGGAAAAATTGAGAAAAGCAATGGTCGCTTACGGTTTGATTAAATAGCAGCCGGGTTCATTTGTTTTGTTGAATATTATTAAGTTATGAAGGAGATTGTTTTATGACGAAAGTCGTTGTTACCGGAGCCGCGGGAAAAATGGGCAGCAGAATAATCAGTCTTGTTTCAGCAATGGCTGATGTCAAGTTAGTAGGCGCCGTCGAAGCAACAGGTCATCCTCTTGTTGGAAATGATGTGGGGCAGAGTTCAGGTTTAGGAAAAACCGGCGTGTTGATTTGTGATAATTTGATTGATTGCATAGATCAGGCGGACGTTGTTATCGACTTTACCAATCATGAGGCTTCTCTGAATTATTTGAAAACCGCCGGTGAGAAGAACCGCGCCATTATCATCGGTTCCACCGGATTTACCTCTGATGAAATGAAAGAGGTAAAAAAAATGGCGCAAAATACGCGTTGTGTGCTGGCTCCCAACATGAGTGTCGGGGTTAATGTAATGTTAAAGATTTTGGAGTATTGCGCAGGAATTCTCCATGATGATTATGATGTGGAAATTGTTGAGGCTCATCATCATTTGAAAAAAGATGCTCCCAGTGGAACAGCCATGAAAATGGCGCAGGTGATCGCCGACAAGTTAGAGCGCAACCTGGACGAGGTCGGTGTTTATACCCGGAAAGGTTTAATCGGAGAAAGAACAAAGAAAGAAATAGGCATTCAGACGGTTCGTGCCGGAGATATTGTTGGTGAACATACGGTAATTTTTGGCGGGGTAGGTGAGAGGTTGGAATTTATACATCGTGCTCATAGCCGCGACAATTTTGCCAAGGGTGCTATTCGCGCCGCCCGATGGATTATCGGTCAGAAAAACGGCCTGTATGATATGCAGGATGTGTTGGGATTACGCGATGAATAGTGAGATGGCCTTAAAGCTTTGACAGGTGTTTTCTGTTATATTGGCATCGGTTCCAATTTAGGAGATGCTTTGCAAAATTGCAAAGAGGCCGTGAAGAGAATTGCCTTGGTGCAGGGTATTCAATTAACCGAGGCGTCCTCTTTTTACAGTTCGGAACCGGTTGGTATGGAAAACCAGAACTGGTTTGTAAATGCTGTTGTTGAAATTCGGACATCTCTTTCAGCCCGCGATCTGCTGCATGTTTTGCAGGATATTGAAAATGTAATGGGTCGAAAGAGAGAGATTAAAGGTGGTCCCAGGATTATTGATCTTGATCTTCTTTTCTATGGACAAGATGTAATTGATGAAAATGATTTGACGGTTCCACATCCGGAAATACATAAAAGACGTTTCGTTCTGGAGCCCCTTAATGAAATTGCTTCCTTTTACATTCACCCCGCATTTGGCGTTTCGGTGCGTGGTTTGAAAGACCGGCTTAATGATCAAAAAGTTGTAAAGCTATTGGAAAAAAAGAAAAAGGTTGGCCGATTGCCATGTTGATCCGTTTAATAATAATCCTTGTTTTAATTTATCTGCTCTACAGAATAGTCAAATTATTGCGTGGACCAAAGCCGGCCGGCATCGACAGGCAGCAAATTAAAACAGCAAAAAATATGCAGACTACGGGAGAAGATTTGGTGGAGGATCCCGCTTGTCATACCTATGTTCCCGTAAGTCAGGCTTATATGAAAGAGATATCCGGGAAAAACTATTATTTTTGCAGCAAGGAATGTTACGAATCTTATATATTAGAAAAAAAGCAATAATTGCAGCAGGGGGGTAATTATGAAGTTTTTTATTGATACGGCGAATATTGAAGAAATCAAGGAAGGTTTAAGCCTGGGCATGGTGGACGGAGTAACGACAAATCCGTCCCTGATCGCCAAAGAAAAAAAAGGATTTGACGCCGTTGTTAAGGAAATTATTAAAAATGTCAAAGGACCGGTAAGCCTGGAAGTTGTAAGTCAGGATGCCAAGGGAATGTTTGCCGAAGGTAAAAAACTTGTACGTTTAGGCGAGAATGTTGTCATTAAAGTTCCGATTTGCACTGAAGGTTTGAAAGCAACAAGAATGTTTGCCGATGCCGGTATAGACGTGAATCAAACTTTGATATTCTCTCCTTTACAGGCGCTTATGGCGGCAAAGGCGGGTGCCCGATATGTCAGTCCGTTTGTCGGCAGATTGGATGATATTTCCCATGACGGGATGGAGCTGGTGGAACAAATACTTACAATATTTGATAATTACGGATATGAAACGGAGGTGATTGTAGCCAGTATACGTCATCCGCGTCATGTTCTGGACGCCGCAATGATGGGCGCTGATATTGCCACTATACCCTTTAAAGTAATCGCCCAGCTGGCGGGGCATCCCTTAACGGATAAAGGAATAGAACTGTTCCTGGACGACTGGAAAAAGGTTCCCCGGAAATAACCCGGAAGACAACTATTTCTGATGAGGGAGAAATAGACCAGTTTGGTCATATGCTAGCAAAACAAATAATATTCAATTTGCCCAATACGATTACATTGATACGACTCAGCGTCGTGCCTTTTCTTTTTATTTTGCTTTGGTCACCGGGCGAATTCTGGAGCCTTATACTGGCGGTATTATTTGTTGCCGCATCGATAACAGATCTTCTTGATGGTTACATAGCGCGAAAATATCAGCTTGTGACAACAATGGGAAAGTTTCTTGATCCCATTGCCGACAAACTTATGATCAATACGGCGATGATTCTAATGATTCCCATTGGGCGAATCCCTGCCTGGATTGTAGCTGTTACAATTATGCGGGATTTGGTTGTCGATGGAGTAAGAACCATAGCTTCTTCCGAAGGTCTTTTTATTCAGGCGAGCCGTTTAGGCAAGCAAAAGACTCTGGCGCAGACATTTGCGGTAACGGCTTTATTGATTCATTATCCTATTTTGGGCACTGATGCACATCAGGTTGGAACAATAGTTCTTTACATTGCCTTTGTGCTGACTATATATTCCGGCACCAACTATTTTATTCAATTTTATAAAAGGGCCAGGGAAAATTAATTATGTCCGTTGGGGAAAAGCGGGATTATTCCAAAATCGATCTTCCACAAATAAGTAGGGCACTATTTTATCCCCGTTATGATGAGGTTGAGATAACTGAAAATCAATATCTTAAGCGCGTTATGATACCGGTTGACAATGATATTTCCGTCAGTTCCATCTGGGCGGCAATGAAGAAGGCGCCGGCGACAATTTTATTTTTTCACGGCAACGGAGAAATAGCATCGGATTACATTGATATCGCCGGAATATTCTGGCAAATGAATATCCGCTTTATCTGTGTTGATTATCGCGGCTACGGACGTTCGGCAGGGGACCCCACAGCGAGTCTGATGATTCAGGATGCACACGAGATTTTTAAGTATGTATATGCTCAAACATGTGAAAAAGAGGAATTATTGGTCATTATGGGGCGGTCTCTCGGTTCCGCTTCCGCACTGGAAATTGCCGCTGCATATGGTGATCGAATAGACGGATTGATTATTGAAAGTGGATTTGCTGAGACAGTTCCGCTGCTGAGAACACTCGGCGCTGATCCTGACTATCTGGAAATTAAAGAAGAAGACGGCTTTGCCAATAACGATAAAATAAAGAATTTTGCCAAACCACTGCTTATTATTCATGCTGAAGATGATTTTTTAATTCCGGTTATCCAAGCCGAGAAGTTATTTGCAGCCGCAAATGCGCCACAAAAGAAATTCCTGAAGATACCAAATGCCGGACATAATGATATCTTCGTTACCGGAATTAAAAAATACCTGACGGCTGTGAGTGAACTGATGAAATCAGCCTTAAAATTGAAGGAAGCAGTCGAAGATTAATTTATAACAGGAATTACACTTTTTTATTGACAAGAAGGCTTTATTTGTTATAGTCACGAGCATCCCAATGAGCGGGCGTAACTCAGTGGTAGAGTGCTACCTTGCCAAGGTAGACGTCGACGGTTCAAATCCGTTCGCCCGCTCCATTTTTTTATGGCGGCATAGCCAAGTGGCTAAGGCAGCGGTCTGCAAAACCGTTATTCTCCGGTTCAAGTCCGGATGCCGCCTCCAGCCATTTACGAGGATTAGCTTAAAATGCTAATCCTTTTTTTATTTCAGGACGCCCGGCAAACGTTCTGAATTCTATGCTGCATCAGCCAAGAGCGCGATTCAGAGCGCTGCGCAGCCCCGCCAATGTGTATGGTTTTTGGATAAATCCCGCCAGGCCCTTACCGACAAAGCGTTGTGTTACATCCTGTTCATTGTAGCCGCTCGACAGAATCACCTTTACGTCTTGCCTCAATTTGCGCAGCTCAAGAAATGCCTCTTCACCGCCCATCTCGGGCATGGTGAGGTCAAGGATGATAAATGAAACCTCGTTTCCATGTGTTTTAAAGACTTCCAGTCCTTCCCGGCCATTATTTGCCGTCAATACCTGAAAACCCAGTTGTATCAGCATATCCGACGCAACATCGCGAACCAAGGGATCATCATCGACGACCAGGATAGTACCCCCGCCTTTCAGCAATGGAGGCTGCTCCTCGGTTTTCACCTTATCACCGGGCTTCCATTCCACGGCAGGAAACAGAATTTTAAAGATCGTTCCTTTACCTACCTCGCTGTACACCTTGATCGCTCCCTTATGTCCGCGCACAATGCCCAGAACCGCAGCCAGGCCAAGTCCCCGGCCGGTAAACTTCTTGCTGAAAAAGGGATCAAAAATCCTGCTCAGGGTTTCGGAATCCATTCCGCAGCCGGTATCCGATACTTCAAGGTAAACGTATGTTCCTCCCGGGAGTTTGTCATCCAGATAGCTGCTGGACAGATAAGCCTCATCACAATCCATGACCCCGGTCTTAACAGAGATAATGCCTTGTCCGTCACC
The DNA here is from genome assembly GCA_039679455.1 of Smithella sp. Lineage (GTDB taxonomy): Bacteria > Desulfobacterota > Syntrophia > Syntrophales > Smithellaceae > MVRV01. Next base: position 46,330 of record JBDKUX010000071.1, on the reverse strand, counting down.
CAGAGCATCGGATGCGTTCGTTATCAGGTTCATAACCACCTGTCGTATCTGGGTTGCATCCGATTCCACCGCCGGAAGGCCTTCGGCCAGAGAGTAACGCATCATGGCATTTTTGGAGATCGATACATTAAGGATTTGTCCCATCTCCCGAACGATGTCGGAGATATTGTAGCGGCCGATCACGAAGCGTCCCTTTCCGGAATACGCCAGCATTTGCCGGCATAAATCGGCGGCCCGGTGCGATGCCCGCGTGATCTCCTCAACGTGCTGGTAGGCGGGAGATGTTTCAGAAAGGGAGAAAAGCGCCAGATCTGCTCTTCCCAGGATGGACATGAGCAGATTGTTGAAATCGTGGGCGATTCCTCCGGCGAGCACGCCAAGACTCTCGAGCTTCTGGACATCACGCATCCTGTCCTCGATCCTGCTGCGTTCCTCTTCCATTTGCTTCCGTTCGGTAATATCACGGACATTCGCGAGGATATAGTTTCCATCGGGCAATACTAATCTCGTCAGAAAAACTTCCACATCAAATACGGAGCAGTCCTTTGGCCGTCTGGCCTTCCACGGTACGAAATAGTTTGTGCCGGACATTACCTTATTCCAGTTGGCTCGCGACACTTCTATAGTCTCATCGGTTGCCGAGAAATCACGAATTACGTTCAATCCAATAACTTCTTCCCGACTGACCTTGTACATTTCCAGCATTTTGTTATTTACATCTATAATTTTTCCATCCAGATCATGAACAAAAATCGCATCATACACATTATTAAAGACCGTTCTTAGATAATCTCTGGCGGCGTTAAGTTCCGTCTCCATCTTCTTGCGTTCGGAAATGTCGCGCGCAATGCCCCATATGCCGATAGGATTTCCATCGCTGTCGCGTATCAGAAATGCACTTATTTCAACGGGAAAAACAGAGCCGTCCTTCCTTTGGTATTCCTTCTCGTAAACATTGGAGTATCCATGCACCAGGATTTGCTCTTTAACTATGCTCTTTTCCAAGGCATGCCATTTCTTGGGAGTTATATCAGAGTATGATAAATGGCGAAGCTCTTCCTCCGAGTAGCCCAGCATCGACTGATAGGCACGGTTGGACTCCACTATGCGGCCCTTCATATCCGTACTGGCAAAAGCTTCCGTCATGGATTCGTGCAGACGACGGTACTTTTCTTCACTTTCCCGAAGGGCAAATTCAGCCTGCTTCCGCTTGGTAATATCCCGTGTGTGCACAAGATAACCGATGCCGGATTCTTTTGTGGCACCTTTCAAGGGAGTGATCAAAACGTCGAGATAGATGATTCCACTTTTCGTCGTTTCGTACAAATTGAATGTAGTTACTTTCCCAAAATCATAAGGCATCTCCAGGCGCACACTCTCGCCCCTCCGCAGTTGAGCCTTGCATTCTTCTCTCAGGTTGGGGTTTTCAAAGAGCTTGACCCCGATAACATTCTTCACATCGGAGATACCGAAAATATCAAGGCAGGCTCTGTTGATATCCAACAATGTGCCCTCCCGGTCATAAAGCTCAATCCCCATAGGAGATTCTTCATAGATACCCCTGAATTTTTCCTCACTCTCGCGGAGTGCTTTTTCTGCCTGTTTCCGCTCGGCAATGAACCGTGCCTGTTGGATGTTTTGATAAGCGATAGCGGAAAGCTGATTGGCCAGAGCAAACAGGGTGTGTGCAATCTGCTCAAATTTCTCCTGCGGCATGACTGGTACTCGGAGGAAGGCTTCACGAAACGCTTCCTCATCAGCGCCGATCTCGCGAGCGTGTTTCATGATTTGTTCTTCGCTCTGTGCTTCGTTGCGGACCTGACCGATCAACCAGTTGCCGATGTGGCGCCCACCCAGAGTGATGCTGGCACCGGCTCCCCACAAGCCGGCGCTCAAACACTTTTGAATAGTCGGTCCGGAGGGATTGTGCCGTCGTCCGAGTGCCGCATCGGATATTTGACAGTTTCGAAATCCTTTCTCGTTTTTGCGGATAAACTCGCTGCAGAAATATGTAAAATTGCTCGGTTGGGTGATGAGGGTGCCGTCTGGATTGGTAAGGAGGATAGCTACGCCCCAGGCTTTTGCGAGCATGTCCTGAAGGTGCTGGAGGTCGGAGATGTTGAACAAATCCTCGAAGGTTATATTGCCTATATCTTCCAGCGGTTTTGTCAGTGCTACTATGCGACTTTCGAGCGCTTCTTCGGTACGCTTGCGTTCAGATATGTCTCGGCAAAGCCCCTCCAACGCAACAAGCTTGCCATTTTTGTCAAATATTCCTTTGTTGGATTGGATAATCCACCTTTCTTTTCCTTTGGCGTCGATTATCTTGTATTCATAATTTGGAGAGACTATCCCTTCTTTTAACTCCTTAAATATTTTATTGATATAGTCTTGAAAATCCGGATGGATTGCCCGTCTTATCAGAAGTGGATCCGCGATGAATTCCTCAGCGCTGTATCCCAGGACATTTGTCACACTTGGACTGAAGTATTCAAATATTTCATCAGGCAAAGTCATTCGAAACAATGCTTCATTCAATCCTTCGACCAAACCGCGATACTTCTCCTCACTCTTTCGGAGCGTTTCCTCGGCCAGCTTGTGTTCAGTAATGTCTTCCGCTATCCAGATGGACCCATCCAGGGGGGTCGATGGATTTAAAACGATTCCCTTGAGATTACACAGGATCAAAGAACCATTCCCTTTACGCAACTGAACTTCGAGGGTAACATTTCTCCCTTGAGCGAAGAGAGGATAGGCCTCAGAACCAACCCATTGATAAACCTCGTCGTTTGGATAGATAATGCGTGTGGAAGATCCCTGGAGCTGTTCCACGGGGATTCCGAGCAATTCGGACATTTTCCGATTTACCCATTCGTAAGTTCGGTTCCGCACAAACGCAATTCCCACAGCACTGTTGTCCAGAATCAAGGATTGCAGCCTGTTCAGTTTCTGGAGCTCTTCTTCAGCCTGCTTGCGCTTTGTGATGTCCTCCGCTATCCAGATGGAGCCCTCTTGAGGCTTGGATGCATCCAAAGCAATTCCCTCGAGCTTGCACCAGAACAACGAACCATCCCCTTTACGCCTAAGAGTTTCAAAGCTCGCTTTTTCCCCCTGAGCAAAAAGAGAATATGTCTCATTGCCTATTCTTTGATATGATTCGTCATCGGGATAGGCTATACGGGTAGAAGACCCTACGAATTGTTCTTTCGTAATGCCATATAATTCACACAGTTTCGGGTTAACCCACTCATAAATTCTGTTGCGTACAAAAGCGATCCCCACGGTGCTGTTATCGAGAATCATCGACTGCAGCTTACAGATCTTGTTGAGTTTTTTCTCCGCCCGTTTGCTTTCCGTGATATCCGTTGCGATCTCGACAACTCTGGTGACATTACCTTTATCATCGAGGAGAGGATAAGCGTGCAACGTCCATCTTTTGCCCAGAGAGGAAAAATCATTAACAGTGCAGGGGCGTCCCGTATCGATGGCTTTTACAACGGGACAAATGCGGCAGGGTTTTTTTAATCCGTGCATCTTCTCGAAACAATGCCGGCCCGCCAGTTGGTCGGCTTCGAGATTGAGAAGTTTATTCATGGCGGCATTTGACCACAATACCTTTAAATCCGTATCCAGCAATACCACCGGGTCCGGTATGGATTCCAGGATGGCCGCCTTTTCTCCTGCTGTTACACTGAAAGGCATGTTATTAACTTTGTTACATTCTCTTGTATCATTGGTTTCCCGAATGCGCCGTTTAGCAGTCATTATGCCCTCCTTGCAGGATGCTTTGCGATAGATAATCCGTCAATAGAGACAGCCTTGTTATTTTCCGAATGCGATAATCCAATACCTCCATACAGTAATCTGCGGTTTTATTCTTCTTTTCAGCTTTGTATTCTGCAACTCTGAAAATATTTTTTTAAGTATATACTCTTGTGTATTAATTATGAACTTTTCTTATTGAAGTGTCCAGAAGAAACATTATCAGGCTGGCAGGAAAGAAAAACAGGGTAAGTATTCTGCCATTACACTGTAATTCCAAAATATAATTTTTAGATTGTTTGATACTCTGAATTGGCTGTGGTTTTAGAGTGAAACTAAATTATTTCCCTCGTAATCTTCCATTCACCGTTTATTTTCTTCAGCTCTAATTTCTTTGAGCTTTTGCTCTTAAGAATTGAGGAACTGTAAATTTGGGTAAAAGAGGCTGTTGCAGTTGTTGAATCCACAGTTACACGCAGATTATCTATGCGAACATTAATATTTTTGCTGTTTTTTCGTACATTGTTTTTATGATCCACCCAGGCATTTAAATTCATGCCTCTCGCTTTGAAACTGGCCGCATAGCAATTGCGGAATCTTTTCATGTCACCCGATTTCCAGCTTGCCGCCCATTTATTGACCAGAGCTGTTATGTCTCCGTTAGAATTTGTTTTTATGTCAGAATCGTTTTTTGAATTGGCGGCGGCATTGACGCTGTTTTTGGCGTTTGCAGCAGTTTTTAGATTATTGTCAATCGTTGTTTGAATTTTCGGAACATTGGTGCCGCGTGGTAGGACTACAGCTGCATTTGTCGACGCGGTTGCCGTTTTCGTTGCCGTTGCAATTGGTGTTGCTATTGCTGATTCGTCAACAATATACCACCTGTTGTTCACTCTTTCCAGGGTAAGTTTATTGTAGGAGCCTTGAAAAGAATTATCATTATTAACGGCAAGTACCAGGTCGAACAAAATTACAGCGGTATTTTCCTGCCTCAAGATGGAAACATCCCGCGGCTGCAGGGAAAAATGGTCGTTTAAAGTTCTTAGGGATTTGAATCTCCGGAAAAATTCTTCTCTTTTTTTGCCTTTAATTTCCGCGCCGGGCAGATATAAGGCATCAAGAGACTTCATGTTCATATCTAGGTAATATCTATTCCAGAGCGCCATGATTCTTTCCAGCTCGTATTTCGCATAAGGAACCGAATTCTGAGAAATCCAATTAATTGATTCTTGAATAATAACCGGTGTTTTATTAAAAAAAATAATGTTATCGAGGCGCTGTAAATCGCTGTTGCGTAAAACTACGCAACCACTTGATTGAAAGGGAGACAGCGGCTTGGCTGTTCCATGAATCCAAATGTTGGTACCATTGCGCCCAGCCCTTTTGTCCGGAAGGGCAGGATAATCAAGTGTGAAGGCTAGCGCTCCATATGTTTCCGGCGGAACTGGATTGCGCACCATTCGAGTAGCAAAATAAACACCATTGGGAGTTTTTAAATCTCCTTCTACTTGTTTAGAGCCGTGATTTTTACCGGTTGAGCAGGGGGCTTCAAATACTTTCGAAAAAACGGCATTTCTCTTGAATGCATAAATTTTTTGATATTGTTTATCAACGACCAGAGCATAACCGGAGGAAAGAGATATTATTGAATCGGGAATTTTTTCCAACCGGGAGAATGTGACCGAAAATGCGTCCAGTGGCAATAGAAAGAGAAATGAAAACAGGAATAAATAAAGCCCCAAATATTTTTTTGATAACATTTTGAATAAATCTGTCCTTAGATAAGATGTATGCCGTGAACTCCTTAGCAAATACTTTATTATCATTCAAGTTTTTATTAAACAAATTCATTAAATAACAGTAAAAGCTTCGATTCTTCACACCATTTTATAAAAATATTTGGCCATGCTTTTTTAGAATAAAACGAATATTTTCCAAATCGGGATTATAAGGAAGAAGGAAATTATTTTTTATTTGTTCGTTAACATATTCAGACAAATTTAAAGAACCCTTCCAATTAATCAATTGTTTGATTTCCAGAAGAAGATTATGGGAACTATTAATCTTCGCATACAATTCGATCAGCGCCAGATTAGCCCATGGATTCTGCGGAGCTGTATTGCGTATTGACTGCCAGTAAAATATAGCTCCCCGGAGATTATTTTTTTGACGACAGGATTCAGCCAAAATCATCAGTGTCAGGGTGGAATTTCCCTTACGGTAAATATGTTCCCTTGCCAAAGCTTCAGACCGGCGAAATTTTCCATCTTTCCAGAGGATAAAACTGTATAATTCCATCAGCTCAAGACTGCGGGGATATTTTTTTAATTTATCCTCAATAATTTTCTTGGCCTCCCGGAGTTTATTCTGCCTGATTTTAATTTTAGCAGCGAGAATGTCATTGAGAAGATATTCCGGAAGATATTTTGAAGAATTTTCAAAACAGTCCAAGGCCGCATCGTCTTTCCTCTGCATAAAGTATAACAGCCCGGAATTGAATTGTTGAATTGCTAAAGCTTGTTTGCTGCCGAAGTTATTCAGGTGTAGAGCTTTGTCGTATTCCAGTTGTGCTTTGACCTGATCATTATAATTATAATAGATTCGGCCTATATTGGAATGAGGTCTGCTCAAACGGGGAGATTTGAGAATGTTGTCCTGCCACAATAGATAGTCGCTGGAAAAAATACCGTTGCGTCTGAAAGTACTGTCTCCCCAAGCCGTCAAGATGATAACTATTACAGAAGCAAAAATAATCTGAATAATTTTATTATGAGAAAAATAATCTATGGCGAAAATTATTAACTCGGCAAGCGGAATAAATAAAAGCATTGAGGGCAAGTAATTTCGATGTTCGTATATCAGCTCCAGAGAAAAAAATGAACCTTCGATTAAATGGTTTAAAAAATAGAAGAAGATGCAGTATGAAAGTAAAGGTCGTTTTTTTACAAGATAAAGTGCTAATGCCAGGGCTGTAAGGATTAGTAAAATCGCCGGCAGTGTAGTCCAAGGCTGGAATAGAGAACGCGAAATGTCTGCATCATAAAGCAGCGTTAAACGAGAATTAACCGGGTAAAATAAAAGAGATAAATAGAATATTATTACACGAGGTTCGGTTAAAAGCCGTTCGCCCATAGTAAAATCACGCAGGTCGTAGCCGCCAACGGCGTTGGACAGGCCGCCGGTGTAAATTAATGCGAAAAAAATAATGATTATAAGAGGTAAGATTACAATCTTAAAAACATTATTAACATTTTCTTTGCTAATGCCCTGAATTAAAAACAAATCGAATAATAAGACGCTGACCGGCAGCAACGCGGCATTTTCTTTGGAAAGGATGGATGCCAGGCCTGCCAAAACACTGATGATGAAAAAACAAACCGCCCGACCTCTTTTGTCGGTTGTCCGCGCCTTCAGATAGAAATACATCGACATAATGTAAAACATTCCGGCCATTAGGGCCATTCGCTGGACTATGTAAGAAATAGTCGTCACAAAAACGGGATTGATCGCCCAGAAAAATACCGCCAGCAGGGCCACCGGATAAGCAATATTTTCATACCGTTCTTTCAGCAGAGGGAGCTTTAGCGTGTTGTAGATAAATAAAAAAAGAAAAACGGCGGCAAAATAATGAATGATAAAATTGACCAAATGGTAGCCGAAAACATCCAGTCCATTAATTTGATAGTTCAGTGCGAAACTTAAATAGGCCAACGGCCGGGATGGTCTTTGTTGTTCTAAACCATAGATGCAATGCTTTATATTTTCCCAGGAAAAATCTTTTATTTGTATATATGGATTATTAACAATATTGGCAAAATCATCGAAATGCCAGTCTCCATAAAAACTGTTGGCATATACTGCTAATAAAATGACCAGCAAGGAAACAAATGTAAAAGCATATTTTCCGCCATCCGGAAAATTCCATTTTAAAGGCAGTTTAAATCCGTTTTCTTTAGTCAGCATTTTAAGTCATTCGGTTGGAATAAGTTGATTAGATTTGCATTGGATATTGCCGAAGTTCCAATATCAGACATCTGCACTTATTTAAACAAAAATTTAAAATTATTAATTAAAAAGGTGACTTTGAGTTATTGCTTTAATGTGTTAGAGGATTAAAAAACATAAACGAAATTGCATCTATAAAATTACAAGAAAAATTAGAAAAAATGCACTTTAAGAGTATCATCAAATATGTGATCGGATTTCTGATTGTCGCCGGGGCAGGTTATTTCTTTGTTCGGGAATTTTATGCCAATTATGATTCTATTGCCAAATTCGATTTCAAAATCAATTCATTCTATCTCCTGACGTCGCAAATTATACTGATATTGACGACATTAGCCGGAACTTTCTTCTGGCAGCAGTTATTGAAGATGATTACGGCGCATAAAATAAATTTTAGAGAAAGCCTGGCCATTGTCAACACATCCCAGTTGACAAAATATCTACCGGGAAAGGTCTGGTCATATGCCTTGCAAATGGTCCTGCTGTCGAGACAGGGCATTTCCAAGACCGTTGTGCTTTACGCAAATTTGTTTTTAGCCATGACATCTTTGTTTGCTTCCGCTTTTCTGGGTTTGTTGTACTTTGTTTGTTTCAGTCCCGACCAAACGAGATTTTGGCTTACGATCTTTGTTGCCTTTTTAATTCTTTATATTGGGTTTATTTTCCTCAATCAGTCCTGTCTGAAAATATTGATCAGGATAATAGAGAAAATTTTCAAGAAAACGATAAATTATACTCATATCGATATTAAATGGATTATCGTCTTTCAATTTCTGTACTTATTGGCCAACGCCATATTCGGAATCACGGGATATTTATTGGCTATCGGGCTGGGATTTTCCGTATCAATTCAGAACATATTTGCCGTTTCCGCGTCATTGATTATCGCCGATATGATCGGCTTCATCATTCTGATCGCTCCCGGAGGATTAGGTGTCCGTGAAGGAATAATGTTCGCATTACTGGCGGCGTTGGGAGACAGGAGCCTGGCTCTGCTTCTTCCTGTGGGAACAAGAATTATGGGGATGGTTTCCGATCTTTTGCTGGGAGGAGTCGGATTCATCTTTTTAAGAAAATACTATGCCGGGAAGAACAACTATGGAAACGATAAAAATTAATTTAGATCATTTGTGTCGGCAAAACGGACAAACATTTCTTCCAATTGCGGTTTGCCGGAGAGGCATAATGATCTCCTTCCGCCTGTTTTCAGGAAAGCGGCAATAATCCTTTTTGCTTTTGCTTCCGCAAGTCCACAGCCGTGAAGATACCGGATATTGACGGGATCAAAGAGCCATTTAGCTGGGAAGTTTCCGGTAATCAGAGAGAGATAATGCCGGGCAACTTTAGTCGCCGACCAGTTTGTCTTTACAAATTCCAGCGCTTTTTCCCCTAATTCCTCACGAAATTTATGATCAATGATAAGTTTTTCTATGGCCGTTTCGAGCCGGTCGGGATGACAAAACATGCTCGGCGGCATATCGCTTTGCGGAAGGTCATCCTTTATCCGGCCTACATAATAACTTCCTACAATGGCTGGTTTGCCGGCAAAAGCTGCTTCCGTGGCAAAAACGGCCATAGGCGTATCTGAGTAAATTTCATCAATAATAAAGTCGCATCTCTCCAGCTCCCGCAAAACTTCCGCATTGGGGCGCCCCGTAATTTCCACATAATCCAGCGCAAGCCCTTTTTGTTGAAGTGAATGTATCGCCTGTCTTATTACCGGTGTCCCCTTGGGCTCCGGTTTGGAAGGCGCATGAAGAATGCGGACGATATTTTTGTCCGGGTTGTTATTTGATGCATCTTTAACTTTATGAAGATTAGCACTGTGGGGAATGCCGATGCATAAGCTGTTAATGAAGGGACGCGATTGAAAATAAGCCTGGGGAGGGTTGTTGATGATATGATCGGCAAAATTTTCAATGATGGATATCATGATTTTCTGAATGCGGGTAATGCATATGCCTGTAAGAATAGAACTGAAACTGTCATTTTTAATGACGTATCCGTTGAGATAGACCGGCCTTGCTTCCGACCCCAGAAATACATAAATAATTTTTTTTCTAAACAATTTGAGTATGGGCAGATCGATAAAAAAGAAGAAGGTCGAATTGGAGGCGAATATAAAAACATCATATTTGAATAATGCCCACGGAAAAAGGAAGAGGCTGATCATATTCTGCAGGAATGCAACCCAGATCACCCGCAGAATCCAGTTGCCGAAAAACATCATGCCGATTTTCTGGGAATAATGGTTAAGTGCATTGATAAAAGGTGGATTTTTGTCCGTGTCATATTGGAAAGGATTGCCGCTTAAATTGACGAATATGGAATCAATCCCTAAAACATCAAATCCCTTTTTGAGATGGTGGAAATAGCCGGCTATCTCTCTCAGGCCGATGAATATTCGCGGCTTTTTTGTCATGTTAATATTGAAACCATTATATTAATTATTAGTAGATAATTATCCGATAACTTTACTCAAATTGTTTTTATCCGGGAAATTAACAAGCACTCCCATTCCCTGCTTTTGATAAACCACCATGCTGCCGACGGCAACTGCAGAGGCATGGCCTTTGCTGCATGCTTTACCTATATCTTCAATATTTCCGGCGCCTCCGTGGGCAATCACCGGAATCGATACGGAATCGGCAACCTGCTTAATCAAGTCAAGATCAAATCCTTTCCATGTTCCTTCATGATCAATCGAGGTGAGCAATATTTCTCCGGCGCCAAGGTCCTGGACTTCCCGCGCCCAGGCTGCCGGCTTTTTCTTTTTATTGACTGTGCCGGAAAGACCGAATGTTTCATATTTGCCGAAAAAGTTTTTCTTCACATCTATCGCTATGATGATGCTTTGACTGCCGAAAGCCTGCGCCAGTTCGGAAATAATATTCGGCTTTTCAAAAGGATAGGAATTTAAAATTATTTTCTCGAAGCCGATATTAAAAATTATTTCCGCCATTTGTATGGATCTGATGCCTCCTCCATAAGACAACGGCATAAAGCATTCATTGGCTATCTCACGAAGAATTTTATAATTGGGCTCCCGATTTTCTTTGCTGGCCGTAATGTCCAGAAACGCCAATTCGTCAACCTCGAGTTCATTGAAAATGCGGCAGGTATTGGCGGGATCACCGATATAACCGAATTTGCGGAACTGGACGGTTTTCACAAGAGATTCATCCCGAAGGAGAAGGCAGGGGATAACACGTGTTTTTAACATTATAGCCTCGCAAAATTTTCCAGAAGACGCATTCCGAAACGGTGACTTTTTTCCGGATGAAATTGCACGCCGAAAATATTATCTTTCTGAATTGCCGAGTCAAAAAAATAACCATATTCCGTTTTCAGGATAGAATATTTTTCATCTTCAACCTGGGCATGATAGGAATGAACGAAATAAAAGCGGTGTTCCGTCTCGAAATTTTCGGTAAGAGGGCTTGGCGTTGATCGCTGAACCAGATTCCATCCCATGTGAGGTATCTTCAATGTCGATTCTTGGGGAAAATGGAAGCGGACTGTTTTTGCCGGTATCCAGCCCAACCCGGGGCACTTCCCTTCCTCGCTGCTTTTTGTCAGCAGCTGCATGCCGAGGCAAATGCCAAGAAATGGTACTTTTTCTTGCAGGGCTTTTTGATCGAGAATCTCGCGGAGAGAGTTTTGGTTTATCTTTTCCATCGCCCGGTCAAAATGACCGACGCCGGGAAGGATAATCTTGCGGGCTTTTGCTATTTCTTCCGGATTAGAGGTGATCAGGGATTTAACGCCGATTTTTTTCAGCATATTGACAATTGATCCGGTATTGCCCATGCCGTAGTCAATAATCGTAATCATCAGATCTCATTCTTTGAGGTGTATTTAATGTAGAAACTCATAGGCACTAAATTTGCTTTGGCGAGAACGAAAAACATGGGTCTCAAGAGTTCAAACCTTTTTTTATACGTCTTATAATCCTTATAAGTTTTCCTCGGTCCCTTCATTACTTTTTCATATGTTTCGTCACTGAGTCCTAATCTTTTTTTGAAATAATCCACCAGCTCCGGTTCAATATAAGGCGGTTTTTTATATTCTTCCAAAGCTTCTTCCCTGGTAATGAATCCGGCTCTCGCTGAGGCCGCCAGGCTCAAATTTCTCAAATCAATCCCGAATTTTTGGGGAAAGTACACGCTGTGGTTGAATGCAGTCATGCGGTTTTCCAGATGATGACCGCCATAGTAATGCCAGCCGAAATCTTTTTCCAGCCATTTTCTCGCATCCTGCTTGGAATATGTAATATACCAGAGAGGCCTGATTTTTTTTATTTTTTTTACTAAAATCCATTTCATGAAAGACCAGAAATCCATTAACGGGTAAGTCTTTATTTTCATTGTGCCGAACTGCTTATGAATGTTTTTAATATAAGCGCCGTCAAAGTAAACATTTCCTAATGGTGCAACACCCTCTGTTATAAAAGAATGTCCCTCCAGAATATATTTTACGTCATGCTTGCCGGCCGCTCTATACAACGTTTCCGCCAGGGCCAGGTCTGTCGCGGCATCCAGTTCCGGCACATTGGCTAAGAAAAAAGAGCGAAAAATATCATCTGATTCCTTATTATCTACAACATGGGTATAAAGATCGACGTTGAGTTTTCCCAGGACCTTCCGGATATTTTCCGTGGCGATTGCCGTGTTCCATGTATTGTCATAGTGTACGGCAAGCGGTCTTAATCCCCACTCGACGGCCTTGATTATCATAAACGACGAATCAGTGCCTCCGCTTACGCCGACAACACAGTCATATTTTTTACCTTTGCCTTCTTTTTTTATCTGTTCAACAATTTCCTGAAGATTTTTTTCTCCTTCAGATGTTCCGGTTTTATATTGTTCCTTTAAATCGTCAATCATCTTACAGTAATTACATACGCCGTTTTCATCGAATGTTATGGCGGGAACATTGGAATCATAAATACATCGACTACATATCTTCACGTGCTTTTCCTTTTACCTGGAAAGGTGTTCCCCATCCTTTGGAATTTGAGGGGATATTTTGATTGACAAAGCTGTTGGCGCCGATAACCACATAATCGCCGATAGTCACCCCTTTGGTAATAATGACATTCGGGCCTATATAGCAGTTATTGCCTATTTTAACAGGGGCATGGTTGATATCTTTATCGAAGATGACCCGGTCGACCGTGTCGTGTGTATAGATTTGAGAACCGGCGGAAATATCACAGTGGTCGCCGATTTCAAGCCCCCCCGATCCATCCAGAATGGTATTGGGGCCGATCCAGCAGTGGCTGCCGACAGTCACATTTCCGATAACAATACTGCTGTCATATATGGAAGTATCTCTGCCGAATCCATAGAAGCGGGCTTTTTCCCATCTGTCGACAAGAACCTCGCCGATGGGGAGCATGCGTTGGAATTTATCGAATTTCTCTTGGCGCAGGATAACATGCAGATGCTTCAGCAGACCACACAAATCAATTGCACGTTTATCATTATCATTATCATTTTCTGTAAAATCGTTTTCTTTTCGCATGAATATTTTTCTATTGCTGCTCCATTGCAATCATACCGAAAGTTTTAAAGCATTGCGAATCCTGTCGCATACCTGCAGCGAATCTACCTTGGCGTAACAGGGGAAAGTAATAGTCTGTTCCTGCAATAATTTAGAGTTGGATTGAATATCATTATACTTTCGACGGTAATAGGTTAAGCCGCTTAAACAGTAGGTTCCCAGTGTCGATTCGACATTTTGATTTCGCAGATTAATAATCAATGCATCACGGTCACACCCCGGAGGCACTCTAAATACCAGAGACTGTACATTGTGAATTACATCGTGATTAACCTGCTGTGAGCAAAAACCGAGGGCATTCAGCTCCTTAATGTAGGCATCCCTGATTAAGCTGCGATCTCGAACAATTTCGTTGAGCTTCTCTAACTGTTTAATTCCCATTATTGCCTGAAGTTCGGGAAGTCTGAAGTTGTATCCAAAATCGATAAAATCAAACTTGCCGTTTTCCGTAACAGCCCCGTGGGCCAGTTTTACCGCCAACTTTTCCGCCCATTCATCATTGCCGGTTGTTATGGCACCCCCTTCGCCTGTTGTCAATAGTTTGCGGGGGTGAAAACTGAAACATGTTAAATCGGCAATATTGCCGCAACGGACACCCCGTTCGCTGCTGCCGATAGCGCAGGCGGCATCTTCTATCAATGGTATGTTCCTGTTTCGGCATATTTCTTTAATAGCATGGATGCCGGAAGGATTGCCCAGCGCATCAACAAAAATAACCGCTTTGGTTTTCGGCGTGATTTTCCGTTCAAGCTCCTCGGGCAGCATGTTGAATGTTTCCATACTGACATCCGCAAATACCGGTCTAGCGCCAACATCTTCGACAATATTGGCGGTTGCGGGGAAGGAAAAATCAGAGACTATTACATCATCGCCGTTTCCAATCCCAATAAGCCTCATGCACATCCAGAGGGCGGTCGTCGCTGATGTTGTCAGAAAAGCATATTTGGCACCGGTATAAGAACATAGTTTTTCCGCAAAAGCGGACACATACTTCCCCCGGGTAAAGCAGCCGCTTTCAAAAACCTCCCGAAATTCGGTTTCAACGTCTTCGAAGAAAATGTAAGGTTTGATGAGTTTGATCACAATGTTTCTCCGATGTGTTTCCGGTACCATGCCAGTGTTTCTTTAAGCCCGACATCAAATGGCGTCAGACGGAATTCGATCATTGACTTAATTTTGGCATTACTGGCATTGTGGCATTGCACGTCCGACTTTCTTGCTTCCTTATATAAAATATCACCTTTATAATTCATTTCTTCCGCTACTTTGACAATTACATCTTTGATGGCGATCTGTCCGTCGGTTGATATATTGACACTATCTCCTTGTGATATCTTATCGTATAATTTTGTTATGGCATCTACCGTATCAAATACGTAGATAAAATCTCTGGTTTGGTTACCTGTTCCATGAACTTCGGGCGCCATGCCATTGAGAATCTTCCAGGCCGTAATGGGTATGACACCTGCCAGATATCCTTTATAGTTCTGCCGCGGGCCATAGTTGTTGAAAGGCCTGATGATAAATGCATCAAGATCGAACATACGTACATAACTCTGCAACGCGATATCCGCCGCGGCCTTACCTGCGGCATATGTCGTTGTGGGATTAATCGGATGATTTTCGTCCATCGGCTCGTAAACCGCCGTTCCATAAACTTCCGAGGTGGAAAAATGGCAAAGAGTTTTGAAAGCTTTCCCGCGTTGCAGCTCTAAAAGGTTCAGAATTACCTTGACGTTGGTATCAAAGGCATTCGAGGGGTTCACAAAAGAGTAGTTGAGGGCTTTGGTAGCGGCATTGAAAACGATATCGACGGGATGATGCTCGAAAATATATTGGAGTGATGAAGCGAATTCGGCATCGTCTTTATACAACACAGCCCCTTTTTGCATGGCGTCGATGAGATTGGCTTCATTCCCGAGAAACATATTATCAATTACAATAACATGTTTTGCCCCTTCGGCAATCAGTCTGTCAACCAGATGGCTGCCAATGAAACCGGCACCACCGGTCACAAGTATGGAGCTTCCCGGGATGGCTGGTCTCAATTCTTATTCCTCTCAACGGTTATTATGTTAATAGATATGATTATATACACGCAACTCTTCCCTTAATTCAACAAACTTGGCCGGTGCACCTATCGCCATATGCCAGGCGGGAACGTTTTTAGTAACAATGGCGCCTCCGGCAACAATGGCGCCTTCTCCCACTTCAATGCCGGGAAGCAAAGATGCATTTCCTCCAATAGAGGCGCCTTTCCTTATAACCGGTGCGGTTAGGGGAGCACCCTTAAAGCGAATCGGATACATATCGTTCAGTAAAACGCAGTTGGGACCAAGAAATACGTAGTCTTCAATGGTTGAACCGGTCGGGATGTAGACGCTTGACTGGATGCTCACGTAATTCCCGATTTTTGTATTATTGTCAATAACTACATTTGTTCCCAGCAAAACATTATTCCCCACAACGCATTTTTCCCGGATGAGTACGTTATGCCCGGTTCTTACATCGTTTCCAATAACGGTATCTTTATAAACGGCCACACCGGGGCGAAGGATGGAATTGGACCCTATTTTGCATCCTTCATATTTCAAGTTTTCAATTAATTCTTTATTGTCTCTCAATTCTAAAAAGATGTCACTTGTCGGATAACCCAGGATCACATTTTCCATGATCATGGAATTGTCGCCGACATGATTTGTACCGTATGATTTTACGGAATCATGAATAAACACATTTGTTCCTTTTACAATACTGCGAACATGCATTGCTGCTTCCTTTCTCAATATTTATTATTCTTTAAGTTTAATAGTTTTTTGCGTTTTCTTAAATTTTTTGCCGCAGGCGGGGCAACTTAGATCATCTAGCAATCTGACTCCGCACTGACACATCCAGCCTTTTTGCCGGGCCGGATTGCCCATCATCAGAGCGTAATCGGGGATGTTCTTCGTAACTACGGCTCCGGCGGCGATAAAGGCATAGCTGCCGACTGTATGACCGCAGACAATAGTACTGTTTGCCCCCAATGTTGCACCCTTCTTAATAAGGGTAGGTTTAATTTCCGACATTCTTTTGATTTCAGAGCGGGGGTTGATAACATTTGTGAATACCGAGGACGGACCGCAAAAAACATTGTCTTCCAGGGTAACGCCTTTGTACACGGAGACGTTATTCTGAATTTTACAGCCGTTGCCGACGGTAACGTCGGGGCCGATTACGGTATTTTGTCCAATAGAGCAATCAGCGCCGATTTTCGATCCGGAAATTATATGGGAAAAGTGCCAGACCCTGGTCCTCTCGCCGATTTCCACATTATCATCTATTTCGGCTGTAGGATGAATATTGCCGGCTTCTTTAACGATCGAAGTCAACACTTTTTCCTTGTTTAAATTCATTCTCAAACCATTCTCATTTAAAGAACGTTCCGAAGCATTTAAAACTTTAAGAACCCGCATGCCTTCTTCACCGTTGGTTAATGCCGGTTGCTTGTTAAGAAGGCAATTTAGAAAATGTTCACACTCCACTTTCAGTGGTTCGGCATAAGAAATAAAAACTTTTTCCGGAATTTCACGTGTCGGTATCGGAATATTGTTTTCCCAATCTACATGATGCGGGTAAATTAGCAGTTTTTCTTCCCAGGGCAGGGTGTCGTCGAACACAGCCATTTTTTTGTCACCGACAACAACAAGTTTTTGCTCTTTAAACGGGTGCAGCCAGGAAACAAACACGTGAGCTTTCAAGCCGGAAGAAAATTCCAGATGGGTTGTCGTGACGTCGGCGATTTTTTTATGCAGGTAGTTACCGCCGGTGGCAATGACACTTTCCGGTTCTTCTCCGGCCAGGGCAAGAATCATGGAAATGTCGTGCGGAGCGAAAGACCAGAGGATATTTTCTTCTCTCCGGATTTTACCCAAATTGAGGCGATGAGAATATATATAATTGATGCGCCCAAAATCTCCGTGGCGGGCAAGCTCCTTCAATTTCATAAACGCGGGATGATACTGCATTAGATGACCGACCATTAATGTCAGTCTGTTCGTTGCAGCTAAAAAAATAAGTTTTTCAGCATCTTTTTCAGAAAGAGTCAGCGGTTTTTCCACGAAGACGTGTTTGCCCGCCAGTAAGGACTCCTGGGCAAGTTCGAAATGTGTTTCGGCCGGAGTGGCAATAACAATTGCCGGAATGTCTTTGCGGGCAAGAACATCTTTAAATGAATATATAAAATCATCGGACGGGTAGAGCTGCTGCATTTGCTTAATTGACGCCGGGTTTTCATCGCAGATGGCTTTGAGTGCCCCCAACTCGGAAAAATTACGAATTAAATTTTTACCCCAATAACCCGCGCCGACAACAGCAACAGACGAACATTTATTTTTTTTCATTTTATTCTTTTCAAATCCTTATTATTAAATGATTATTTTAAGACTTGTAGAGCCGTTCATTATCCTGAATATCCATCCACATGGCAAATAAAAGTGATTGAAAACTGCTGCTGAAGAGGAAAAAGAAAGCAAGCATCGTTACCGGAGAAACCGCTTCCCCCGAACAAACGAGGGACATAATTTTAATAAAATAAGGTATGGAGCAAAGACCAAGGACAAAAGAAAAGTGATAAAGTAAAAATAATGGATGAAAATCACGGAAGAGATATTTAACCCACAATCTCTTGAAAAATGACTTAAACAATAAACAGGATATCTTTGGAATTACTTTCGTTATTTTCATTTTGGACATTTCCCCGATGTTATAGACCGGTTTGATTTTAACTTCTTTCAATGTGCAAAAGGCAATATTGAGCTTGACCAGCATATCGTTGGGCATGCCGTAACTTTTATAAATTTCATGCAAGGTGATGGCATTCAAGGCGTTAAGTGATATGGCTGTAAAACCGGTCTGAGTATCGGATACATGCCAGTAGCCCGAAGATATTTTTGTTAAAATTGATAAAATGGAATTGCCGAAAAAACGGGTTTTGGGAATAACCAGGCGTGCGCTGCCATGAATCAGTCGATTGCCTTTAACATAATCTATGTTTTCTTCGATTACCGGCAGGCAGATAGATTTCAGCTCCGCAGGGTCCATTTGACCGTCTCCGGCCATTACCGCTGTGCAGTCGATGTTGTTGTCCCGGCACCATTTGTAACCACGCGCAATAGCGGCGCCGACGCCGCCATTTTTTAAGTGGTTGATTAAAATAACACGGTCCGTTGACGGATTATCGTTCGCTATTTGAGATGCAACAAAATAACTAATATCCGCCTGCTGTCTTTCTTTTAGCAATATATCCGCTCGATTATAGTTGTCATTATTCTCGGCGGAGACATTGATTAACTCGCTGGTATCGAAAGTTACATTGTTTTGATTTATATATTCTGAAACAATATCGGCTGTTTTATCTTTGGAGCAATCATTAACGATGATGATCCGGTCAACAAAATCGGGCATTGTTTCTATAACCCGCCTGATTTGCTTTTCTTCGTTATAGGCGGGAACTACAACAGCAATTGTTTTGTTCATCAGCATTTAACAACCCCAGATGTCGATAATTCTGTTGTCCTTACTATCTTTGATCGGATTTGTCCAAAAAAATATGATCATTATATCGGAATTTACTGCAGTTTCTTTAGGGACAGGAATGCAGTTGAAAAAGTGAAGACGTAAAAAAGGTGCCGGATTCGATGTTATTGCCGATTTAATTGTCTCCGGCATCATCATGCCTATGCCAGTTCAATGTGCAGTGGTATCCCAATGATATCAAAGAAAAAACTGGATTATAATCCATAAAGTGTTTTAAATGTACATAACTGCAGATTAATCAGTACATTTCTCTTGCATTAAAAAAGAGAATCAATTAGATGACCGAATGCAAAATAGTGCAATTTAAATCATTTTGTTAAAAAAGAGGGGGAAATAATCCGCGTTGACTTTTATGCGGGTACTTATTATATAGTCCGCAGAAACCCCAGGGCGAGAGTGGCGGAATTGGCAGACGCACTGGACTTAGGATCCAGCGGGCAACCGTAAGGGTTCAAATCCCTTCTCTCGCACCATTACTCATAGATATTGCCAAATATTTCATGCAAAAAAGGAGATAAATAGTGAGTCCAGTTGCCATAAAAATGGAAGAATTAAGTGCGGTTAAGAAGAAGCTGTCTTTTGAAATACCTTGGCTTGAAGTGAAAGAAGAACTTGATGCAGTATATCGTAACTTTAGTAAGAAAGCTAAATTAAAAGGTTTCAGGCCGGGAAAAGTACCACGTAAGGTATTGGAAGCATATTTCAAAGAACAAGCGGAAGGTGATACGATTGACAATATCATCAATAAGCATTACTGGCAGGAAATGGAAAATAAAGGAATATTACCGATTTCTAAACCGGAAATCACTCAGGAAGGATTAAAAGAAAATACTGATTTTTCCTTTACGGCATCATTTGAAACAGAACCGCAGTTTGAACCTAAAGGTTATAAAGGAATAGAAGTAGAAAAAGAAAATATTTCTATAACCGAAAAAGATATTGAAAATAGGCTTGAGCAGATCCAGCAGATGTACGCCACCATGGAGGATATTAAAGAAGAGAGAACCACCAGGAAGGGTGATTTTGTAAATATCGATTTTGAAGGCACTTTAGACGGAGAGTCGGATAAAGACCTGAATGCAGAAAACTATTTCCTGGAAATCGGTTCCGGGAGATTCATTCCCGGTTTTGAAGACCAACTGGTCGATATGAAAAATGGTGAAACAAAATCATTTAATATCACTTTTCCCGATGACTATCAGAAAGATAAATTCGCCGGCAAGGAAGTGTCCTTTACCGTAACCATAAAGGGCGTTAAAGAAAAGAAACTTCCGGAGCTGAACGAAGAATTTGTTAAGAATTTTGAAAAATACAACTCTTTCGAAGATTTGAAGAAAGACATCGTTAAATCACTGGAAGAAGAAAGCAAAGCAATGTCTCAGACCAAATTTAAACAAAACATCATGGAAATTCTGTTGAAAGAAAACGAAATTGAAGTTCCGTCTTCACTTGTGGAAAAGCAGATTTATTACATGATGGCGGATACACACAGAAGAATGTTGTCTGCAGGCATGGATGAACAAAGTGCTATGGATATGAGCCTCAAAATGCATGACCAGTATAAAGATGAAGCTACTAAAATTGTCAGGACTTTCCTTATCTTGAAGGCGATTGCCGAAAAAGAATCGTTCGTTATTGAAGACTCGGATATAGATAAACACATTGCCGATTTGGCCGAAAAACACGGTAGAGATTATCAATTATTAAAGGGCGCCTATGAAAATGACGACAAAAAGGATAGTCTGAAAGTTGAATTGGCGCAAAAAAAGGTATTTGACTTTATTGAACAGCATGCCAATATTAAAATCGTTGAAAAAACAGGAATGACTCCGGAGGTTAAAGAGTGACACTGATTCCCATGGTGGTCGAACAGGATGGGCGTGGTGAGAGAGCTTTTGATATCTACTCTCGTCTCTTGAAAGATCGTATAATTTTTTTAGGAACAGCTATAGATGATAATGTTGCCAATCTGATCGTAGCACAATTGCTTTTTTTAGAAGCGGAAGACCCTGATAAGGAAATCTTCTTTTATTTAAATTCACCCGGCGGCCAGGTAAGTTCAGGTTTGGCTATTTATGATACAATGCAACACATTAGACCGCCGGTATCAACATTTTGCATGGGACAAGCCGCAAGTATGGCTGCAGTACTTTTAGCTGCCGGTGAAAAGGGGAAAAGATTTGCGCTGCCGCATGCCCGGATATTGATCCACCAGCCACTGGGAGGTTTTCAGGGGCAGGCGACGGATATTGATATACAAGCCAAAGAAATATTAAGACTGAAAGATGAATTAAACAGTATTTTGGCTGACTTGACGGGAAAATCGCTTGACCGGATCACTAAAGATACGGAACGTGATTATTATATGAGTAGTGCGCAAGCTCAGGAATATGGATTAATAGATGAAGTCATATTAAAAAAGCCGGCGATCCCAGTCAATAAATAAAGGAGTGCCAAGTGATAAAAAAGAGTAAAGACAACAGGTCGGGACAGGGTATGCTTTTTTGTTCATTTTGCGGGAAAATGCAAAGTGAAGTGAAGAAGCTGGTTGCGGGACCGACGGCCTATATTTGTGATGAATGCATTGAACTTTGTCGGTGTATTATTGAGGAAGATGAAGATAAGGCAATCCAGCAGGATTCTAAGAAAGAGTTGCCTGATCCTAAAGAGATAAAGAATTTTCTGGATCAATATGTAATTGGTCAGGAAAAGACCAAGAAAGTTCTGTCTGTTGCGGTTTATAATCATTACAAGCGTTTATCTTCACACATTGATGCCAACGGTGTGGAAATTCAGAAAAGCAACGTGCTTTTAATCGGTCCGACGGGTTCCGGAAAAACTCTGTTGGCTAAAACACTGGCAAAAATACTTAATGTTCCTTTCACAATTGCGGACGCGACAACTTTAACCGAAGCGGGCTATGTTGGCGAAGACGTAGAAAATATTATTTTAAGTTTATTGCAAAATGCTGATTATGACGTCAATAGGGCATCGAAAGGAATTGTTTATATTGATGAAATTGACAAGATAGCAAAAAAATCGGGTAATCCATCCATAACCAGAGACGTTTCAGGAGAAGGGGTGCAACAGGCTCTTTTAAAGATTATGGAAGGAACCATGGCTAATATTCCTCCCAAAGGCGGCCGCAAGCATCCGCAGCAGGAATTTATTCAAGTGGATACAGCCAATATTTTATTTATCTGCGGCGGGGCTTTTAATGATTTGGAAAGCATTATCTCCAAAAGATTGGGCGCAAATACCATGGGCTTTGGCGCCGAAATAAAAAGCAAAAAAGGAAGGCGAATAGGTGAAGTGCTTGCGGAGGTTCGAGCGGAAGATCTGTTGAAATTTGGTTTGATCCCGGAATTCATCGGTCGTTTACCGGTTATTGCAACACTTGATGATCTTGACGAAGCAAGTTTAATTCGCATTTTAGTGGAACCCAAAGATTCCATTATCAAGCAATACAAAAAGCTTTTTGAACTGGAAAATGTTAATTTGAAATTCACCGACGGGGCGTTGCGGGCTGTTGCTAAACTCTCTGTGGAGAGAAAATCAGGTGCTCGCGGATTACGCTCCATCCTGGAAAATACAATGCTGGATGTAATGTATGAAATTCCTTCTCAACCAGATGTTAAAGAATGTATCATTAATGAGGAAGTAGTTACCAATAACGAAAAGCCGATTTTAATTTACGAGTCAAAATCTGAATCTGCATAAAAAAAGTATGGAAAAATATATGTTGGATGAAAAAGATAATAATAATGAAGAGTTAAGATCAGATGAAGAAGACAAAATTCTTGTAATTCCACTCTTGCCGTTGAGAGATGTTGTTGTCTTCCCACATATGATAGTACCCCTGTTTGTGGGGAGAGAAAAGTCAATAGCAGCTTTGGAATCAGCCATGAAATCCGAAAAAGGCATTTTTATGGTAGCTCAAAAAAATGCCAAAAAAGACGATCCGGATAAGGATGAAATTTATACTGTGGGTACAGTAGGTACCATTATCCAGCTGTTAAGATTACCGGATGGAACTGTTAAAGTATTGGTTGAAGGAAAAAAGAGGGGCGTTGTTCAGGAATATATACAAAATGAAGAATATTTCCTCGTCAGGATAAATGAGATTGACGATATTGATGATAAAAATGATGTAAAAAAACAGGCTTTGATGCGCAGCATTAAAGAATCATTTGAACTTTATCTAAAGCTCAGCAAAAAAATCCATGTGGAAATGATGGGGACCATTGCTGCAATAGAAGACCCGTCCAAGCTGGCGGACGTCGTCATTACGCACATTAATGTGAAGTTGGAAGACAAGCAAAAGATAATAGAGATATTTGATGTCACGGAACGCCTTGAAGCAATTTACTCCATGATGCTTTCGGAAATTGAAATTCTGCAGGTTGAAGAAAAAATCAAGCGGCGCGTTAAGAAGCAAATGGAGAAAACGCAGAAGGATTATTATCTCAATGAACAGATGCGCGCCATTCAAAAGGAAATGGGCGAAAAAGATGATTTTCGCAATGAAATAGCAGAACTCGAAAAACGTCTGAAACAGAAAAAAATGTCGGAGGAAGCAACTAAAAAAGTCCGGCAGGAAATTAAAAAATTGCAGATGATGGCTCCCATGTCCGCTGAGGCAACAGTCGTCAGAAACTACATTGACTGGTTGCTGGACATGCCCTGGTCGGATAAAACAGAAAATAATTATTCTTTGAAAGAATCGGAAGCAATTTTAGAAGAAGATCATCATGGATTGGAAAAAGTAAAAGAGCGCATTATTGAATACCTCGCCGTGCAATCTCTCGTTAAAAAGAATAAAGGTCCAATCCTTTGTCTGGTTGGTCCTCCGGGAGTAGGTAAAACATCGATTGCCAAGTCGGTTGCAAGGGCAACAAATAGAAAATTTGTCCGTATATCTTTAGGCGGTGTCCGTGATGAGGCGGAAATTCGCGGCCATCGACGAACCTATATTGGGGCTATGCCGGGAAAGATTATTCAATCTTTGAAAAAAGCCGGTTCTAATAATCCTGTGTTTTGTCTTGATGAAGTAGATAAATTGTCCTCTGATTTCCGGGGTGATCCTTCTTCTGCGCTGTTGGAAGTTCTTGATCCGGAACAAAATTTTGCTTTTAACGATAATTATCTCGATATAGATTATGATCTGTCGGATATAATGTTTATTACTACGGCAAATGTTTTGCAAACTATACCGATGCCTTTGCAGGACAGAATGGAAGTAATTCGAATAGCCGGATATACGGAGCAGGAAAAACTGCAAATTGCTACGAGATTCCTGGTCAATAAAGAAATGGAGGCTAATGGTTTAAAACCAGAAGAAGTCGAATTTACAAAAGGATCTATTCTGAGAGTTATCCGTCAATATACGCGGGAAGCGGGTGTGCGTAATTTGGAGAGGGAAATCGCGTCTGTGTGCCGAAAAGTGGCCAAAGAACTGGTTGAAAGTGGCAGCAAGAGAAAAATAACCATTGCGACCAAGTCGATTCCCAAATATCTTGGAGTTCCTAAATTCCGGCATGGCGAAACGGAAGGAAAAAATGAAATAGGACTAACTATTGGTTTGGCCTGGACGGAAGTCGGGGGCGAGCTTTTGTCAATCGAAGCTTCCATTATGGAAGGAACCGGTAAAATGGTCATGACGGGGAAACTGGGGGATGTTATGCAGGAATCCGTTCAGGCAGCCCTGACGTATATTCGTGCCCGGGCAGAGCAGTTTGGCTTGCCCAAGGACTTTTACAAAGAAATAGATATTCATGTGCATGTTCCTGAAGGGGCGATACCCAAAGACGGTCCTTCAGCCGGTATTGCCATGACTACCGCAATAGCTTCTGCACTAATGAAGAAAAAAGTACGGTCGGATTTAGCCATGACCGGTGAAATAACATTACGGGGAAGAGTATTGCCAATTGGCGGACTGAAAGAAAAAATTCTTGCCGCCCATCGAGGAAATATTAAAACAGTCATTATTCCGAAAGATAATGAAAAAGACATTGCAGAAGTGCCGAAAAATGTACAAAATGCATTGGAAATCATTTACGTCGAACATATTGATGAAGTGCTGGAAAGAGTCTTTGTTAAAGATGAAGACAGCTTTAGCGAAACCTGCAAGCCCGGCATGGAGATAAGCAGTTCGACAGTAAATTAATATCTAATTATCGCTTGACAAGTATTAGCATTGTTGTTAGAAGCCTCGCAACGCTTAGGGATTGCGGGCGGGTAGCTCAGCTGGGAGAGCGCCACGCTTACACCGTGGATGTCACAGGTTCAAGTCCTGTCCCGCCTACCATGAAATTAATTTTAGAAAAAAAATAAAGATTTTTTGGGGTCGTAGTTAAGTTGGTTATAACGCCGGCCTGTCACGCCGGAGGGCGTGGGTTCAAGTCCCATCGGCCCCGCCAGAAAATCTAAGGGAGTCAGCTGGTTTTGGTGGCTCCCTTTTGTTTTATATGCGTCAACGCCCGCATGTTGCTCCTCTGCAAAGTTATGCCAATTCTTATTACACAATAGTTCAACGAAGATGCCTTTTATATACTCATTAGCTTGCATTTTAACGGTCAATTTAGTAATTATTATATTAAATTAGAAAAGGAAGGAAGAAAATATGGATTATGAGGGAACTATATATAGGCCACCCAGTGAGGCTTATAGTTTGTTACTTCAAGTAACGACTGGTTGTTCACACAACAAATGTACCTTCTGTGGAAACTATTCGGATAAAAAATTCAAGATAAAATCTTTGGATATAATTAAAAGAGATCTGCAGGAAGCCCGTGCTTATGGACCTATAGAAAAGGTTTTTTTATGTGACGGAGATGCGCTGATAATACCTCAGGCAAGGCTGGAAGAAATGCTTCGATTGATAAATGATTACATACCAAGTGTACAGAGGATCGGTACTTACGGCAATGCAAAAAGCATATTAAGAAAATCAGTTGATGAGCTTAAAACATTAAAAGAATCAGGCTTAAAAATAATCTATCTCGGTGTAGAAACGGGTAATGCTGAATTGCTGAAAAAAATAAAAAAAGGTGCAACATATGAACAGTTGGTTGAAGCAGCGCGCAGAGTAAAAGAAGCCGGGATTTTGCTTTCCGCGACAGTGATTCTGGGACTGGGATCAATTGAAAAGAGTATAGAGCATGCAATGGATACAGCACGAATCTTAACTGATATGGATCCCGACTATGTCGGGGCTCTTACATTGATGCTTGTTCCCGGAACAGAGCTTTATGGAGATTTTAAGGCCGGAAAATTTGTTTTACCTGATAAGTTCGGTTTTCTCCGTGAACTGTATCTGATTATAGCTAATTCCAGCTTTACCGAATGTTTTTTTACGGCAAACCACGCCTCCAATTATTTGCCGATTCGGGCTCGTTTGCCCGAGGAAAAAGAAAAAATACTATCATTAATCAGTTCCGTAATTGACACCAAGGATTTAAGCAGGATGAGACCGGAATATTTGCGTGCTCTTTAAAAGTAAAAGGGGTAGCTACTAAATTAAAATGAACGGGCAAAAGATATTTTTCTGGCGCAGTCATAAGTATTTGAAAAAGATTATTCGATATATTCTAAGCAAGGCACAGATTTATGGGATGTTGGATGGATCTTCCAGAAAAATGATTGAAAACATTTTAGAATTCACCAATATGCTGGCCAGAGAAATAATGGTTCCCCGGACGGAAATCAGGGCTGTGAGTTCACAGGCGACGGTGGAGGAAATAATTGCCGAAATAACTGAATCAAAGCATACCAGGCTTCCGGTTTATCGTGACACAATAGATAATATTATTGGCGTATTAAATGTTAAAGACTTGCTCGTTTTCTGGACGGGGCAAATAATAAAAGAAGACATATTATCAATCTTAACAAAACCTTATTACATACCCGAAACAAAAAGCACTCATTTGCTGTTTCAGGAATTAAAAGAAAACAAAAAACACATCGCCGTTGTAATAGATGAATATGGAGGAACATCCGGTTTAGTTACACTGGAAGATTTATTAGAAGAAATAGTGGGTGAAATACGTCATGAATATGAGACGTTAAATGACGCAGATGGAATTATTCCGGCTGACGACGGAACGTTCATCATTGATGGAAGAACCGAAATAGAAAAAATAGAAGAATTTTTAGATGTGGGCCTTAAAAAAGGCCGATATGAAACACTCAGCGGGTTTATCTTGAATTCCATCAAGAAAATTCCATTATCCGGAGAAAAATTCCAGATAGAAGGGCTGGAAATATTGATCCAAAATGCAGACGAGCGGAGCATAAAAAAAGTTAAAGTCAAAAAAATAAAAGAAAACCTTAATGGCTAAAAATATTTTAAAAGCTAAGCAACAATCATCAACATTCAGCAGATCATTAACACTGGAAGCAATTACTCTGGCTATGGTCAGTGGCGTATTGCTTTTTTTATCTTTCCCCAAATATGGATCGGGATTTTTGGCCTGGATTGCCTTGATTCCGTTGTTCCAGGCAATAAAAGAAGTTGCCTCTATCAGACAGGGACTCTTTTTAGGATTTATTACCGGAATGATTTGTCACATCGGCCTTATTTACTGGATAACTTATGTTGTCGTAAATTATGGTTATTTGCCGGTGTCCCTGGGAATTGCCTTAATGATTTTATTGGCTTGTTACTTGAGCCTTTACACCGCTTTGTTTGCTGCAGGTATTGTTTTTTTTCAGCAAAAGATGAAGCTGTGTTTTGCAGCGCCTGTTTTATGGATTTGCCTGGAATATTGCAAATCACATCTAATGTCTGGATTCCCCTGGGAAAATCTCGGTTATTCCCAATATCTGAATAAGTATATTCTTCAATTTGCCGATATTGCCGGTGTGTATGGCCTGTCATTTTTAATCGTTTTGACAAATGCGATCCTGTTCGAGGTCATTTCCAAAAAAACCAAAAAAGAATTCATTGCAACTGCCGCAATTATTTTTATTTTAGCCGGTGTTTTATTTTACGGTGTCCACAGATCAAAGCAGATTGATGCCTTTTTGACAAATGCTCCTACAATGGAAGTTTCAATTATTCAAGGCAACATTGATCAGGCGGTAAAATGGAATGACAGTTTTCAGAAAGAAACAATAAATATTTATGAGCAGCTTTCCTTGCAAAATATGCCGCCGGCAGGAGGCTTAATAGTCTGGCCGGAAACTGCCGTACCTTTTAATTATCAGGATGCCAATGAAGATCAAAATCGGGTGCGGGATATTTCCCTGAAAACAAAAAGCTGGTTTATCTTTGGATCAACCAGCTACGAAAATTCTAAAGAAGAAATTAAATACTACAACAGTGCTTATCTTTTATCACCACAGGGAGAAATAAAAGGCAAGTATAATAAAGTTCATCTTGTTCCTTACGGCGAATTTGTTCCCTTGCGCACCGTATTCCCATTCATCGGCAAGCTCACCGCGGGCATGGGCGATTTCACAGCTGGTGCCGGTTATTTCCCTTTAATAATGGATAATAAAAAAATCGGCGTACTAATTTGCTATGAAGGTATCTTGCCTTTTGCCGCCGGAACATATAAGAAAGGTGGAGCGGAACTATTAATTAATATTACCAACGATGCCTGGTTTGGAGCGACATCCGCTCCTTTTCAGCATTTTTCCATGGCTGTATTCCGAGCGGTGGAAACGAGGCTTTATCTGGTAAGAGCTGCCAATACAGGCATTTCAGCAATCGTTGATCCGAACGGAGAAATTGTTGCCGGAACAAATATTTTTCAGACAACAGCGATTAAGGGAAAAGTTAAGTATTCGAACATACCGACAATATACGCCGAGTACGGAGATGTTCTGGTAGCTGTCTGCTTTTTGTTGCTTCTATTCTTTATCACGATGGTTTTATTAAGAGGGAGGAAAACTTAATGCCGGTAGAAAACATACAGGAAATGATAAATGATTTAAAAAAACGCACTCAATATATAGGAGAATGTCTTTGACGTTCCGGAACTGGAATTGAAAATAAAAGACCTGGAAATGATTTCTTTAAAAACAGATTTCTGGGAAGATCAGGCGAAGGCGCGAACTATCTTGCAGGAGAAGACAAAGCTTGAAGAAAAATTGAGCAACTGGAAAAATTTCAACAACCAGATCGGAGATATTGAAAATCTCTGGGAAATAGCACTCCAGGAAAAAGATGAACAGGTTCTTTCCGATCTGAGCGATGAACTGGAAGCGTTAAATTCCAGTGTCCGTCAGGACGAGTTAAAAATGATGCTCTCCTCGGAGCAGGACCCCATGAATGCCATCATATCCATTCATGCCGGAGCAGGGGGAACGGAAGCTCAGGACTGGGTGGAAATGTTATTGAGAATGTATTTGCGCTGGGCGGAAAGACGGGGATTCGCAGCCAAAGTTATCGATACCTTACCCGGTGATGAGGCGGGGATTAAAAGCGTTACTTTCACGCTGGAAGGAGAATACGCGTACGGTTACGCCAAGGCGGAAATCGGCATTCATCGATTGGTGCGCATTTCACCGTTTGACGCCGGAGGCCGTCGTCACACATCCTTTGCTTCCGTATTTGTCTATCCGGAAGTCGACGATGATATTAAAATTGAAATTGATGAAAAAGATCTGCGCATAGATACTTTCCGCGCCAGTGGTAAAGGCGGCCAGCATATCAATAAGACCGATTCCGCAGTTAGAATTACTCATTTGCCAACTGGAATTGTTGTGCAATGTCAAAATGAACGCTCCCAGCATAAGAATAAGTCAATGGCTATGAAATATTTAAAATCAAGGCTTTACGAGAGGGAGCTGCAGCAGAAAAACGAAAAAATTAGCGAAGAAAATAAACTGAAAAAAGATATTGCCTGGGGCAGCCAAATCCGCTCATATGTTTTACATCCCTATAAAATGGTCAAAGATCACAGGACAAATTTGGAAGATTCCAATGCCGCCCGGGTACTGGATGGAGATATTGATGAATTTATTCAGGCCTACCTTATGAATACAACCAGTCAAACAACGGAGTCATCCGGTTAGATCACGCAATATGTTGCTTAAGGAAACTGAATAATCAAAAATTTTAAAATCCCTGCATTTCTGTTCAACCGATGTCTTTGATTTATTTTTTGGTAAAAACGGAAAATTGTGTTATAAGAACGCACTCGGTTTTTATTAATCGATGCCATATAGGAGGTTTATCCTCTTCTTTTCTGAAACTCAATAAGGAGCCTTTTTTCAATGGTAAAAATAAAAAATTCTATAGTTGTCAGTTTTTTGATCTTAACTTTGTTTATTATCGCGCCTCAGTATTCCGACGCTCAAATTGCGATGGATAAAGTATTTACCGAAAAAACAATCATTAACGGCTATCATCAAGCAGCAGGTAATGAGGGCAAAAAATCATCAGTCAAAAAAGAAAAAACTGATGTTAAACCGGAAAACAAAGTAGCCTCTCTTAGAGCGCAGAAAAAAAATGATGACGATGATGATGAACAGGACATGATGGACAAGGCGCTTGATTTGCTGGAAGTCGCCGACAACTATTGGGAAAATGGAGATGTCGAAAATACATTAAACGTATTGGATAAAGCTTATGCTTTGATTCTTGATGCGAATGGCAATCCGGCCGTTGCCCGTCAGAAAGATGATTTACGCCTGTTAGTATCAAAACGCATTCTGGCTGCATATTCGGCCAAACAAACGGTAACAAATGGCAAGGCCAGTGAAATTCCATTGATAATGAACGCGGATGTGGAAAAGGAAATTCGTTCTTTTCAGAATTATGAGCGTGATTTCTTTGTCGCATCTTATCATCGCTCAGGAATGTACCGTCCGATCATATTAAGAGAATTGAAAAAAGCGGGCATACCTGAAGAACTATCCTGGCTTCCGCTGGTGGAAAGCGGCTTTAAAATAATGGCGTTATCACGCGCCCGTGCTCTGGGGCTATGGCAGTTCATCCCGTCTACAGGATATAAATTCGGTTTAAGCCGTGATGAATGGACGGATGAACGTATGGATGTAGAAAAATCCACCCAGGCGGCTATTGCTTATTTAAAGGAATTGCACGGCATGTTTGGAGACTGGCTGACTGTTCTGGCCGCTTATAACTGCGGCGAGGGAAGGGTGCTCAGAGTGATCTCTAAGCAGCATATCAATTATTTTGACCGTTTTTGGGATCTTTATAAGCAATTACCAAATGAAACAGCCCGTTATGTTCCCCGGTTTCTGGCTACTCTGCATATAATTAAAAATCCGAAAAAATATGGAATGAATTTTGGAGCCGCTGAAGGAAAGCCCATAGCTTATGAGTTTGTTAAAATTAACAAAATTATGAAGCTTCAGGACATTGCTTCTAAAATCGATGTTTCCGAGGAAACGTTAAATTTGCTTAATTCGGAATTGCGTCACAAAATCACGCCGGATAAGGAATATGACTTAAAAATTCCTGTTAACAATGTCTCTAAATTTAACCTGGTTGTTGGAGAAATACCGGAAAGTGAGAAGCCCGGTTTTGCCGTGGCCGCCGATCGGAGTCATACGGTATTTGCGCGGCATAAAGTAAAAAGGGGTGAAACTGTTGCTTCCGTAGCGAAGAGATATAAAATTTCTCCTGACACGATCGCATCTTATAATAATATCAATACAAATAAGAGATTGGCTGTAGGACAAAGAATTAAAGTACCCGTAATCAAGGTGGCTCGTGTCGCCAATGCCAAACAGGATGTGAAATCAAGTAAAAAGAAAACTACTTTAGCCGAGGTAAAGCAAGTATATAAAGTGAAAAAGAAAGATACGCTTGCGAAAATTGCTGAACGCTTTGATATTCCTGTCACACAATTGAAGAAGATAAACAAATTGAAGGGTAATTCCGTTCAAGCGGGCCAGGTGCTGAAACTTTCCAAGGCTGATACAGGCGATGCTCCTGAAGAGAAAAGAGAAGCAGGCAAAAAGAAAGGTTAGTTAAAGAGTTCCCATAACTCTTTTTCTTTCTCTTTCATTTTCCTTGTTTCTTCTCTCGTTGTGTTTTCATGATTGTAGCCAAGAAGATGTAAAAGACCGTGAATGATTAAAAAATTGATTTCCTGTTCAGAGGAAAGACTGTTCTTTTGAGCATTTTTTGTTGCCGTTTCGACGGAAATGACAACATCACCCAAAACATCCGGATTAATGCAGCCGAATTCCCCTTCCTGCAGAGAGAACGAAAGAACGTCCGTAGGCTTATTTTTATTACGATATTGATTATTCAGCTGTTTAATTGCTTCGTCGTTGATAAAGGTAATGCTGATTTCTTTACCGGCGCAGTTAAGGTGCTTTAAAATCTTCGATATTGTACTGCGTATTTTTCGTTTATCTATTTTAATCAGGTTCTGATTATTGCCGATTTGTATTTTCACTGTTTTCCTTTTTGCCGTTGGTATCCTTATGTAGCTGGTCAGCAGGATAATCAATCCGCTGATGGAATATTCCGGTGAGGATTCTTGTAAATGTTTCCGCAATAGTGCTCAAATTCTGCAGTGTTAACTCGCAATCATCGAGCTGGCCGTCGGTATAAACACGTTCAATTCTTTCTCGAACCAGGGAACGAATTCTTGCGGGAGTCGGATTGGTAAGCGTGCGCGACGAAGCTTCCACAACATCTCCCAGCATAACCAGTCCCGCTTCCTTGGTCTGCGGTCTGGGACCATGATAACGAAAATCACTTTCGGACAAAGAACGGATTGATTCGTCTTTATCTTTTTTGGCTTTATCATAAAAAAAGCTTACAATGCTGGTACCATGACTTTGACGGATTATGTCGATAATCTGTCGTCCTAATTTTGCTTCTGCAGCCAGTTCGCAGCCGTCTTTTACATGGGAAATTATAATCAGGCTGCTCATTTTGGGTGTAAGTTTTTCATGCTTATTTTCATTTTTTGGTTGATTTTCAATAAAATACTGGGGTTTTTTCAGCTTGCCGATGTCATGGTAATAAGAGCTTACCTTAGCCAGCATGGAATTAGCGCCGATTGCTTCACTGGCGGCTTCGACCAGCGAAGCAACAACTATGCTGTGATGATAAGTTCCCGGGGCTTCGATAATCATTCTTTGAAAAATAGGTTGATTAAGATTGGCCAGCTCTAAAAGTTTAATGTCCGTCATAAAGCCAAAAACGCTTTCGAAAATAGGTGAAATACCGGCGACAAAAACACCCGTCAAAATGCCTCCGAAAAATCCCGTCGCCAGACGCCATATTAAGTCATTGAAAAAATTCCCCGATATGAGATTTAAACAAAATATGGTCGCCATATTTACGACACCAAGCAAAATACCTACTTTCAGCAAAGCGGTGCGATGGCGGCTCTTAACAATATGGTGGGAAGCGGCAACCGAGCCCAAAAATGAATATAAGGGGAAAATCATTTTCTCTTCGTAAAGGAAACCGACAAGAAAAGATGTGAGAACAGCCATGATGAGAGCAACATTCCGGTTGATCAGGATGGCGATTATCATTGAACCCAGGGCAAAAGGAATGGCAAAATAACAAGCTTCCACTGATATAAAGGGGAAAGCACGATTTACGGCGCCCGATATGAAAATTCCAATTTTAACAAAAATTATCTGTAAAATAACGATAAGACCAAAGGCCAGCAAATCAGCATTGGACACACGGGTCTTTTTCAGCCAGTTTCTAGTTCTCCAAAAGTAAAGAACCAGGCAGAGAAACAGCGTCGTACAAAATATCCCGAAAATGACGGCGATGCCGGAAAATTTATTGTCACCTCTAACCTTATAGAAAGCGTTCAATTTAGCCAACTCAATCGGACTTATTTTTTCACCTTCCCGAACGATCATTTCGCCTCTTTGAACCTGGAAAAATACCGGCTTTACATCTTCCACGGCGAGCGCTTTTTTCTTTTCCGTGGCTTCTTTGTTAAAGGTCAGATTGGGTTCGATAAATTTTTTACATATGGAAAGTATAACACGCCTGGAACCATTATATTCACTGGAAAATATTGCGTTGACTCTTTTCTCTAATATTGCATCAATATCTCTTTTACTTAGAATCTGGCTGATGTCTTTCATCTCTTTTTCGGATTGTGTTTCCAGATTTCTCAGTATAATGCCGTTTTCTTTTTCTCCTTTAATGAAATCGGCGTTGGTAATATACCGGTTCCCATAAATAGAAACAATCAATCGGTTCAATTTATTCTGTAATTTACCAGGATTCTGGTGACTTATTAACGTGCTAAATTCTGCAGGGCTTAAAGAAAAACCAAGATTTTGTTCTAAAAGCTTTTTGGCTTCTTCAAGATCACTGTTGTCAATGTATTCGGTTGTTAAATCACTGGGAAGACTTCGGCGCAATTCAATTATCGAATCAAAAGATCTGGCCAGTTTTTCCTTAATTTTAGCGGTTACGTTATCGTCAAAATCATAGACCGCTCTGATATTTCCTCCGGCGTCATTCTTCTTTTGTTTTGTAGATTCCAGGTCTTCGACTAGGAAATCACGGTCTGCTTTGACATCTGCAGGACTGATCATTCCTATTTTATATTTAGGGGCAAATAAATGAATATCAGGCGCCAGGATAACGGATAAAAGAAGGCAAAGAACTACCGCAATTGTCCATCTTTGATGGACAGGATTGCTGGGATAGAAAAAGGAAAGAAAATGCTTTCCTTTAAAATATTTAAAGAGCTCATTCGCTCTTTTTGTTGTCGAATCAATAAAATCCATAATATTATTCAGCGTGTTTACTTCTTGCCTTATCTTGGACGGCGTAAGCTTTGATAATATCCTGCACCAGCGGATGACGGACAACATCAATCTCCGAAAAATGAATGAAGCGGATGCAATCGACTTTTCTTAAGATTTTTTCCGCTTCAATCAATCCGGATCTTTTATCCTGAGGCAAGTCCACCTGGGTAATATCGCCCGTGATGACGGCTTTAGAACCGAAACCCAATCTTGTTAAGAACATTTTCATTTGCTCGGACGTCGTGTTTTGTGCTTCATCAAGGATAACGAAAGAATCGTTAAGGGTTCTTCCGCGCATGAAGGCCAGCGGCGCCACTTCAATTAAACCCTTGCTGATTAAGGTGGATGCCCGTTCCATGTCGATCATATCATAAAGAGCATCATACAGTGGTCGCAAATAAGGATTGACTTTTTCGGCCAGGTCACCAGGCAAAAAACCCAACCTTTCACCCGCTTCGACGGCCGGACGGGCCAGAATGATCCGTTGAACTTTCTTTTCCATCAGACAGGATATCGCCATCGCCATCGCCAGATATGTTTTTCCGGTGCCGGCCGGGCCGATGGCGAAAACCATGTCAAAATTTCTCATATATTCAATGTAGAGTCTTTGCGAAATGCTTTTGGGAGTGATTATCCGCTTTTTAGACGATATGAATACGGTATCGAGAAATATCCGGGCCAGATCAAAAGTAATATCCTCGGAAAGAATGCGGTGGGCGTAGTCAATATCGGAGGAATGAATATGCCAGCCTTTTTCCATAATGGAATAAAGCTGCAAAAGCATTGTATTTACTTTTTTTACGCTTTCTTCTTCACCGGAGACGGAAAGATGGTTTCCCCAGGCTTTAACCTTCACCGGTTCCAGCTTTTCAATGAGTTTTAAATGCTTATCGTGTTCTCCGCAGAGATTTTTCAACAAATCCTGGTTTGTAAAGGTAAGTTTCTCTACAAATGCAGTTTTGTTTGTATAATGCTTCAAAATGTTATCAGCCTCTAACTTCTAAGAGATAAATAAATACGACAATGATACAAATTCAAGCGCAAATTCCTATCATTGTCGTTGGTTCATTGCAATATATTATTAGTCTTGCAAAAATATGTGAGCAAACACTTTAGCATCGCCTACAATATTGTCAATCGGGCATTTTTCATCCGGTTGATGTGCATTCAGGCTGCTTTTTGCCCATACTGCCGCCGGGTAACCTTTTCTCCGGAAATACGAAGCCAGTGTTCCGGCGCCGACACCGCCGGCAAATGCTTTTACACCATAGACGTCACTGACGGCATCCTTCAAGGCTGAAACAACCGGCGAATCGGAAGGAGTAGGTGGAGGCGCCTGCAGGTAACAGACCGGAGAAAATTCAATTTCCACTTTAAATTTCTTTTCTATTTTATCGGTAATTACTTTTATTTCAGCCATAACATCATCCAGATTGTAGTCGGGAAGCACACGGCAATCCATGTAAAAAATATCTTCGCCGGGAATGGTATTGACATTGCCGACATTGGCTTCTTTTTTGGTCGGTTCAAAAGTACTGGCTTTAGGATCGTATAAGGGATCGCTTTTAGAAAATATTTTTTTGAGACAGGCTAGCTTTGTCACCAGATGCGAAGCGGCAACAAAGGCATTGTTGCCAAGTTGCGGCTTGCTGCCATGGCATTGTTTGCCTGTGGTTTTAAATTTTATCCAGAGCATGCTCTTTTCCGCAACTTCGATCAAAGAACCTTCGGAATTTCCCGAGTCTGGGATAATGATTAAATCATTCCGCCCGAATAGTTTTTCGTTGACGGCCATAACATGATGAAGGCCGGTATGTCCTGATGTTTCTTCATCGGCGACAAAACCCAGACCAATGGAGTTGGGAGTTGTCAAGCCTTCATCAAGAATAGCTTTGGCGGCAAAAATCGACGCCACCATATCCTGCTGATTGTCTTCCACACCGCGGCCGATCAGATGACCGTCTTTTATATAAGCGGTATAGGGATCACGGCTCCAGAGATTGAGCTCGCCGGGGGGAACGATATCCAGATGGGTTATGATCCAGGTAAAACTGGATTTGTTCCTGCCGTCAATAGTAGTGAAAAAATTGGGCCGGGTTTTGGAGGAAACTCTTTCATCCTGGGCATCATAGTACTGAAAATTAGTAAAACCGAGTTCGATCAATCGTTTTTTTAAATAATTTGCTTTCAGTAATTCACCGTCTCCACCATTTTCCGGTCCAACGGCAGGAATGGCGGTAAGTCCGATCTGCAATTCAATCATGGCATCACGGTAAGAGTCGATTCTATCCGCAATTCGTTGAAACAGATTTTTGTCAATCATAAAATATCCTCATTACTCTTCAGGGGTTATCAAAACCGGCTGACCAATGCCTGTTAAGATTTTTCCAAATTGTTTGGTATTGCCCAAGATTAAAGTATTATTATTTTTCTTCAGGTATTTAACGGCAATTCCGTTCAAATCTTCAATTTGTACTTTATTAATTTTGTTGCGGTAAGTGGAAAGAAATCCCGCGGGCAACCCGTCGTATTCCAATTTCATCTGCTGCCAGGCAATTTGCTGCGGTGAGGTGAAAGAGAAAATAAAACCGTTGTTTATGGAATTTTTAGCCCATTGGATTTCGCCTTCGGTAATGGTTTTGTCCAGAACATTATTTATTACTGAATCGATCAAAGAAAGAGTCTTGAAAGTCGATTCGGTCTTGGTAAAAGCATAGGCAGCAAATACTCCATGATCGGGACGGGCGCGGTAAAAAGTGCCTGCGCTGTAAGCCAGTCCTTCGTTGCCGCGAACCGCGCTGAAAATTCGGGAAGTGAAACCGCCGCTGCCAATAATAAAATCGAGAACGGCGAATGTATAATAATCCGGATCATTTTTAGCGGGCGCAAACTGGCCGCTGATAATGGTTGATTGAGGAATGTCTTTGTCGACGTAGAAAAGCCCGCCTGTTGAACTGCGGGGAGGTTCCGGCAATCTGACCAGTTTCCCGCCGGATTGCCAGTTTCCGAAATATTTTTGAATTATGTTTATTGCTTCTTTGCGGGAAATATCACCGGTTACGGCAAACATTATATTTTGCGGCTGAAAGTATTTTTCATGAAATTCAGTCAGATCTTTGCGTTCGATATTCTTCAGAGATTTTGAAGAAACAAATCTGCCGCGGGGATTATCGCGATAGATTAGCCGGCTGAATTCTCGAAAGGCCAGACTCTGCGGATCATCTTTTAACCGGCGCAGTTCTTCACTTTTCAGCCCTTTGGCCAAATTAAATTTGGCTTGCTCAAAAGCCGGGGTCATTAATATTTGTGATAAAAGATCAAGCCCATGATCAATATCCTTGTTCAGGAAAGAAAAATCTACCTGTACTGAATCGAGCGAAGCCGTGATGTAAGGAGATGCTGCCAGAAGGTCAAACTGGTTGTCAATTTCGGAGCTCGCCAGTTTTTTTGTTCCTCCCGTTTTCATTACATAAGCGGTTAATTCGGCGACTCCTGCTTTGCCCGTCGGATCATACATCGTACCGGTTTTAATTAAGGCATTGATGGTAACCAACGGCAATTCCTTATCTTCCAGAAAGTAAAGAACTATCCCGTTTTTCAGTACAATCCGTTCGGTCT
The DNA here is from genome assembly GCA_039679455.1 of Smithella sp. Classification (GTDB taxonomy): domain Bacteria; phylum Desulfobacterota; class Syntrophia; order Syntrophales; family Smithellaceae; genus MVRV01. Next base: position 8,077 of record JBDKUX010000071.1, on the reverse strand, counting down.
CTATCAAATTAAATTGCAGCGGCGGATAATCAAGTTTGGACGGATCAGGAAAAGGCGAAGCGGCGGAAGCCTGCAAAACGGGAGCAGCAACAACGAGCATCAGGAAAATCGATATAACGTATAATTTAAATATTTTCAGCATCATAGGAATTATTCCTGATCTTTTGCTTTAGATAATCGGGCGACCGTGCGATTATCTTTACTAAAGTAATTTTGGACTGCGTTTTGGACGTCTTTTGCCGATACCCGATCAATTACATTTAAATAATCGGCAAAATACTTATAATCACCCAGCAGCACTTCGTAATAAGATAAAGTAGAAGCCATTTCAGAGTTGGAATCAAGGTTCTTAATGTATTGCATTCGAATATGGTTTTTTGCTTTGGTAAGCTCGACTGCCGATACCGGCTGCTCTTTTATCTTTTCTATTTCCTGGAAAATAGCTTTCTCTAATTCAGTATTAGTGTGCGGATAACGCGGTTCCGCTGATATTAAAAAGAGATTGGGATATCTGGCGCCCGGTGTTCCATTGTAGGCGCTCACGCTTTTGGCGATTGCCTGCCGGGTGACCAGCGAATTATAGAGGCGGCTGGTACGGCCCCGGGTTAGAATTGCCTCCAGCACATCGAAAACATAATCGTCGTAGGAGGGCGCTGTCGGTTTGTGATAGCCGATAAACAGCATCGGATTGGCATCAAAGGCCACGGATACTCTTCTTTCTTCCGTTTGCTTCGGCTCCGCGGGCATTACGGCCGTCTTTTCTTTACGCGGAGGAATGCCGCCAAAATACTTATCTATTAATTTTAATGTTGCGGCAGGCTCGATATCACCGACTACCGCAATTACAATACTTTCCGGTGCTTTGTATTTTTCGAACATTTTCCTTACGGATTCCGGATTTAAATACATCATATCCCTTGTCCATCCCAGGATGGGTCTTCCGTATGGATGAACTTTAAAAGCCGTTAAGAGAAATTGTTCGTATAATTTGCCTTCAGGATCGGCTTCGACCCGCTGGCGTCTCTCTTCCATAATAACATCGCGTTCGGTATAAAATTCCCGGAAAACCGGATTCATTAAGCGATCGGATTCAAGCCTTGCCCAAAGTTCAATTTTATTAACCGGAAGACTGATATGATAAGTCGTCACATCCTGGCCGGTGGAAGCATTCATATCCAGTCCGCCGTTTTCGGTATAAAGCCTGTCCAGTTCATTAGGAACAAAATATTTTTTAGCCTGACTTTGCAGGTTATTTAACTCTTCCGTGAGTTGTTTAATTATCTGCGGTCGAGCCTTATTCCCTTTAAGTTTTTCTTTATCGAGGGCATTGCCCGTCTTTTCTATGGCGGCTAAGATCTTTTTTTCTTCAGTATAATTCTTGGCTCCGATGGTTGTTGTTCCCTTGAACATCATGTGTTCGAGGAAATGAGCGGCGCCGGTCTCACCGGGAGTTTCATCAGCAGCACCGACGCGATGCCGGATATAGAGAGAAACCGTGGGGCTGACATGCCTCTCCAGCATCAGAACGGTCAGACCGTTTTTTAGTTTTGCTTTGATGACCTTCTTTTCCAGGTCCAGGCCGTGTGAATTTCCGGCAAGGCTGAAAAGTATCAATAAAGTCAGTAATAATTTCAGATATTTATTCGGATTCATGGGTATTCGTCTCATTTTTCTGTTTGCGGGAAAAGATGCGGATAAAAAAATAGATCAGGCCGGAGATGCAGACCAGAATCAATAAACTGGAGGAAAAGAAATACATAACAAACTCAATCGGATTTTTTAAAGAATATGAACCAATCAGGGCATTGACGCCGATGATTAAAAAAAACAGCGAAACAAAAAAGACTGCAAAATATTTTATCCAGGTCAAAACCGACATAATTATTCCAATTTATTCTTCCGCAACAATTTCTTTAATTCATCATAAACCGCAACGCTGAAATCATTGTTCCGGCACGGAAGCAATGAGTTGTTATGATATAGCGGTTCTTTCTGAATGTCAAAGGGTGATAATGCCACAGCTTCGTCCCACATTTCTGTGCCGGGAATAGGAGAGTATTCGGCCAGAATCGGTTTCGCGCCGCATTCCCACACGAATTCAATGCTGTCTCTTACTTCCGCCGCTCTTTGGCCGGGAAGACCGCACAGTAAATATACTCCAATGTCATTGGACTTAAACCCGGCGTCTTTCAAAAGACGTACGGCCCGCTTCAGTTCCTCGTTTTTAACTTTTCCGCCGGTTTCAATCTGCCGTTCTCGATCAGATGTTTCAAAGCCGAAGCGGATGGTCTTAAACCCGGAATCAAACATCAATCGACTCAGCTCTTCGTTTATTTCCCGCAAATGCAAACCGTTGGGGCAGTGGAAATTGCAGGATAAATTTCTTTTTTTAACTTCGCGAAGTATTACCATAATCATTTTTGAAGAATTGACAAGCAGGGCGTCATCGTAAAAAGTAAAGTTTTTCACGCCGAAATTCTTTTGCCAGTACTCAATCTCATCAACAACTTTCAGCGGATCACGTCGCCGAAACTTATCGTTAAAGATATGGGACGCGCAGTAACTACAGGTAAACGGACAGCCGCGGGAGGTCATAATCGGCGCCTGTTCCAGTTTGCGGACTAAATCCAGCGCAGGGTAGGGCAGAGCATCAAGATCTTCCATACCCGGCTCGAAAGATTGCTTTTCGGCGAATAGATCATTCAGCAGCCGGAAAATCTGTTCTTCTCCCGCGCCGCGAATAATATAATCAGCGCCGGAAAATTTTACGGCGTGTTCAGAGCACAAAGTTGCGTATTTGCCCCCCAGGACAACGGGAACCTGAGGCAACAATTCTCGGATTATTTTTATTGCCTCGACAACCCCGGGATACCAGTAGGTCATGAGCGACGTGACCAAAACGATATCGGCATCCTGATGCGAGCTAAGCTCCTCGCGGAAAATATCCGGTGTTATTCCATAGCGGCAATAATTCCTTGATATTATCTGTAGATTGTCCGGTTTTTCTATAATCTCCCTGAAGAATTTACCGTCGCCGTAAGCATGGCGTTGCGGCTTTTTGGCCGTAGCAGTCATGGCGGGATGATAAGGATCAAGACAATCGATGAAATTAACTTCATGATTATTCCGGCGTAGTAGAGAGCCAAGAGATAAAAGTCCCAGCGGTTTCAGCCAGAAATCGTAGGCGGCAAAGTCATAAATCCAAGGATTTATTAAAAGGATTTTTTTACTCATTTGTTGTTTGTTTTGCCACCAGAATCAAATCCGTGAAATACTTTTTCATAAACCTTTGTTGCCTTTGCCGGAATACAATAATTAGTTTGGCGGAGAATAGGCGAAAAACCCTGCGGCGTCAAGGAGGAAAGAGCAGGCGAAATGTGAGTCTGTAATTACTTGACTGTCTTTTTAAATTATAAAAATATCAAACAATTAATAGTGATGAACTCGTAAAAAATCATGAAATTAACAATTCTCAGACGACCTCGTAAAATACCCTGAAGGGCACGCGAGGTTGCAGGCAAGGCGCGCGAATACCGAGGAATGCGGCGTACTTAGCGTACGCCGCAGGTAGCCTGTCCCGGCGAAGGCCGGGGAGGGATGAAGCGCAACGCAGCATCCGGCCTTTTTACGAGGCCATCAATAGTGATAAGCACATTATTTCACTAATGTTTATAACTTGTATGCTTTCTGCCATAAGTTCTGGTGATTAAAGAATATATTTATAAGTAATTGATATATTTATCATTATCGATTGCGTAAACCTTGGGCAATCCGGTCTAAAGGTGCAATAATTGCGCACTTGCAAAGCTTATCAACATGGTTATCCACAAAATTATCCACATGATTGTGGAATGCAGATTCAAGTGCCTGTTTTGCCGAATAATTCAACGGCTTGAAACCGCCGTTGAATTTTCGGTCATATTCAATGAAAATAGAGATAAAGGCAGGATCTGAATAAGGTCCTGCCTTTATTATTTTGAACGAACCTTTTGCCTGCTGCCAATTGCTCGATAAATTCATGGTTTCAGTGGAATCACGTAAGCAGCCCCTGCTTGTTGTGAACCGTTTACATCGGCGAAGTGGGCTCCCGAAACCATATGATTTCCGAAAGCTGCCAAAGAATACCCAAAACCGTCGCCGGCTGCCCCATCAGATGACGTTACCTTGTTAACCTCTATCCACCGGTTTCCCATCCGGCGAAAGAGATAAACGGCTCCCTGATCAGCATTTTGGTCAATGTCAGTCTTCGGTGCGCCCACGGCAATGACATCTCCCGCCATGGCTATTGACTGACCGAATTCATCGCCGGCTTTGGCATCACTTGCAGTTAGCATGGTCACCAGCTCAACGATATTCCCTTTTACGGAATAGACATAGGCCGCACCCTCATCTGTCTCTAGTTTGGTCCCCTTATCAAGATCAGCTCGCCTGGCACCCACTGCAATTGTATTGCCGGCTATTGCAACAGAAAATCCATACTGATCATTTTTTTCTCCGTCCTTTGGCGTCAGCCTGGCAATCTGGTTCCAACCGGTCGAGGTTTGACGGAAAACATAGAGAGAGCCTGCTTTATTCGGATTGTCATTGCGGGCGCCTATTGCCATCAGATTTCCCTGCAAAGCCACCGATTGTCCGAAATAGGCTTCGTCGGCGGGTTCGAAATCGGGGACGATCTCTGTCTGATACGTCCAAAGGCCATGCCGGAAAATATATGCGTAGGCAGTCCCATCGTTTTCAGAATCGGAGTCATATTTTCTTGCCGTCACAATCAAGATATCACCCTGAACGGCGAGTGCGCGGCCAAAATTGCTCTTAGGCTGCGGATAGGGTGGAATAATCTTCTGCTCCATATGCCATTTGCTGCCGTATTTTTTGAATATGTAAACAGCACCGGCATCGGCGTCCTGCTCATCGATGTCTCCATCGTTATCCGTATCAGCGACTTGTGCAAAGCGTGCTCCAACGATTACCATATTACCCTTTATGGCGACGCTCCTTCCAAATTCGGCTCCTGTTGGATCATCCGGGCATTCCAGCTTTGCTTCCAGTATGTAGTTTTGGCCATTGCGCTTGTACAGATAAACCGCACCATTGTCCCCATCAGCGCCGACACCTACTGCAACGAGATCTCCTTCTATTGCCACAGATCGTCCGAAATCTGTTTCATTATAGGGATCACCCACAAGCTTTACTTCTCCGACACTCCCTTTTACCTGAGGAGCAGCAGCCACATTTCCGACGCCCACTGTTAAAAGAACCGTGAGCATTAAAAAAAGACAGATCTTTCTTAGCGCAATCATTTCCCCTATCCTCCTGTGTTTTATTGTTTTTACAAATACTTATATTATTGCCGGAATACCATATATTTAAGGAATATATTTTTTTATACCCATAAGTTATAGATGCCAAGATGTGTGCTTATGGTGATGCAGGTCACTGTCTCAAAATGATTTATTATGCTTGAAATTTTTTACCATGTTAAGAAAATACATGCTGTTGTAAAATCTCTTTGGCTCTTGCCGGGTAATTCTGTTATCTATTAAGGCATTATTACTAATCATTGTAAAAATTGTTATGAACGAAAATAAGCAAGATTATCGGCGAGGATCAAAATGAACATATGTTTTTTTGGCGTTGGAGGAGTAGGCGGCTATTATGGAGCACTCTTGACAAAGTACGTGAATGAAACGTGCTCCGGCAACACATATTTTATTGCCAGGGGCGGACATAAAGACGCCATCTTTAAAAACGGCCTGCTCTTGAAAAAAGACGGAGGAAGAGAAGAAATTCTTGTCAGACCTTATTTGTGTTCGGAAACCGTCGATGATTTGCCTGTTTTTGATCTTGTCGTCGTCTCGGTTAAGGGTTATGACCTGGATAACGCCACCAGGGAACTGACCAAAATTACGGATAAAAACTCCGTAATCCTGCCGCTGTTAAATGGTGCTGATATTTATGAGCGATTGCGACGGAATGTCAGAGAGGGATTTATTCTGCCATCCTGCCTGTATTTGAGCGCCCACATAGAATCTCCCGGTGTAGTTTTTCAGACCGGCGGGAGCGGTCAGATAGCAATCGGAAAAGATCCGCAATATCCGGAGTTTTATCCTGATAACCTGATGAACTTGTTTAAAAATGCAGATATACCGATTACTTTTTTTGAAGATGTAAATACCGAAATATGGACGAAATATATTTTTATCGCCTCTTTTGCATTGGTGACGGCGACCTACAATAAAACAATCGGCGAAATAGTATGCGACGAGAAACTTAGCATTCTCGTCAAAGACATCATGCGAGAAACTTTATCAATCGCGAGTGCCCTTAAAATAAATCTTCCGCTTGATATTGTTGAAAATACGTTCTCAAAAGCGAGTCAGTTTCCTTTTGAAACAAAGACATCGTTTCAAAGAGATGTTGAGTTAAAAGGAAGGCAAAGCGAATGGGATTTACTCGGCGGCACCATTATCAGGTATGCCGATAAGTTTGACATTCCCGTCAATACCACGAAAGACACCCTCATGAGATTGTTGCGGGATTTGCCATGACTCATCGGGTAATTTCTTTTGCGAGAAAACAGAGCTGCGAAATATGAATTTTTCAACGGCCAACAAATTTATTAGAGGCGGTGGCAACTATGCAGGTAGAGAAAATCGAAAACATTTGCAATCTGGGAACCGGTACAATGGGTTTTGGAACCGCGCTGACGTTCGCTTTAGCCGGTTTTAAGGTACGCATGTTCGGCCGGTCGGATGCAAGTATCGAACGCGGTTTTAAAAATATCCGGTCCGCTCTGGAATTGTATCGTGAAAATAATCTTCTGGAAAACTCAAGCATTCCGGACATCCTCGCCAGGATAAAAGGAGTAACAAACCTGGAAGATGCGGCGATAGACGCCGACTTTGTCATAGAATCCGTCGCCGAGGATCTCGAGGTAAAAAGGCGGATATTTACTAAAATGGAAAAACTCTGCAGTCCCGAGACGATTTTCGCCACGAATACATCAACCCTCTGTCCAACCGACATTGCCGAGGTTCTAAAGTATAAAGATAGATTTGTTGTTGCCCATTTCTGGAATCCACCCCATTTGATACCTTTGGTGGAGGTTGTTCCAGGTAGAAGCACCTCCAGCGAAACAGTTCAGTTAACGTGGCAATTGATGGAGAAAATCGGCAAAAAACCGGTTGCTCTAAACCATGAGGCGCTTGGCTTTATCGGCAACAGGCTGCAACTGGCGTTGCTCCGGGAAGCCCTGTACATTGTGGAAACCGGTATTGCGACACCGGATGCTGTTGATGCGGCCATGAAGTTCGGCATGGGACGCCGTCTGGGAATTACCGGTCCGCTGGAGAGCGCCGATCTTGGTGGGTTGGATATTTTTTATAACATTGCCCGTTATCTGGGACATGATCTTTGTAACAACCCGGAAATTCCATCGCTTTTACAAATGGCAATGGATAAGGGCACTTTAGGTGCCAAGACAACGCGCGGTATCTATGAATGGACGGACGACAAATTGAACGAAATTAAAAAACAACGTGAAACCAATCTGATCGAGTGGTTGAAGAAAGATAAGGCGAACAAAGTTATTTGAAGGAGATTTTGGTGACGATCTTTCATAGCATCTATCGAGAGCCGGGAAAATGTCTACACCCTTTTGATATAGTAAAATAAATTTATCGATATATGGTGTTTTTGTAGCTAAATGTCTAATTTCAAACTAAATATTCTATGGTGACTAAGATAAGTCGCCTTTAGAATAAAGATAGCAAAAAGCTGGGAGCTTTTTCATAGTCAAAAAGTTGTATAATAAGTGGTTCCAGTATGGTGGTCATTCTTTTACCTTCAGGCTTCATACGAGGTAGTGTATGCGATTTCCTGCCAATATTGATCAGTGGGTCAAAGCGCTGTCCTTGCTGGGCGCCGTTGTCGCTTTCGCGTGGGGCGTTATTCAGTTCGTTGCGAGCCAACACGCTCAAGAGGAAACACGTCGTATCGAAGCAACCAAGCCATTCCTCGAACGTCAGCTAAAGTTATACACGGAGGCAACTCAGGCTGCTGCCACCTTGGCCACTTC
>JBDKUX010000070.1:0-25587 GCA_039679455.1 Smithella sp. | reverse complement strand
CAAGAAGACTGGCTATGCCTACTGATGCGGCTTTCCGCTTTGAAAGAGGAATCGATCCGGAAGGCGTGCTCGCTGCGTTAAATCGTGCAGCCCAGTTAATCGCCGATCTTTCCGGCGGCAAAGTTTGTAAAAACTATATTGACGAATATCCGGCAAAAGTTCCTGCGGTGACGAATATTCACTTGGGGCTCAGCCAGATTAATGCCATAATAGGTACGGCCATTGAAAGTGCCGATGTGATCAGAATTTTGCAGAGCATCGGTATGGATGTCAAAGAGACCGAAACCGGAAGGTATTTAGTTACTCCTCCTACGTATCGGGTCGATATTACGAGAGAAATAGATTTGATCGAAGAAGTTGCCAGACTTTACGGCTACGACCGCGTGCCTTTTACACTGCCGGATGTTGCTGTTACGGAAATGGTCGCTATTCCCCGTTTGAATCTGGAAGAAAGAATTCGCACTGTATTGACAGGAAACGGCTATAATGAAGTAATCAATTACAGCTTTATTACCCCGCAGTCGGTTGATTATCTGGGCCTGAATGAAAACGACGAAAGACGCCGTTTGGTTCACATTAAGAATCCATTAGTGGAAGATCAATCAATAATGCGGACAACAATGATTTTTGCCCTGCTGGATTCCTTGAAGAAAAATGCAAATAATGGCTGCTTTAACCTGAAGCTTTTTGAAATGGGGCGAATATTCCTCAACTGCGGTGCAGGTAAACTGCCTGAAGAAAGGAACGTTCTGGCTGGGCTTTTATCCGGGACAATCGGCGAAGATTTATGGAACTATAGGCTAAATGTCGATTTTTATGATGTCAAAGGCTGTGTCGATAATCTATTCTTCGATTTGAAAACAGGTAATGGTCGTTATATTGCAGAAAATCCTGAACCGTTTTTACATCCGGGAAAATCCGCCAATATTTATTTAAATGACAGCAAGGTAGGCTATTTGGGCGAAGTTCATCCCGATGTTAAAGATAGAATGGATTTAAAAGTAAACTCGTATGTTTTTGAAATCAATCTGGATATGTTGGTAAACCATATTGCCGGAGACGTAACGTATAAAGAAGTATCCAAATATCCGGCAGTTACACGGGATGTGGCTTTCGTTGTCGATTCAAACGTACAGGCAGATCATATGTTGAATATTGTTTTGCGCCAGAAAGAAGATTTGCTTGAAAATGTTGGTATTTTTGATATATACGCAGGTAAAGGTCTTACTGAAGGAACGAAAAGTTTGGGCTTGCGGTTTTCTTATCGCTCGCCGGACAAAACATTAACCGATCTGGAAGTAAATGATGTTCATGAAAAGATTGTACGCAAAACCATTGACTTAACTGGGGCAAGAGTAAGAAGCTAATAGTTCTGATAAGCTAAAACGGAGGAAATGAAATGACAAAAATTGATATTATTCAAAATGTTTATGAGAAACTTGGTTTTTCTAAAAAAGAATCCGCAGATATAGTTGAATCTGTATTTGATATAATTAAAGACAGCCTTGCCCAGGGCGATAAAGTAAAAATTTCCGGTTTTGGTAATTTCGTTGTAAAAGAAAAAAGAGAGCGCCGCGGCCGTAATCCCCAGACCGGCCAGGAAATATCCATTACTGCCCGGAGGGTTTTAACGTTTAAATCCTCTCAGGTATTGCGGAAAGCTCTAAACTAGCGGGCTCAGATTCCTCCGTGCTTTAGAAAATCTTTTGCCGGTTTCCAGTTGAACTTATAAGTCTACAAGTCTGTCTAAGTTGAATAGGAAACGAGGCCGGTAAAACAGCATATTTCTCAAGTGAGAGTTTTTAAAGTTGATACGGAGGGGAGGTGCAATAAGGATTTAGGAATTTTATGGAAACGGTAATTCCCGAAAAGGCCTATTTCCGTATTGGAGAAGTAAGTAAAATTCTGAATGTCGAGTCCTATGTTATTCGATACTGGGAGACGGAGTTCAGATCAGTAAATCCTACGCGCACAAAATCCGCCCAACGTCTCTATCGAAAAAAAGACGTACAGGAATTGTTGATAATCAGGGATTTGTTATATTCGCAACGTTTTACCATCGATGGAGCAAAAAAACAACTCTCCAAAATGCGGGGAGGTAGCGAACCGGATGCAAAAGCAAGTGATAGAGAAAAGCTGCTTTTAATTAAACACGAACTGCTGCAAATAAAAGATATAATCAGCTGAAATCATCAAGAATATAAAAATGTAAAAAGCCGACTGATCACAGTCGGCTTTTTACATTGGATCTAAATTGCTTTTTTAAAAATTCATGCTCTGCTTTAAATAACAAAGATTTCCAGGATCGAAAACTACTTTTTGTTTGCTCTCTTGGAAGCTTTGAGCGGATTTATTTTTTGAGTTGTTTCTTTAACTTCCAGTTTAACATGTGTTGCCGTCGGGCATCTGCCGTTGAGCCACTTGCTTGCCGGATCCGGATAAACCTTGCAGTATTTAGCAGATTCATACTCAAATATCTTGCCGCAATCATTGCATTTGTCAACAATTGCATGACAGCTGCCGCCAAAAAAACCACAGCCTTTCTTGCTCATAAAAGCGCATTCTGATCCTGATTTAACAGTTTGACAAATCATTTAGACTATCCCCCTACGTTAATTTCTCCATTTGTTATCGATAGGCATAAACGCTCCGCGGAAAAAAATGGATGAAAGATTTCCACTTATACTATTAATTTATTATGAAAACCGGCGTGTCCTTAACAACAAAGAAAACTCTTGTCAAGAAAAATTGAAATCTTCCGAAAGATAAATTATAGGAAATCGTTAGTTTAACAACTATCACTATGATTGTTTGTCTGATGTAAATATAAATCATGAAATGTCCATATGCTCCTTGTGATTGAATTGACTTCGCCGGTGTTTTATGCTACTGCAAAAATTAAGTTATTTAATGTTTTTATGCCGTAAAAAGTAAAGAAGTTAGCATTGGTTAAAAAATATTTACGTCTTTTTTATCCACGCAACACTCAATTTCCCCAAAAATGAGAAATTGGGTTTTACTATGGCTGTAATTCTTCTGACATCACCGAAAGTATTTTAAATTGGCAGAAATTAAAACATTTGAGTTGAAGAATAAATTGGGACTGCATGCCAGACCTGCGGCAGCTTTTGTAAAAATTGCACAGCAATTTAAATCAGATATTTACATAGAGTGCAACGGGCAGACAGTCAACGGAAAGAGCATTCTGGGATTACTCACTATGGCCTGTCCCTATAAAGGGAAATTAACAATCAGGATCGAGGGACCTGATATGGCTGAAGCAATGAAGGCATTGGGAACATTAATTGAAAATAAATTTGGAGAAGATTAGAAAAAAATGAGTGCTGACCATGGGAAGAAAACATATGTTCTTAAAGGCATAGGTGTTTCTCCGGGCATTGTTACCGGTAAAGCCTATCTTTTCGACCCAGTGGATATTCAGCTTTCTTTTTACAAGCTCAATGATGCTTCGCTTATACCCATAGAAATTAAACGATTTAAGGATGCCGTCAAAGAGTCGGAACATCAGCTGTTGAAAATTCAGAATGACCTCAAAGCCACAAAAATCAACGAGCCCCTCTATGTCATCGATGTTCATATCTTAATGCTTAATGATAAAAATTTTATTAACCGGACGATAAAATACATCCGCCGCCTGGGAATAAATGCTGAATGGGCGGTGCGGTTGGTGCTTGACCGGTATAAAAAAATTTTTGCCGACGTTGAAGATACATACATCCGCGGACGCATCAGTGACATTGAATATGTCACTCAAAGGGTATTGAGAAACCTTTCAGGCAAAAAAAGAGAAACCATCTGGGAATTGGGTGACGATGTTATTGTTATTGCACAGGATATTTCTCCGGCCGATACCGCTCAACTGAAAATGGAAAAGGTAATGGGATTTGCGACTGATTTTGGCGGCCGGACGTCGCATACGGCGATTGTTGCCCGTTCCATGGAAATACCGGCTGTAGCGGGATTGGATAACATCACACGAATGGTGCACACCACGGATAATGTCATTGTTGATGGTACAACGGGACTGGTAATAGTGAATCCCCATCCGGAAATGCTCAAAAGGTATGAGGAAAAAAAATTACATTATGCCGCCACGCAAGAAGAATATCTCAAATATGCAAAGCTTCCGGCTGTAACGAAAGATAATTATCGTGTGGAAATTGGCGGAAATATCGAGTTTGTTGAAGAAATACCAATGGCGATTACGCATGGTGCGGAACATGTCGGCCTGTATCGCACGGAATTTATTTATATAACCAGCGAGAAACTACCGACTGAAGAAGACCATTTCAATAATTACCGCCAGGTTATGGAATCTAAAGAATTGAACTGGTCAACCATCAGAACTTTTGATCTTGGGGGGGATAAATTCCCTTCCAATCAACAGCCGCTCAAAGAACTAAACCCGCAAATGGGACTGCGGGCGATTCGTTTTTGTTTGAGGGAAGTTGATCTTTTCAAAACGCAATTGAGAGCCATCTGGCGCGCTAGCGCCATGGGAAAAGTTAAAATTCTTTTCCCGATGATCTCCGGAGTTGAGGAAATTATAAAAGCAAAACAGCTGCTGCGCGAAACAAGAGATGAACTTGTAGCCGAAGGTGTAAAAATTGCGCAAGAAATGGAAATAGGTGCAATGATCGAAGTGCCTTCCGCAGTTGTAATTGCCGATAAACTGGCGCAGGAGGTTGATTTTTTCAGCATCGGGACAAATGATTTGATTCAATACGCTTTGGCTATTGACCGTTCCAACGAGCATTTGACGTATTTATACGAACCGTTGCATCCGGCGGTTTTAAGGCTTCTAAAGAGAGTGGCTGATGAAGCTCATAAGGCAAATATTCGGGTCGCCATGTGCGGAGAAATGGCGGGTGATCCTTTATGCTCCCTGATTCTTCTTGGTATGGAACTGGATGAGTTGAGCATGAACCACCTGGATATTCCCCGCATCAAGAGAATTATAAGGTCGTCAACTCTTGCTGAAGCAAAATTTGTGCTGGAAAAAGCCATGTCTTTTAGTGTTGCATCAGATGTACGCGCTTACTTGCAGGATTATATGACACAACATTTTCCCAACGAATTTCAAAAAGAAGAAGATTGATTTTTGCTTTCAGGAATGTGAGCAAAATAGTTATTGAACACCGGCTGGCCATGTAATTCCATTTCCAAATCAAGCACTACTTTTGTTGGCCCTTCGGCAGGCTCAGGACAGGCTTAAAGCTGACAGTCAATCATGGTGAGCTTGTCGAACCACGCCTCGTCGCCTCCTCCTAGCCGCCGCGGTATCATCATTGATTTGGAAATGGAATAATTTGCATCGGAGCTGAATGCCGAATAATGTTGAAAGAAAACAAGTCAGACTCACAAGAAAAAGATGAAGAATATTATTCCGGTTGCCTTTATGACCGGCAGGATTTTTTAAGATTTCAACTGGCCAAAACATTTCTTTCCCGCGTATCAATTCCTGATGAATATGTAGAAAAAATAAAAACGCTCGCCGCAGAAGGCCTTGTCGTTTACGCAATTAAACAGGAAAGCAAACTTAACAGCATTATTGTTCATGAACTGGCAGGTCGGAACTATTTGCCGAAGCCGTTGTATTGCCATGGAATGTATATGACATTCTGGCAGCCGCTGCCAATGATGTTAAAATTTTTCTGGTCTTCATTTTTGCGGAAATTGGGAAAAACCAAAAAGGCTCATTTCGATAACATCGCTTTTCTGGAACGGCAGGTTGTCCGTAAAAAAAGTATAATTTTTCACCTGGGAGAATCTGAATTTATCGAAAACAGTTCATCCGATGATGCTGTTTCCGCCCTCATCAAGGTTCAACAGCAAGTTGATTTCCCGATTTTTATAGTGCCTGTAATGGTAGCTTACGGCCGCCGCCGGGAAAAGGAAAAGGAAAGTTTGATCAACATCCTCTTCGGCCAATCGGAGCATACGGGGCCTCTGCGTCGCCTGATCACTTTTATGCGCTACTCCAACAAAGCCTTTATTGTTCCGGCGGAGCCGGTCAACCTGATCCATTATTTAAGTGAAAATAAAGACCTTTCTGAAAGGACAATGCTCCGTGATCTGCGGGGGGAATTGATCGACCGTATAGAAGAAGAAAAGACGAGTATAGTGGGGCCCGTTTTAAAGTCGCGGGCGGAACTGATCAGCATGGTCTTAAGTGATGCGACGGTCAATCAGTTTATTGACGAGTACGCAGCGAAAGAAAAGAAGGAACAGGCTTCAGTGAAAAAGGATGCCCGCCGCTATCTGTATGAAATAGCCGCTGATTACAACGAAATGTTTGTCGAGCTCTGGGACAAGTTGCTGACCTGGCTCTGGAATACCGTCTATGACGGCGTATTGCTGGATATGGAAGGCCTTGCCAAAATCAGAACCATTTCCAGAAAGATGCCTTTCGTAATTATTCCCTGCCATAGAAGTCATATTGATTATCTGCTGCTGTCGTACGTGTTTTATAAAAATAATATTCAGCTGCCGTTTGTTGCAGCGGGAAACAATATGTCTTTTTTCCCCATGGGTTATGTGTTTCGCAAATCCGGCGCTTTTTTCCTGAGGCGCAGTTTCCGGGGCAACATAGTTTATGGAAAAGTGTTCGCCAAATACGTCGCCACTCTTTTACGGGAAGGTTTGCCTCTGGAATTCTTTATCGAAGGCGGTCGAAGCCGCACCGGTAAAATGGTAATGCCAAGGTACGGTCTTCTTTCCATGGTCTTGCAGGCCTATGAGGAAAAGTACTGTGACAACCTGGCCGCTATTCCCATTTATATCGGGTATGACCGGGTAATCGAGGAAAAATCATACCTGAAGGAACTTGCCGGAATCCCCAAAGTCCAGGAAAACACAGCGGACATGATTAAGAGCAGTAAAATTTTACGCAAACGCTTTGGCCGGGTATACATCAATATCGGCGAACCAATTATCATGAAAGATTATCTGGAACAAAGAGAAAAGCAGGTAAGCCGGATGAACCTGGAAGAAAGACAGAGTCTGTATCGGAAGATCGGTTATGAAATAGTTCTGGAAATTAACAAAGTTTCCATTGTTACACCTTTTTCCATGGTGGCTTGCGGCCTTCTCAGTCATGATCGCCGCGGCATCTCACACGAAGATTTAACCGATGTTCTCAATGAATTTTATGAATATTTGTTTACCAAGGAAATTAAGTTTGCCGTAACTTTTGCTAATCAGAAAAGGGCCATTGCCGATGCTCTCAATATTTTCGCTTCGTCCGGTATAATTTCAAAAATTGAAGCAGAGGAAGATGAAGTGGAAGAAATGCAGGAAGTTGTTTATTCGCTGGAAGACGACAAACGGCTCAACCTGGAATATTACAAAAATAACATTTTACATTTTTTTATCCCTCTGTGTTTTGTCGCCACGTCTATGGTAAACAGCGATGAAGATGATGTTATGTCGCTGACCCGTATAATGGGTGATTATAAATTTCTGAAGCGACTTCTATGGAATGAATTTATTTTTGATGAGCGCAAAGATGATGTTGATGAAGTCAACGATGTGCTGGCCTATTTGCATAACCGGAAAATGATCGCGCCGTTTGAACGGGATGGGCTGGTCTGGATTGAAGTAAAAGGAAAAGGTAAGATAAAACTCAAATCATTTGCCGGATTGATTCATAATTACCTGGAATCATCATGGATTGTTTTGCGCAGCTGCCTTTATCTGAAAAAGACCCGCCTTACGGAAAAGGACTGGTTAAAGAAAATCCGGGCATTGGGTGACAGAATGTACAGCAAGGGAGAAGTTCTTCGGGCGGAATCTCTTTCGCAATCCAATTATACAAATGTAATCCTGTTCTTGAAGGACGCGGACATTATCAGCACTGCAGTTGAGGAAGAAAAAGGCGAAAAGAACGAAGTTACCTACAAACTTACGGAGAACAGAGCTGAGATGGAAGTTCTGCGCCGCCGCCTTTTTAAATTTCTGTAAATAAGAAAGCCCTGGAAGCGTTACTTCAGGGGAAGAACAAGGGGTTGCAACCCCTTGTTCTAATATTTATTATTTCTTTTTTGCCGTCTTCGCCGCTTTTGCTTCTTTTGCTTCCTGCTTTATGCTGTAAAACGCATTTCGGCCGCGGTAGTTGCCGGCGTCGCCCAACTCTTCTTCAATTCTTAAGAGTTGATTGTATTTGGCAAGTCTTTCCGAACGGGAGAGCGAACCGGTTTTAATCTGACCGCAGTTGGTGGCTACGCTGATATCGGCCATGAAGGTATCTTCGGTTTCACCGGAGCGGTGCGAGACCACGCAGGTGTAATTGGCTTCTTTGGCCCGTTCAATAGTATCCAGAGTTTCGGTAAGCGTGCCGATCTGATTGAGTTTGATTAAAATGGAGTTGGCAATGCCCAGGCCAATGCCCTTTTCCAGGCGGTTGACATTGGTTACAAAAAGGTCGTCGCCGACAATCTGCACTTTGTCGCCCAAAGCATCGGTCAGCATCTTCCAGCCAGCCCAGTCATCTTCTGCCAGCCCGTCTTCAATAGAAATAATAGGATATTTCGCCACGAGATCGGCATAAAATTTAACCATTTCCTCCGCCGATTTCTGGGGATTTTTCTCCGCCGCCAGAACATACTTGCCTTTGGAGTAGAAGGAGCTGGCCGCAGCATCAAGGGCAATCATGATATCCTGACCCGGTTTGTAATTTGCTTTTTCGATGGCGGTCATAATTACGCTAAGCGCTTCTTCATTGGATTGCAAGTTGGGGGCAAATCCGCCTTCATCGCCCACTGCCGTGTTGTATCCTTTGGCTTTAAGAACGGATTTCAGAGTATGGAAAACTTCCGCATTCATGCGAATGCCTTCCTTGAAATTAGGTGCCCCCACCGGCATGATCATAAATTCCTGAATGTCGACATTGTTGTCGGCATGCTGGCCGCCGTTTAAAATATTGGCCATGGGAACAGGCAGATCTTTGGCATTGACGCCGCCCAGGTATCTGTAAAGCGGCAATCCGGAGATTTCCGCCGCAACTTTTGCCGCTGCCATCGATACGGCGAGTATTGCATTGGCGCCGAGCTTTCCCTTATTGGGGGTGCCGTCGAGTTCGATCATCGCATAGTCGATATCGCGCTGTCTGCGGCAATCCATACCGACTATTTCCGGCCCGATTTTATGCAGAATATTATTGACGGCATTTTGTACGCCTTTACCGTTGTATCGTTTTTTATTGCCGTCACGGAGTTCCAGCATTTCATGTTCACCGGTGGAAGCGCCGGAGGGAACGGCGGCCCGTCCTGTAAATCCTGATATTGTGCTGACTTCCGCTTCGACGGTCGGGTTTCCGCGGGAATCCAGAATTTCCCGCGCGTGAATATTAATAATTTCCGGCATAATCTTCTCCTGATTTTTTTTTGCCTCTATAGCAGAGAGACCGTCGTATTTCAAGTCGATAATATAATTCCAGTTTCAAATAAAAATTAGTCTTTCTTGATTCCCCGGTAAAACTCAGATAAAGAGAAAACGTTTTTGAACTAAAGGAACTATTTTATACCATATGCAGACCTGCGACGTTAAAAAAGAGAAAAACACAAAACTTTTTCTGCACTTAAAAAAGTGGCTGGAAAAGGCGGTGCTGGATTTTAATATGATCAAGGAAGGCGATCGGTTATTGATCGGCGTTTCCGGCGGCGCGGATAGCTTTGTCCTGCTGGATTTGCTGGATTCCCCGATGATCTTTGTGCCCGGTTTTTCTTTTATTGCTGTCAATGTCGATATGGGTTTCGATCCGGACTATATTGCGTATAATCAATTGGAAAAATATTTGCAGCAGAATAATTACCCCTATGTGCTGGAGAAAACGGACATTGGCTTGCTGGCGCACAGCGAGTACAATAAAAAAAATCCCTGCTTTTTGTGTTCACGGCTGCGGCGTAAAAGAATATTTGAGATAGCCGAGCAGGAAGGGTGCAACAAGATTGCTTTTGCGCACCATCAAGACGATATCATTGAAACCCTGCTCATCAATATGTTTTATGGCCGGGAAATCAGCACAATGATGCCGACGCAAAGCATATTCGATGGAAAGTTGCATATTATCCGGCCACTGGCCTACCTACGGGAAGAATTAATCAAGAAATACAGCCGTGAGCGGCAATTTCCGGCGGTGAAAAATGCATGCCCGTCCAGCGAAAATTCACGGCGGATTTACATCAAAAAGCTTTTAAACGATCTGGAGCGCGAAAACAAAGACATTCGCCATAATATTTTCACGGCCATGAGCCATGTTAAACCGGATTATTTGCTGTCACCGCCAAAAAAATGAATGGCTTTAAACAGATTTTGATGTAGAATTAAACAATGGCAAAAGAAGACACAGCACAAAAACTGATCGCGTCCAACAAGACGGCGCGCATAAATTATGAAATCGGCGATACCTACGAGGCGGGGCTGGTTCTGACCGGCACGGAAGTCAAGGCGCTGCGGAGCGGCAAAGCGAATTTAAAAGACAGCTACGTTGTGGTCAAAGACGACGAAGTATATTTACGGGAAATGCACATCGGCCATTACGACCACGGCAACCGCTTTAACCACAATCCGCTGCGGACGCGTAAACTCCTGCTGCATAAAAGAGAAATCAAAAAACTTTACGGCAAATCGCGGGAGAAGGGGCTGTCGCTGGTGCCGCTGAAACTTTATTTTAAAAACGGTAAAGTAAAGGTGGAATTCGGCATCGGTAAAGGCAAAAAAGTGTACGACCGCCGCCAAGACATTAAAGAGCGCGAAGAGCGCCGTACGCTTTCACGTGATTTTAAATCAAAATTGATAAAAATTTAGAAAAGGAACACGTGTTCAATAAGTGGTAATAGGCGTTAAATTTCTTTTCTTTGACAAATGCACATTAACTAAATATATTTAAGAAGAAATAAATAAAATTATGGGGGCGTCACGGTTTCGACGGGGACAATTGAAGTTGTAGTTGCGTACCGAGGTTCCTACAGGCCTCGTTAAACAGGTAGGAAACATATAATCGCAGACAACTACGATTACGCATTAGCCGCTTAGACGGCTAACGTTCTACCCGCTTTGCCTGTCGGGTGGACTAGAACGTCATAAAGACAGGATAGCCAAACTTCTTGCCTGGCGGAGTGAGGCGAATACTTACAGGCTAGCGCGGTGACGATCCGGCCTTAGGGAGCAATCCAGCGTGAAGGTTCTAAAACGAAGGCTACGTACGTAGAAGCTGCAGCGGAAGGTTTTCGGACGCGGGTTCGACTCCCGCCGCCTCCACCATTTACAAAAGAAAAATCCGTCCATTAACCGCATCCGGTTGGTGGACGGATTTTTTTCTCTATCTTGTAACTTACATGCCGGATCGCATGGAAACCTGTTGGAATTTCCTTTGATTTTGAGTTGCATGCCGCACAGCAGATGTTATATCATCAAGCATTGTGAATGGCCCTTGTGGCCAACGGTTTCGGGCGCATGACGGATCCATAGAGGAATGCAACCGTTTGGAGGTTGAATAATGAACAGACAACGCGCTCTAGAAATGCTGAGCCGAAGCAAGCCCGAGTTACAGTCCCGTTTCGGCGTGATCCGGCTGGCGTTGTTCGGCTCGACCGCCCGCGATACGGCGACCAGTAGCAGCGATGTCGATGTCATTGTGGCCTTCGACGGACCGGCCACTTCCAAACGCTATTTCGGCGTGCAGTTTTACCTGGAGGACATGCTTGGCTGCCCGATCGATCTGGTCTCCGAAAAAGCCCTGCGCCTTGAGCTGCGCCCCTTCATCGAACAGGAGAGGGTCAATGTCTGATGCATTTTTCGGAAGAGATCTTTGATGAAACTCAGCAGCGTCAAAATTGTTGACTGTGTTTCCGCCGTAGAGGCGATCAGACGGCTGGGGGAGGCGGAACTGTTGCGGGAGCTGTAACCAGCTAAGAAAACCATATAAGAGATAAATCACGAAAGGCACGAATAAGGGAGCAGAAAATGATTCGAACCGAATATCTGCGCTTTCTGCAAACACTTACCCATGCTGATATTGCTGCTGAAGTGCGCAAGATTGCAAATCTTGTTCTCGATCATTTTGATACGTTGATCCCACTTTCCACATCGCAGGGACAACGCATCAAAAAAATGGTGCAGCTTACTCAAACGAATTGGGCATCAATCAGCACAGACATTCAACCCATACCTGAACAGGAAACAGAACAAGCATGCCCAATCACTCGATTAAAAAGTCTCTTCGTCGGTCCATTTCGTGGCTTTGCCAGGCAGGAACCTTTTGATCTCGCCAGTCTATTAGTGCTCATTTACGGCCCCAACGGCACAGGAAAATCCAGTTTTTGTGAAGCTTTAGAGTTCGGTTTGCTTGGAAGTGTAGCTGAAGCGGAAAGCAAACGCTTCCGCAGTCAACCGGACTATCTGAAAAATGCGCATACTGACAGTTATCAACCACCAGTCCTTAAGGGCATAGATAATCAGGGAAATGATGTGCCGATTGTTGCAAACGAAGCTTTGTATCGCTTCTGCTTTGTAGAAAAGAACCGAATCGACAGTTTTTCCCGTATTGCCGCCCAAATACCATCCAAACAAACCGAACTGATTTCAACCTTATTCGGCCTTGATGCCTTCACGGAATTTGTCAGAAATTTTACGGACACCATGGATGGACGATATATAGACCTCGAAGGCGTCAAGGCGAAGGAATTGAATCAAAAACGGCAGATGCTAGCTGGTTCACAGGAACTGCTGAAAACGAATACAGAAGAACTAAAAAAACTGGATGAAGAAGAAAAGGAACTGGCCAAACAATACCGGGAAAACTGCACCTTCTCTCAAATGATTTTCGAGTTGAATGGCACCGAAGAAAATCAAGGCATGATTCAGCAACTTGATGATGAACTGAAACAACCCATTGCCTCTAAAAGTAATCTGACAATTGCAGCGTTAGCAGCGCAAAAACAATCCATTGAAACCAACTTAAGTGAATTCAACTCTAAACAGCAGGAATTAACAAACGCCAGTCAGCAATTGTCTTTTAAGCAGCTTTATGAGGCTGTCTTACAGATTCAGACAATTAGCCCTGAAACTTGTCCGGCCTGTCAAACACCGCTTGCGCAAGTGACAGTAAATCCATTTACGCAAGCCGATGCAGAGCTAAAAAAACTTCAGCACTTAAGCGAGCTGCAAGATAAAATTGAAAAGCTGGAAGATAAAATCAGCAATTCGCTGATCGAGCTTTTCCAGATCATCAATACATGCTGTGCTCGTTTTGACCAAGATAATCAGCTCTCCGCTTTTCAAGTTTCACCCGCAGAAAGCGACACCAATGTTTGGTGGAATTCTCTCCATCAGCAGTTAGATGATGGATTTACCCCTTGGCAACATATTAAAGCTCAGGTTAAACAGCTTGAATCTACCGATAAAGAGATTGATCAGGCTAATCAAAAGCGCACTGAAAATCAAACAGAACTCAAACGGCTTCGTGATGTTGCCGAGAAGATCGTCAAGCTGCAAACGCGTAGAGAAACTGCTGACACGTCAATTGAAAAGGCCGAGGAGGCGATTGAAAAATTTAATACCGAAAATACACAGCTCATAGCGAATGTAAAAGCTGAAGAAGTAGTCGTTGTCCAAAATCAGGCAATCGCGGCTGCTTATTCCTCTTTTGTCCAGAAATTGGATGCCTATATGAATGGTCTTCCGGCTCAATTGGTAGCAGATTTAGGTAAGATGGTTGTTACGCTATACAATGCATTTAATCGCAGCGATGCGCAATACGAGCAACTGGCGGAGGTTCGTTTGCCCCTCCGCCAGAATGAACGACTGGAAATCTCGTTCCAAAATGCCCCGAAAACCTTTTTTGATGCCCTGCATATTCTAAGTGAAGGTCACATCCGCTGCATGGGACTGGCCATATTGACAGCCAAAAATATTAAAGAAAACTGTCCACTCCTCATCTTCGATGATCCAGTAAATGCAATTGACGATGAACATCGCCATGCAATCCGTGAAACTTTATTCATTGATGATTACTTCAAGGGAAAGCAAATAATACTTGCTATTCATGGAGAAGAATTTTTCAACAGGACGCACCAGATTATTGGCAAGGAGGCGGCTAAGAATGCTCAGTCGTATGTGTTTTCGCCAAGAGATAGCCAGTATCATATTCATGTGAATTCATTGAAAAGGCCCAAGAACTACGTGCTGGTCGCCCGAGAGCTTTATTGTACAGGAGAATATCGAGATTCGCTAATGTCTACTCGACGAGGGCTGGAAAACTTGTGTGAAAAAGCATGGTATCACTATGGCAAGCATTGTGATAAATCAGACAAACCTATCAGTGTGGCTCGGTTTGCACCGAATCAACCTTGGGATTTGAGATATCTTGCTGACAACATAAAATCGAAATTCAATCGCTCAAAAGCAGACGTTCCAAACAAAGAGCAGATAGTAGCCGCACTCTCAACTATATTAGGATCCGATGCCCAACAGCCGCCATGGACTTACCTTAACAAAGGTACGCACGACGAAACTGATTTGCCTGAATTTGATCAGCAAACGGTAAATCAAATTGTGACATCATTAGAACAGCTTGATGCCGCCCTCAGTTAGTTCGGAGCCATGATTGATTATGTCCGTGAACTTTAGCTTCAAGCTCAGCAAAGATCCTGCGCACAATAATACCGGACGACGTAAGGCCTTCTATCCCTATGCCACAGTTGGCCACGGTATCGAAATCACCATCGACCTCGGCACACCGGATATCGACCGCCTTACCCCCGGCGACATTCAACTCACCTTCGGTCCGGACACCGTCCATGATGAAATAAAAACCTGGAGAGAAATTTACGGCATTGACGAGCACTACAAGGCGAAATGTTGCGGTCCTGACGCCAAGGACTGGCTGGAGCAGATTCGCATTTTGCGCGATACGTACGGCATTGCTCCGGCAGCCTCGGTTGCGACCATGCAACAACAGACCGAGAAATCACCCGTTGCCAACAGCAATTTTCTAAAAAAGGCCTTCCTTGAAGGCTGCCAGCGGGCCGGTCTGTTTGATGTTATTGCCAAGGAGGGAGCCACACCATGACTGACCGCGGCAAGAAGATGATCTGCAATTCCACCGCCGAGTTTCCCATCTTCGCCGGCCAGGTAGGGGAACAAAGTATCGCGGCCCACTATGAGGATAAAAACCTCTGGTTGAGCCAGTCACTATGATCGATCAGGGATTGTTATCAAGGGAGAGTATTCATGGACACTGACGATTTGACTGAAATGGCCTGGGATGTCATCGTCCGGGCCGCCCGCGTTTCGGATACGTTGAAAGCTGAACTTGGCGCAATGGCCTATCGGTATCAGTCCGAGGACGAATGGCTTCAAGGTGTTCGTACCCATTTGGAAGAAATAGCTGATGACCCAGCCGAGTATGTAGAATCCTGGGACCTTGAAAACGAGGAAGGTATCACGGCAACCATGATTGGGAGTTGCGCGACCGAAATCTGTTTTCGAGTGAATGAAATTTTAGCCATACCTTTGAGCAAGAGAGGTGCAAGGTTATGGTGATCGTAAAGCTGTCGGAGCGCATTATTCCTTCTTTTCGACGCTACATCGGCATCGGCATGGTTTTTCTTTCCCCCTGCGTTATTTTGTTGGAGTCCATCATCTGGAACCCGACTGGCCGAAATTTCTTGACGACGCAATATGTGGATTAAAGGAAGATGTACATAAAGAAAGGAAAGGCGACTTTTCCGCTGCAATCATGTGTGTGCTCATAACTGCTGTCAAAGCGTTCGTCAAATCTAAATAGATTGACTTGCCTTTCCTTCTACAGCCCCTTAATGGAAATCACCTTTGATTACGATGTAAGTTTTTTATGCTTACACCCCACACAACGCATCTTTATGACAATCCATTAAGTTAAATTTAATATAATCCTGCTTTTCCCTTAGTCAAGAGGGATTAAATTAAAAATTATGCTGAAAGAAGTTGAAATAAAAAAGCAGAAATATTAATTTATTATTACTATTTTAACAAAACAGGCATCCCTTGACAACAGTATAAAGCAGGATAAATTATTAATGAAAAGAAAATACTGCGATGCACGAGGAGTCTTAGTACTGGGTGTTAGTGATTTAAGAAGTAAAGGGTCTTAGTGGCGTGCCGCCCCAAAATAGACTAAATCTTTTAAAAGTGACTCCAGTTAACAGCGAGACGGCATCGCGGTTTTCATTTGGTTATGAGTTTACATGAATATTTCGAATACAGCGATCAGGAACAGGTTGTTCGCTATCGTGTGCATGGACAATGGAAAGTTGGGATGCCTGTCGGAATCAGGTAAATGAACAGCAACTTTCATCTCAGAAGCAAAAGGAGGTATATGATGGTTACGATTGACTTTACGGAAGAGGAAGCGGCGGAAACCCGTGAGTTGCTGAAGGCAGTTATCGAGCCGCTGGAATGGTCGATAGCAAGAACAGATTTGGGACACAGACAGTGGCGTGAGTTTCTTAAAAAACGACGAGCCTTCGTAGATGAACTGATAAAGCGTCTGGAGACAAAGTTGAGCCTTGAATTGACGGACGAGGAAACGCGGGAAAGTATTGCAATGCTGAGCGAAGCTCTTCCTGTTTTGGAACGGTCAATAGCCAAGACTGACATAGGACACAGAGAGTTTCGTGAGTTTCTTAAAAAACGACGAGACCTTGTAGAAGAACTGATAAAACGTCTTGAGAAATAAATGTGGTTTGCCTTCAAATAAGAGTAACACGTTGAATGAATTCAGGGGGCGATAAAAAGCCCCCTGAAATTTTCGGGAATTAATTTTCATTGTAATACTTTTTTAATTCTCAATATGAACAGATTGCTTTCTGCCGCAGGTTTCCCCGGCACATGTAATGTGCTTAAGCAAGTCCTTGTAAAAAATAAAAAAGACATATATGTTAACGTTTAAAAAAATAAGAAAAACCTGCCTTTGGGAATCATAAAAAACTTAAGGCAGGGGGTGGAAACAATGTCAAGATTTGAGTTGTTAGAATTCACAAATGAAAAGGGCGAAAAGGATTTCATTATTTTGGACAGATTAATCAAAACTGAACAGCCAAAAGCCCGGTGGTTAGAAGGGATTAATGACGCCTTCAAAGAAAAATTCGATAACGGGGACTTAGGTTTTAAGGTTATAGTTTAGGGCGCAATGGCAAACCGATTTCAAATCTCGAAATCTTCGGATGCACCAGATTAACTTCAAATTTAAACTGTATGAAGACACCGCGGGAAGGAAAAAGCGGCTGACGAGACTGTTGCGCGGTGCACCCGATTTTTTAATTTTATTTTTCTAAGGTATTTCTTGCGAACCGGAGGTCATTCGGCGTCAAGTTGTTGCAACATTTATCGCTATTATTTTTTAACTTTTGTATAAGGAGTCAATAATTTGATTTACTTAGATAATTCATCTACTACCTCCCCGAAACCAGAGGAGGTTTGTATTGCAGTTGAAAAATACATGAGAAACAATTTTGGAAGTCCTGGTAGAAGTGTAAACACGTCTAATAAAGAAAAAGATGTTGTTTTAGAAACACGTGAATTAATTGGTAAGCTTATACACATGGAAGATCCTTACAGAATTGTTTTTACTTGTAGTGCCACTGATTCTTTAAACCTTGCCTTAAAAGGGTATCTAAAGAAAGGTGATCACGTAATAATAACAAGTTTGGAGCATAATTCTGTCTTACGGCCATTAAAATATATGGAAATTGAAGGATTAATAGAAGTTAGTGTTATATATGCTGATAAATTTGGGTATGTAAATCCAGATGAAATTCAAGCTGAAATAAAAAGCAATACAAAGCTCATTGCAACTACCCATGCCTCTAATGTTATAGGAACTATTGTTGATATTGAAACAATCGGACAAATAGCTGCCCTAAATGATGTCAAATATCTTGTGGATGCTTCCCAATCGATTGGTGCTATTGAAATAGACGTAAATCAAAATCATGTGGATTTACTTGCAATACCGGGTCATAAAAATTTATTTGGTCCTGCAGGTATTGGTGCTTTGTATATTAAAGAGGGAATAAATCTGGCTCCATTTAGACACGGTGGTACCGGAACTGCTTCAGAAAGCCTTATGCAACCTGAATTGATGCCACATAAATATGAAAGCGGTACGGCCAATCTCATTGGTATTGCTGGCTTAAATGCCGGAATTAAGTTCATCTTCTCGGTAGGAATGGAAAAAATTAGAAAACATGAAGAGGAACTTTCAGATTATATGTATAAAGAATTATTAAATATTTCAGGGGTAACTATTTATGGAACAGATAAGGCTTATGACAAAACATCTGTTATTTCCTTAAATATAAAAAATGAAAAAGCTTCAGTTATTGGACAAAAGCTGCTGGATGAGTTTAATATCATGACTAGAGCAGGTCTTCATTGTGCTCCATTAACCCATAAAACTATCGGGACAGAATCTCGTGGAACTGTTCGTTTTGGAATAGGATATTTTAATACAAAAGAAGATATAGATGCTTCGCTTGAAGCCATTGATACGTTATGTAAACGCCTATAAAGGCTCTGCTTTTTAAATTAATTGAGAGATAGAAAAGAGATTCATGCTTATTATTAACGGGATTTCATGGCCTGTGCATCTACGGTGATGGAAAGAATAAAAAAACCCTTTTTATAGCTTCATTAGATAGAACCCTAAATCCGGATCGAAAGCGCCAGGGAGTTTTTTAAACTCGCAGCCGATGTATTTTTTGTTCACGTAACGGACGACGGCGCTTTTCTTTATCAGAGAGTTTTTTGCATTATTTAAATAGAATTCAATATTGATTTCTTCATCCGGATTTAACAGGTTTGCCGTCAGTGTTTCAAATTTGCATCCCTGTATGGACAGATTTTTCACAATCATTTTTCCCCAGTTTTTGGGATTTGATACAGTCAGGTATATGCCGTCAAGTCCTATTTCTTTTCGGAATAACCCTCTAAATTCAATCTCGACGTCATAAATGTTTCCGCACTTGCATTGAATTTTAACTGGTCCCTTGGTACCCATATATACTTGTGCCTGCTCTTTTTGCACTAAATCACAATTTGGACAGATCAATGTCACTAATCCGTTTGCATCAACATAAATCTTCTTAATATTGCTTTCCATATTCATGCCTTACCATTTGATAGGATTTAAATTTGGAGCCCGTGTCCTTTTGCAGAACCTTTCTTACTCTTTTATTGTTGAAGTAAGAAGGCAGGAGCCTTACATTGATTGTCGGCGATCTTTGCCGTATTCTTTAGTTAATAACGTGCAAAGCCTGCTGCCATATAAAAAACCCGCTATTTTCAGCGGGTTTCGTGTTGCTATCGTTGCAGGGCATTTTGCCTCAGCTTTTCCCTGCGGTTATTCGCACAAATACTGCACTTCAGAACACAAGGTGAATATCCCTCAATTTCCGGCTCTTAGTTTTTATCACCGTCTAGCGGTTTAACGGTTTTATGTATTCGATCAGTTTCCCTTCTATAAACTCCGCCGACCGTAAGAATGGAATCAACTGGTCGTCCTGGCTGCGCACCATTGCATGAATCGAGTCCAAACCGCGTTTTTTACAGCACTCAGTAAAAAACTGCATTAACTTAGTGCCGATGTGGTGATGGAGGTATGCGGGGTCCACTCCAATGTTTTGCACCAGCGCAATATCCGTTGCATCATAGGATGAAGTTGATCTTTGACCGAGAAGGAAACCGACAATTCGGCCTTCGGCCTCCGCTACCACACTCATCGTCAGTTCACCTCCCAAAGGCGTAAAATCATAAGTAAACGCCCGGTTTTTACCGGTGATTTTACGGTCAATGGACAGTACCTCTTCAATATCTCCCTCCGTCATATTGCGAATATTAACCTGGAGTTCCTGTCGTGGCATGGCTTTTTCTTCCATGATGCTGACTCCTTTCTTGCAAGTAATTTATGCTGATAACTTTCTGCTAATAACGAGCCGGTTTGATAAGAAGTTTCTAACTATTGATTTAAATATAAGACCAGCGGCTTTTTGTGTCAATGAGTTATGTAAACGATTTTTGGCCATAAGTTAAATTGTTGCGCCGCTTTTATGAAGAGGATACTTTTGTCTTGTTTTCTAATGTGCCTTCATTTATAAATTTACAAGATATAAACTTATTTTTAGCAATATTCCGGTAAGAGGAGATGCAGCCAATGTTCAGAAAAACACTTACCCCCAGAATTTCCGAACTAAACGGGGCGCGGCATATCGGGCATTATGTAATACCCGTCTGGCTGGAGGAAGGTTACATCGAGATTATCAAATTATATAATCCCGAACTCAATTGGGAAACCGAGACGACTTTGTTCCTGGTCAACATGAATATTGATTATATCCGCGAAATGAATTTAGGCAAAGATGTTGAGGTTGTAACGGGAATAAAGAAGATCGGCAGGACCAGCCTTGTTTTGGATCAGAAAATATTTCAGGGAGGGGAATTGTGTGCGAGAGGAACTTCCACTTTTGTTAATTTTCAGCATAGTACCAAAAAATCGACAACTTTCCCTCCAGCCGTTCTTGAAAAACTGAAAGAGCATATGATGGAGGAATGAGATCGCACAAAATTACGATCATATCGCCATATTATGATTACGGAAATTGGAGACGATATTTTCCTTACCCATCAAAGATCAGCGTGTTCATAAGACAACCCGCGAGGTAGTATGGGCGAGGTCTGAGCGGGAACGTTGCCATCTGGCCGTGGCTCTGGCGCTAAAGTCCTGTCAGGCTGGAAGGAGTATCTATTTTACTACGATGGAGGATCTGATTGGAAAATTAAAACACTTAAAAAGATATTGACAGCAGAGGGAATTAACGGGAATCTGTTCCGAAAAAACCGGGGAGTAGATCTTATTATGAATTTCCGAACAAGTTGCTTAATTATTTGCTTATTATTTGTACCCTCTTTTCTAAATGCCGGAGAATATGACGGTGGTGTGCAGGCAAAAATTCTCTTGAAAACAAAGACAACGGGAAATGGTGCACCGATTGTTTACCCGAAGACCGATCAGCCGGAAATAACGGCCCTGACGGTTGATATCGCCCCCGGAGCGCAAACCGGCTGGCACAAGCATCCTGTGCCGGTTTATGCTTATGTTCTGTCCGGTTGTCTGACAGTCAATATAGAAGGTAACATATCCCGCCAGTTTAGCGCCGGCGACATTATTATTGAAGTTGTGAATGTACGGCACAACGGCATCAATAACGGCAAGGATCCTGTGAAACTGGTTGTTTTTTATACCGGGGATACGAATATTCCCAATGTAATCAAAACAGCCGCGCCCTAACCTAATTCCATTTCCAAATAAAGCACTCCCTTTGTTGGCCCTTCGGCAGGCTCAGGACAAGCTTATAATTGAGTCAGTCATGGTGAGCTTGTCGAACCACGCCTCGTCGCCTCTGTCCCCCGCTGGCGGGGGTAGGGGGTGGTTGCTACCGCGGTATCATCATTGATTTGGAAATGGAATAACCGGTTATTTATCCGGTTCAAACTGATTCTTCGCCGACCAGAAGGACGGCAGGTGGCGCAGCAGATACATCAGGCTGTTACGATGCTGCCATAAACGCCGGCGGAATTTTTTACGCCAGCCCGAATCGGAATAAAAACGTTTCACATGTTCATTATAAAGATGATCGAGCCTTTCTTTGGACGCAATTCCCTGCGGGACGAAAACAAAATTCAGGCAATTCATCAGCCGCCAGTTTTCATCAAAAGCGCCTTCATCCCGAATTGACGTCCAGAGCGGCGCTCCGGAGAAGGGTGTAAATTTGGCCATGTTCATATCGTCGAGCCCCAGTGAAATAATGAAATCAGAAGTGAGACGGATGGATTCTTCCGTTTCTCCGGGCAGCCCCATCATGAACAATCCTTTGGCCCGCAGGCCCGCCGCTTGAATGCGTCTTACCGTATCGCGCACATCGTCCAGCGCCACGCCGGATTTGTGGCGGGCGAGCATTTGCGGATCGGCGGATTCAATGCCCAGCGAAACCATGAGGCAACCGGCATCCTTGAGCATGTGCAATAGATCATTATCTGTGAAGCCCACGCGCACGGCGCAGTTGAAATTGATTCCCAGCGGGAAGCGGCTCAGTTTGTTGCACAGTTCCACAATGCGCGGACGGTTCGCTGTAAATAAATCGTCATAAATATTGATGTGCCGCACACCGAATTTAGTCCGCAGATGTTTCATATGCTCATAGATGTAATCTGCCGAATTATAGCGAAACCCTTTTTTAAAAACGGAGCGGTCACAATAAGAGCACTGATACATGCAGCCCCGCGAGGTGATCATCGTTGAACCGGGCGTATTTATGTAACTGAACAGGGGCAAATGGTAATTGTGAGGAAAGCCCGCCAGCTTTTCGTAAGCCGGAAACGGCAGGCTATCCAGATCGGCAATCTGCGGACGCGGTTCATTGACAATTACCTGTGTTCCTTTGCGCCATATGAGCCCTTTGATTTCCGCAGCCTCGAGACCGCAGGCAAGCTCCGCCATTGTCAATTCGCCTTCTCCGGTAACCAGATAGTCAAAGCAAGGATATTCATTAAGCAGTCTGCCTTCGAGTGCGGATACATGGACACCACCGCAGACAGTTATAGCTGTTGGAGATTGTTCCTTGATTTTTTGCGCCAGATCGGCGGCATCAGGAAAAGAAGACGTTGTAGCCGAAAAACCGACGATTTGTGGCCCGCAGGCCAGAATTGCATTGACTTGTTCATTCAAATCAACAGGGGCATGAGGGCCAAGACAGTCGTAAACAAAGACTTCATGACCTTTCTTTTCCAGATATGCGGCGATGGATAATATTCCCTGCGGTACCATTCGGTTGGCAATATCGGTGATGTCCGTCTTTCCGGGAAACCAGTTAAACCCGCGCGGATGGACGAGGGCAATGCGTTTTTTTTTGGCAGATGAAATCATAAAATCTTTTTCACAATTGTCATTCCCGCGTAGGCGGGAATCCAGTCTCATTGTTTTACAAACCTGAACTATTTCATTATATAAATCAGTTTCATCCGGTTCTTGCGTACTTTCTTCTTTTATGAGTTGAAAGCGAAAGCTTCGGGTTGATGCATTTGTTTCACCTACGAAGCTTGTACGGGGCATCGGGTTCCAAGTTGAGAATTACCGAGTGAAATTGTCACGGATGAACACTGTGGGGAGTACACGGTGGCACCTGAGGCTTCAGTTTCAAGCGTGAATTAAATTACTGAAGCATTCCTGCCTTGGGTGTGAGGTTGCTGTCCCAGACACCGAATTTTGCCTCCTTGCTACCTTCCCAGGGCACGTCGAAGGCTTCAAAATAGAAATATTTGACACCATTGGCTATTGCCCACTTTCTAATTTCTTGCTCGTACTTCACTGCGCTTGGCAAGTCATAAATCGCTGGGCCATAAGACCCTCCTTCCGACGGCCATCCTGTTTCACCGATGATGATCTCTTTGCCTTTGTAAAGATTCTTCAATTCCATGTATGCCGCGTTCAGGCTATCAACCGCCATGTCGACCGATACGGGCATGAAGCACGGATAGATATTGACAAAAACGACATCACAAGCATTTACGATAAGCTCATCATGCGCCTCTTTCCATGATAAGCCACTGGTAACCTGCACCGGCAGACCCTTGAGTCGGTCCTTCACGTAGGTGATATAACTGATCAGGATTCCTGGGCTGACACCATTCTGCGTCGCTTCGTTGCCCACGACGGCAATATCGATTTTCCCCGCCTTGGCGAGATCAACAAGCTTCTGAATTTCCTCGTCGCCGGAAGGTGCGTTGCGTGTATTACGCTCAGTAAGCCAGGTCCCGGTAGCCACTTTAAGAGAAGAGTTATATTGCCGAGCCATTTCCGGTATTTTATTGAGGTAGTTGGCAACACTGTACGTTCGCAACCATTGCGTATAAGGTGCTACCTTTTTCACCAGTTCTCTCAATTGCTCTTCCGAAATAGCATCCCCATTTATCTGTCCCGACGTGATATAAGATCCAAAACATAATCCGTAAAAGATCTTGTTGGCGGGTACGTTCACTTCAGTTGCAATGGGAGTTTTATCTTTAACAGGCAATGCTTGCTTGGCAAGATTATCTTCGACAGTCAAATAGAAATATTCGGCAAATTGCTTATCTCCAAACAGAGAGATCCTTATCGTGACTTTGGTGACGTTCTTTTCCACGGGTAGCACGTTTATCTGCATGGGGTTTTCACCCTTCGTCTCCATTGCATATCCCTTCCCCAGAGGCGGCGGATTCGATGTTTCAAGCTTCATCTTCTCAGCAGACTGCTTTACCGCCTGATAGGTAGCCTCAAGATCGTGGGGAAAATATTTCGTCGCCTCACGTCCTTTCCATACGGTATACCCTTGGTAGGTCGCAATTCCTAACGATAAGAGTTGAACGGCAGCACAGCCCGAAACTAGGAAGGGGGCAACCATAAGAGTAACCATAAAAAGAATTTTTCTTATCATAACACCTCCCTATACAGCTTGTATAAATCGTCTCAAGTCTCGATTATGAATTAAAACATATAAGTTAAAATCAAGAGAGTAATGCAACAGTTCAAGAAGCTAGTGCTTGATGAAAATACTTGCTGAGGATCTTCGGAATGCCGGAAACAAAATGACGGTAGGGAATTTTCTTGAGGACATCCATGCAGAGTCACTCTCCGAGCTCCCACTTGTGACACTTAAGCGTTAGGCCCCTGTGAGACCCGCAGGTTTTGCTGGATTCGTTCGATTAGATCACGAATGGCTCGTGCATCATCTTTGCGATGTCCATGGCTCACAATGGGATTGCTTCCTCCTGCCGAATCAATTCGTATGTCGGACCATATTATACCCGTTTGGATATTGACCGAAGCCACTTTAGAAATCGGAATGCTCTCTTCATTGGAACCGAAGAGTCGCGGTTTAATCCGCGTAACCCGGTTTTGATTTACTTCAATACGTACTGGGAAAAGCAGGTTGCCCGAAGTTAACCGGCTGGCAGTGAATACACTATTGTCTTCAACCATTGCTTCCTCTTTCGATTCAATAATTTAAATTAATAAAGCATCGCTTACGACGGTGAAAGTATAGGAAGAAGAATCCTGCGTGTCAAGGAAATCTTGATTACAAAATGTGTAGTGCAATGTCAATGTTCGTCATAAGATGTAAATGGTGTTTATTCCAGGTTGAAGTCTTGCATTTTTGTCGAGGTTGGCTGGTTGTTCAGTACAGGAAGGCGTTGATAAAAAAGCGGCATTAATAATTTTCAAGGTCACCAAGATTGACGGCTTCGCTGGTTACATCTTGTGGTGGGAAAGGTTCAGATCACGCCATTTTTTTGCCCGCTGCTTTTAAAGAGCATGAGAATGGTCTTTTCGCTGCTCGTCTTCTTCTGTTCTGTTTTGTGATTTTCGCCTCCTTGTCCCGGGGCCGGATGCTAAGGGTCTGTAACGGAATTACTATTACATTCATGCATCTCATCTTCAGGTCATCTTTGCCCGATCCTCAATCGCAAAATCCTCGAAATAGCGCTGCTATTCCT
>JBDKUX010000069.1:0-30511 GCA_039679455.1 Smithella sp. | reverse complement strand
AACACATCACCACCGCCATCCTTTTCGATGAACCCGAAGCCTTTACTTTCATTAAACCATTTTACTTTACCTTCTGACATTACTTACATCCTCCTTTCTTAAAATTCCCTTAAGTCGGGTTTTCGCTATGGTAGAAAGAAAAAAACCACCAAGATTCCAAAGAACATGGTGGCTAACCTTTGCACTTCAAAATGTTTTAATCCAAAGTTATATACTTTAATCAATCTATGCAGCGCATAGTCGAATGTCAAGGATTGTTCTTCAATTATTTCAATATATTTCCTGAACTCTAAAAACAACCTCAAATAATTGCTTCTTTGAGTCAAATAGACCGGTGCCGTCGTTATCAACTATTTGAACCCGGCGCCTATGCTGGATTTTTTGTCAGGAGATTAGTAATGATCGACAAAGATCAACTTGCTTGTATCAAAACCGGATGCAGCCGCTTTGGCTATGAGGCGCTCCCTTAACTCACTGCTGATTTCCGGAGTTCTGGCCAGAATCCATAAGTAAGATTTGTCCGGCCCGCACACGAGCGAATATTGATAGTTGGCATGGTCCAATTCGAAGACGACATAAGAACCGTAAAAGGGACCGAAGAAAGAAACTTTGAGGTAACCCAGATTTGACCCTTCTACGAAATAGGCTTTTCCCTCAGCTCTTTTCCATGCTTTTTCTTTTTGCGCATAGCCGCTGTTTAACACTCGAACGCTGCCGTCGTCCCGCAGGCTGTAAATTGCCGTCACTCTGGTCAGACCGCGTTCAAACGAATGATCCAGCCGCGCAATCTCATACCACTTTCCCAGATATCTCTCCAACTGGAAATTATTAACAGGTTTCACGTTCGAGGGAATGCCAACACATCCAACCAAAAACAAAACAAATACGATTGATATTTTTCTCATCTCTGCTTTGCCTCTTAACGCTCAGCACAGGCGGAAGCGGCCCGCAAGGACCACTATCCGCTTGATGCCGTTGTCAGCTGATCAGGGTAAGCTTATACTATGGATTAACGCCGTCGCCAACCACTCCAGGCGGGAAAGCCGTTTTCATCCCGCAGTTTCAATATTTCATTTCCTTTCTTAACTTCTGCGGCAATAATTGCCGGTTTGCCCTGGAAAGTAATTCGAGAGCCTTTGATCTCAACCTTATCCTTAGGTGCAATCTTGATGTCCTGGTTTTCGATATACCACCCTGGCCCCAGATGGACAGACACAGTCTCTTTCTGTGTCTTTACCATTGCGTGCACGCCGTAGGACATCCCCTTGGTTGGAGTAATTTTTTCCACACTAACTACTTCACCGGCTATTGTTTCTACTGTCTTGGGATCATACATTTTACCGTACTGGCTTCCCATTCCCCAGCCGCCGCTTCCCCTCCACATCATTCCCCGTTGCGCAAAAGAGTTGGCAGCCATAACAAAGACCAAAACGAAAATCATTGTAACTAATACTGCTACATTCTTTTTCATTTTATCCTCCTTTCTGTTAATCTGAACCTACCCTTTCTCAACTAACTTTATAAAAGTTTTTACAATACTGATCCGGCGAAAAACTGGTTAAGGTTAATAAACTATTTTTCTTTTTAACTTACGAATTCAACTCCTTAGTTGCCGAACGGTTGTTCAGCGGCGGCCAGTTACCTCAGGGTACGACAATTTCGCTGGAGCAGTTGGTTGGACTCCTGCACTTTGAGCCAGATCAATGGCCGTTTTTAAATCTGTAAGGCTGGTCTGATCTACCTGGATCAGGCCCCGTCGGGGACGGTCGAGATCAATAATGATAAAGGCCAGCACAACGATCAGCGCAACCAGGATGTAAGTCACCAAACTTGGGCGATGTCCCGCGAGTCCGGCGGAATAGCCAAGAACACCGCCTGTAATAAGAAACGTGCCGTAGAGAAGCAACCAAATGACCTCGGGTACATGTCTGTTCAGCTCGGCGTTACGCCTTCCAAAGGAGTCGATGGTTTCATTGAGAGATTGTATAAACAGCCCGGCTGTAACAGGACTTTTATCGTCTTTCGCTGCCCGCAGTGCACAGCCCCAGATTTCATCCAGAACATCTCGCGCATTGGCAATGTGAACCTGGCGTTCCGCCTCATTGTCGAGCGAGATCGCTCCTGCCCGAACGCGATAATCGACATATTTCTGCAGCAGCTTCCGGGCCTCGCTACGAACAGAGTTCGGAAGCAATTGCGCACGCAGATAAGTAGTACCGATAGCGTTCGCCTCATCAACAACTGCTTCACTGCGTTTGTCGAAACGTTGCAGGGCCAGTGAAAACGTGAAGCCAAGCAAAAGGGCCAGAACGCCGAGCAGCGATGCCTGAATTGCATTGACATGTGATCTGGCTGCGTCGCTGGCTGATCTCTGTCTGACATGTCCAATTCGATACCCCGCCTCCATGGCCACTGCCATGGAAACGAATAGGACACCGGCAATTAAAAGACTGTTCAGACCGTACATGATTTCTCTCACATCTCCGGCTTTGCTTCCTTTGAAATGACGGTAAAACCTGCAGCTTTAGCAGCACGCGTTAGCACACCCGCCTACATGCTGTGATTAGCCATTTGCATCGCTAATGAGAAAACCAATATAATAATGGTCTAGCAATTTTATTGACTTAACTAACAATATGGGGCATATTTTAAATGAAATCAAGCTGTAATTCCATTACCGAACAAGTTATTTTGCATTTTGCTGATATCTTCCTTTTAAAATTCAAATTGATGAATATAATACTGTCATAATTGTCTACACACCAGGAAGGATTAGAGATTTGTTTCCCAAATTATGGAGGTTATTAATGAATATTTTTTACGAAGATGAAGGTATGCATTACGAAGGGTACTGCATCCGGCCGCCAAGTGAAGCCGGCAGCATCCTTCTCCAGGTGACCATCGGTTGTTCCCATAACCGCTGCACCTTTTGCGGCACATACCGTGACAAGCGTTTCAAAATTAAAGACGACGAGATCATCCTGAGCGATATACGGTATGCAGCCCGTCATATGTCCTACAATGATCGTATCTTTTTGATGGACGGCGATGTTCTGATTGTACCCCAGAAGAGGTTGGTCTGGATTCTGGAGCAAATCAAGAAGCACCTGCCGCGGGTAAAACAGGTCGGCGCTTATGCCAACGTCAAAAGCATCAGAAAGAAGTCGAAGGAAGATCTGGAGCAGTTGAGGAGTCTCAACCTCAGTATGCTGTATTACGGAGTGGAAACCGGTGATGATGAGCTCAGGGAGGCAATTCAAAAGGGTTCCACGGCTGCAACCTGCATTGAGATGGGGCGGAAATTGAAGGAGGCGGGGTTCAAGGTATGGGTTACGGTTCTTCTGGGGATCGGCGGCCGTGAAAAATCGCTTCAGCACGCCCGTGCTACAGGTGAACTACTGAGCGCCATGGATCCGGATTTTGTCGGGGCTTTAACAGTGATGCTTATTCCCGGAACTCCGCTTTATGAGGATTTTCAGAGCGGCAAGTTCCAACTTCCCGATCAAGCCGGGCTGTTGAAAGAATTGCATGAGATGATCACCTACACAAACCTTAGCCGGGGATATTTTTTCTCCAACCATGCATCCAACTATCTGCCCATCAAGGCGAAATTCCCCAGCGGTAAACAGAAGGCCCTGGATTTGATAGATGCGGCCCTGCAGGGAGAAATAAGATTGAAGCCGGAGTGGATGCGGGCACTGTAAAAAGACAAGGTTGATCAGTCTCTTCCTTCAATAATACGGGCTATGTACTCAAAGCCGTTATGGCGGGCATAGGCGGCAGCATCGCTGCCCTGTCCGTCTCTTACCGTTGTATCAACTTTATTATTCATGAGTAACCTGACCACCGGTTCATGTCCCTTCATGGCCGCAATCATCAACGGCGTAATTGATCTCCCGTTGGCAGTGTACGCGGCATTGATTACAGCGCCGCGCTCCAGTAAAAGTTTTGCCGTTGCCGCATCACCTTCCTGGCAGGCAAGCATAAGCGGGGTAAAACCGCTATTATCGGCAGCATTAACATTGGCTCCCTTGGTGATTAATATCGCCGCCTGCTCCTTTTCGTGCCGCTTAATAGCGATATGTAACGCGTTGATGCTTTTGTCATTGGGGGTATTTATATTGGAGGCGGCGGATGTAAGCAGGGCTACTGTCTCAGAATTACCGCTTAGCTGAGCGAACATAAGCGCCTGATTGCCTTCAGTGGAACGAATATCCGGGTTGGCTCCCTTTTCCAGAAGAAGCCTGACAGCGTTCGTCTGTCCCGCAGCAGCGGCAAACATTAAAGCCGTCATGCCCTTCTGACCATCGGCTTTCAAATTTGCATCCGCGCCTTTTTCGAGCAGAATTCTTACGCAATATGTTTGACCATTTACGGCTGCCCTCATCAAGGCTGTAACACCGGTATTATCAACGCCATCAACATTCAAACCGCTGTCCAGAAGCAATTTTACGATTTCCGTATGCCCGGCATGAGCAGCAATCATGAGTGCGTTGTAATCATCTTCTGTTGTTCGTGCTTCTTTGTTTATACCGGCTGTTATAAACTGTTTTATCGCATCGCTATCACCTTCATACGCTTTGGCAAGAAACATCTGCTCGGTAAACGGTATCTTACGGCGATCAAGTTCTTTTAATGCCGTTTTTTTAGGATCACTCGTGCAGGCGCAAAAAATCGTTGATATGTAAAATATGCATAAAATATAGAAAACTACGCGCTTCATTGATTATTTCGTTATTTGAAAGTTATTTCTTCTACAATGAGAGGTTTTGTTAAATCGTCTCCATATCCTTCTACTATCAGTGAACGCTTCTTATTTCCCGGCAACACGAGTATCGACCATGGTTGCAGACTTTTACGGTCGCTGTATGCATTCGGATAACTGCCGTCTGCCGGAAGGCTGGCATGATAGAGCATTACCATGCCTTCAGGAGTATCAGCCTGATAGTTTGCAGCTGCCAACGACTGAACCGGGCTGGTGCTTGTCAAACTGCGCATAAAGCCGATTCCTTTTTCCAGCTTGGTTTTTCGTTCATCCGTACACCCGAAAATAAAAAATAAAATTAAAATACAGGACAGCAATTGAAAAATTATTTTTGATTTGTTCATAAGCATTACCCCTTTGCAATTACTTAATCGTTAATAGAATCATACCTGTTTAAGGCAACATGAACGGTTTATTATAAATCGGCAAATTAAACAAAATATTGATTATAATTTATGCAAACGGCATTTTTTCTTTACCGCTGAATGGCTAACCAGCCAACCGGGAGAGTCAGGGGTATGTGGATCAAATATGTGTATGCAAGCGGCCGGGATCAGGTCTATTCGGCCTGCTGGGGCTGCCGCCCACATTTTGCACCCGGAATCGTGTACGGGGCGGGGCGGCTTCCCGGATATTTTCCCGAAACCAACCGCCAAGGCTTTCATATTGCAGGTGAATGGTCAAACGATTTTATCTGCGCTTTAAAAGGTATTGTACAAAAATAGAGAAACCGCCAACGTCAAAGGCAGAAGTTGGCGGTTTATTCCGATATTCTGAAGAGTTAATAAATCAGCCGGTCTTCGGGATGATATTGATCAGCCCGGTCATTTAAGGATATTCCAGGCGCAGCCGGTCATCGGTTCATAGCCCTTTTCCTGCATGATCATATCCAGATGAATCAGGCTTATCGCGGAAACATCCATGTCGCGCTCAAAAAGGCTGCCCGCACGATAGAGAGTTACTAAATACTTTTTACATTTATCGCAGATGAAGGCGGACTCCTGCGTCTTGTTTTCGACGTAAAAATAATCCATTCCCTTCTGGCCTTCAACTTCACAGTAAGGGCACACCACGCGTGTGAAGCGCCAGTAGTGACCGCAGGAACTGCAATGCAGAAAACGTTTCCCGCCTTGTTCCTCAATTAATGCAATTGACGGAAACGTACCGCAAATCGGGCAGTAGCCTTTCTCCCACTCAAATTCACCCAGCGCCGCCGTTATTTCTTTGTTCCGCCTCTCCAGGATAACACGGCTGACCA
This sequence comes from Smithella sp., assembly GCA_039679455.1. Taxonomy (GTDB): domain Bacteria; phylum Desulfobacterota; class Syntrophia; order Syntrophales; family Smithellaceae; genus MVRV01. Next base: position 24,488 of record JBDKUX010000069.1, on the reverse strand, counting down.
GACTCATTAAAAATGAAGCATTGGACGGAGACACCTGGAGATCTTTTGCCCAACTGTCCGCCGGGTTATTTCCACTTTCCGCAGTAGCTTTAAAATAATCCGCCGGATTGATTTTTTCTTTCTGAATGAGCTCGGACAATAAATCAATGCTTTCCGCTAGCTGCGGCATACCTTCTTTTACGCCGGCTGCTATGGACAAGGTGACTTCCTTCAGTGAATCCTCCGGCAAAAACAAGTTAATCTGACGGGCTACCGGCACTCCGGCTTTCAGCTTTTCTCTATCGATAAGCGAGCAGTCCAAGCTCTGAGAAGAAGGCTGCCCCGCCAGTTGCCTCTGCCTGATGATAACAGGTGCAAAAGCTTGCAAGATGGCACTGCTGTGGGGATTTTGTTCGCAAGCGCGGTCGATTATATTTTCGATTTCTAATATTTCGTCGTTAGTTGCCATTATTGTCTTTTTTCCTTTAATTTTATTTCTGATTAAACAACCAGGGTGAAATGTTGATGAAGCTGCAAATACCAATTGAGCAAGTGCGGTGCACCATACCAGATATATGTCATTTTTGCCATATTATTGTTTACATGTCTGTAGCATTATACTTTTCATCTTTCCATGAAGGGCATTTAAAAATATTCATGAATTTTTGTTATTCCTTGTAGTTATATTTTAAAATTACCTATTACTCTTATGAATTTGCTATTCGTCCCTGCTTTTGTTACTCCCCCACTTGTCTTTATAACAATACTGATGGACTTGTAAAAAGTCCCGAAACTTACAATTCTCAGACGACCTCGCAAAAAGGTCGCAGGCAAGGCGCACAAATCATGAGGAAGGAGGCGTACTTAGCGTACGCCGCAGTGACGAAGGATGAAGTGCAACGCAGCATCCGGCCTTTTTACGAGGTCGTCAATAATGAATCAGGAACATTGTCTAATCATGTTCGCCAAATATCCGGAAAAAGGAAAGGTCAAGTCGAGACTGATCCTCGAAGGATACGAAGGCCTTGTAGCTGATCTCTATCGTTGTTTTGTCGCAGATCTTATCGAGAGAGTATCTACCGGCAACTATACATTTCTGATGGCCTATGATCCTCCGGAAAAGAAAGATGCTTTCATTAAAATTTTCGGTGACGGTCTCTCCTATTTACCTCAGGAGGGGAAAGATCTGGGCATCCGCATTTACAAAGCTTTTACCGACTGCTTTTCCAACGGCTTCCGCTCCGCCGCAATCATCGGCAGCGACAGTCCGGACATTCCGCAGGGAATAATCGAAGAAGCGTTCCATTCTCTAAATAAACATGGCGCAGTCATTGGACCGACATGGGATGGCGGATATTATTTGATCGGTTTTTCCAGGGATTCTATCTGCGGACGATTTTTTGAAAACATACAGTGGAGTACGGCCTATGTTTTCGAAGAAACGATGCGGCGATTTCATGAAGCCGGTATCCTCGTGCATGTTCTGCCTGCATGGAGAGATATTGACACGAAAGATGATGTCTATTCTCTCATTAAAGAGAATGAATTCTCGGATTTTAGAAAATCCAGGACGATAAAATTTTTGAAAGAGAACGGTTTTATTCCATTTCCAAACAAATGATGAACAAAAAAATCTCCATCATAATCCCCGTACTGAATGAAAGCGCAGGCATAAACAAAGCTATTGAACACTTAAGAGGCTTGATTGCGGTAAACGGACTACCCGCTGAAATTATTGTTGTTGACGGAGCTCAGGACGGAAAAACGATTAAGGCCATTAAAGATGATAATGTAATTACAGCAATAACAAAAGCGCAACGGGCAAGACAAATGAACCACGGTGCAATGCTTGCCAAAGGTAAAATTCTCTTGTTTCTTCATGCGGACACACTTCTGCCGGATGATGGACTGACTTTAATTGCTGATGCGTGCGCCAACCTTCCCTTTGTGGCCGGTGCATTTGATCTGGCCATTGACTCCGAACGGCCCATCTTTCGCCTCATCGAAAAGACGGCATCCCTTCGTTCCCGGATGACTCGCATACCCTACGGCGACCAGGTCTTTTTCTTTACTGCCGGTTATTTCCAGGCTCTTGGCGGCTTCGCTGAAATCCCCTTTATGGAAGACGTGGAAATAATGCGCCGCATAAAGAAGAGGGGAGAGAAGATCGTTTTTCTCAATCACCCTGTCCGGACATCGGCGCGGCGCTGGGAAAAGGAAGGAGCTATTAAACATACGTTCCGCAACCGGCTGCTGGTATTTTTGTATTGCGCGGGAATGGCCCCGGAACGGCTCGCAAAATTTTACAGGGTTCATACAGCGGGGAAAACAGCGTAGCATTAACAGGAGACAAAAGTGATTAATAAAAATTCCGGGTATTCGACTTATTCATCCCCAATCAGAAACTTTTTTCATCAGGCGCTGGTTCATCCCTGGCCCTGCCGGATTATCAGCATTGCCCTGGCAGGCTTGTTTATTTACGGCGGTGTCGTCAAACTCTTCGCTCCCAAAGCTTTTGCCGCGACCATATCCACCTACAATCTTGTTCCGGAGATGTTTTTACCCGTGGCTGCAATAGGTCTGCCGCTCATCGAAACGGTCGCCGGACTCGGGCTTATATTTAACAAATCATGGGGACTTCATTTGATCACCAGTCTTCTGGTGTTATTTGTCTTTGTACTTGGTTACGGTGTTCTTGGCGATTTAAATGTTGACTGCGGCTGTTTCAGCACGGAGGAACTGGACAAGCAGGCCGGTCTGCGGATGGCGTTTTATCGAGACCTGATTCTTCTGGGGCTTGTGGCGCCCTATCTTTATCTCTCCCGCCGCGCCCGGGCAATCAATCAAAAAGAGGAGTTAAAAGAAGAGACAAATGCCGGTTAAGAAAGGGGGGCATGGTTTTCCAAGGAAATCCAATTTAATAAAATAGAAAAGGAGAAGAAAAAATGAACGTAAAGAGAAGTTTATTGAGTGTTTTGGTTGCGTCACTGCTGGTTTTCGGTTTAGCCGGAAGCGCAATGGCGGCTTGGGGAACAAATGAGTTGGACACGGAGAAGATTGCCGTGACCTTCGCCAGGGAAGTGCAGCGCGGGGACTATAAGATTGTCGGCACGCAGGAATTAAAAAGCTGGATTGATGGGAAAAAACCCATGCTCATCGTAGACACCATGCCTTTTGAAGCCAGCTACAAGAAGCAGCACATTCCCGGCGCTGTGCAAATGGAGTTCCCGATTCCCGAAGTGACGAAACTGGACGACAAAACCAAAGATGCGCTGATAAAGATTCTTGGCCCGGATAAAAACCGTCTTATCGTTTTTTATTGCGGTTTCGTAAAATGCACCCGCAGCCACAACGGAGCCATGTGGGCTACAAAATTAGGCTACAAAAATGTCTATCGCCATCCGGGCGGAATAAAGGCTTGGGCTGAGGCCGACTATCAGGTCGAAAAGGCAAAATAAGTGTCGGATTTTACTGAAAGTTGCCTGGGATGCGGCGCATGTGCCGAGGTTTGTCCCTTTCTTTCCGAGTTTGGGACGCCGGACAAGATTCTTTCGGATCGCCCGGAAGCGGCTTTTTATTGCACTTCCTGCCGCTGCTGCGAGACAATATGTCCCCTGGAATTCTCACCGGCGGCAGCTTTTTTAGAAACAAAGCAGCGGCTGGTTCGAGAGAATCAAATGCCATCCTCCGTCCGCAAGGCACTGGATGGAGCGAAAGCTTTTGTCAAAGTCGGGCATGGATTTCCGTTTTCTTTCTATGGCAGCACGGATACAATCTTCTGGCCGGGGTGCGGTTTACCCGCAAACCGGCCGGAACTGATCCGTAAAATACAGAACATCCTGGGTCGTCACCTACAGCAAAAAATCGGTTTGGTACTGGACTGCTGCCATGACCCTGTGTTTGAGCTGGGCGACTCTCAAACGACTTTAACTGCTTTACAGGAAATTAACAAACGCCTGCTGGATAACGGCGTGAAAAAAGTAATTTCCGGCTGTCTTAATTGTCATAAGCTTTTATCGAAACATCTCCAGAATATTCAGGTCGTTTTCATTCTGGAGGTGCTTCCTCCGGAGATATTTAAACAACAGCAACACGAACACGGTGCAATTTATCTTCATCACCCCTGCCCTTCCTCGCGGTGGGCAAACATCCCCGACGCCGCCGGAAATGTGATTAATCATGTTTATCCACCGAATGCATCCGACGGCAAAGTGGAAAGATCAGAACCTCTTTGCTGCGGTTCAGGCGGCGGGTTAACCATTACTTCCCCGGAACTGGCGGATCGCTTTCTGGAGCGGATCATTCAAAAAGGGAAAGGCAGAACAATTGTCACATATTGTGCAGGCTGTCAGAATTGTTTTCTGCAACGGGGCGTGGAAGCGGTACATCTTCTGGAATGCCTGGCCGTCGTTGAACCGCGTAGAAGTGTTCCCTCTCCGGTGGAGCAATGGATTAACCGCCTGATTCTGGCCGGAAGGGTCAGGCTCAGTATACTGAAGTTGCTTATTTTGCTGATCATTGCTCTGCTTATTGCAGGCGGCTTTTACTTAAACTTGCAGCATATATTTTCGGCGGAAACACTGATGAATCTCCTGGAGCGAAATCCTGTTTTAGCTCCGGTTATCTTTCTCGGCATCTACGCCGTTGCCCCCGCACTTTTTTTGCCCAGCATTCCTATTACCCTGGCGGCCGGTTTTTTCTGGGGGCCTGTCTGGGGTGTTGTTTTTTCTATTACCGGAGCGACCATCGGGGCCTGTTTGCCATTTTTTCTATCCCGCTATCTTCTTCAGGATTTTATAAAAAATAAGGTTTCACCGGAGCGCTGGCAATGGTTTCAGGATAAAGTGAACCAGCATGGCTGGCAGGCCGTAGCCTTTACACGCCTGATCCCTGTTTTTCCCTTCAATCTGCTTAATTATCTTTTTGGTTTGACCCCTATCGCCTTTTTCCAATATCTCTGGAGCACATTTGTTTTCATGCTGCCGGCATGTATTGCTTTTGTCGCCTTTGGAAGCTCGCTGGGGGAACTGATCATGCGGGGAAATATCAAGGGGGTTATTATCGGCATCGCCATTGCGGTTGTTGCTTTTCTTATACCTCTTGTCCTGCGCCCGTATTTCCGCAAAATCGGGGAAAAATAACCACTGGAAATGAGTAACTAATCGGTCATGGCAAACATTATAATCACTAATAATCGTTAGCGTTTTCTCCTGTGTACTTACAGAAGGATACATAACCGGAGAAAGGATATAATAATGGAACATAAGAACAACGGGATGGGCAGAAGAACATTCCTGAAAACGGCAGCAACATCCGCTCTTGCTGCAACACTGATCCCGGGACAATTGTCGGCGGAACGATTTCAGGCCGATTCGCTGCAAGTCTGGTCGTGCGGGGGCTTGTCTGAAGCCTTTAACAAGGCCAACAAGGTTTACGAGCAGAAGTTCGGCATCCGGATCGCTTACACGGGAGCCTTCGCAGCGGCTCTGGGAAAATCTTTGCTGGGCGGGGCGACTACAGAGATCTTCGCCGGACGGGTTCTGAAGTTGACCAAGAAATTGCGGGAAACAAACAAGATGATCTATTTCCGGCCCCTTTGCTTCACCGAATACGTTATAATAACGCCCAAAGGTAATCCGGCAGACGTGAAATCAATAAACGACCTGACCCGCCCCGGCCTCCGGGTCATTCTGCCTTTGGGTGCATCGCCTCCCGGCGGCGACGCCGTCATGGGCATTATCAAGAAGGCAGGCATCGACAAGGCAGTCCTTAAAAATACTGTCAACAAGGAAACCTGCGTAATTAAAATGATGCCCGAGATCATCAGCGGGAAAGGCCAGGCATCCATTGTGGAAAGACGACTCACAAGGATGACCGAGTTTGAAAACCGGGTCGAAGCGATCCCCATTGCGGAAACTCTTTTTCCCCCCGGACCCTTGACATTCACTATCGGTGTAATGAAATACGCCAAGGATCGCGCCCTGGCCGATCACTATGTGGAATTTATTTGTTCCCCGGAAGCCCAGGCCATTTTTGAGAGGCAGGGATTCATCCCGGCGGTCTCCGACAAGGGTCGGATGCTGATTGAAAAGCTGGGGGTGAAAGATGCCTGAGAACAATAAAATCAGCATTAAAAGTACTCCCCTGATCTGGCTCCGCAGAATAATCCAGACAGGCATGCTCGCCGTTTTGGGTCAATGGTCTTTTTACGGAATTTTCCGGTGTCCCTTTCCCGTTCCCTTTGTTGACTGTCAGGTTTGTCCTGTAATTACCTGCTGGGGCAGGATTACAACTCTCTTTTGGGGATTCTGGCTTTTCATTCCCCTGTCGGTCATTCTCTTCGGCCGGGCTTTTTGCGGCTGGTTATGCCCCGGCGGTCTCGTCAACCAATTGATCGGTAAGGTTTCTTTTACCAAACTGCGCATTCAGAACCGGTTCACCAGGATCGCGCCATGGGCAGGGCTGATGGCGGGCCTGGCGACAGCTTTGATCCTCTGGCTCGGTTTAGGCAACCCCCGCTGGATGGTACCCATCCGCATCGGTGAATTTTGGGAATCCATCCGTTTGTCCTTCGTGCATGCTTCTCCCTTCTGGCTGACGCGAACGTTTGTCGTTCTCGGACTGGTGGCGGCGGGATTTATCGTCGCCAATTTCTGGTGCCGGTTTGCCTGCCCGACAGGCGGTTTGCTCGAGATGATTAAACGAATCGCCCTGTTCCGGGTTTTCAAGACCGAAGCCTGTGACAACTGCAACGTCTGCCTGAAAGTCTGCGAAATGAGAACACGCCCCGACGAGATCAACTGCACCAACTGCGGCGATTGCCTTAAATCCTGTCCCGTCGATGCCATCAAAATCGGCAGAAAGCCGGGGATAAAATGAATCAGGCATCACAAAGTTGTGCCACTTCTGTTTTTAATCACCCCTGTTTTTACGGTTCTGCCAGAGGGCGCTGGGGCCGTATTCATTTGCCCGTGGCACCCAGATGCAATATTCAGTGCAATTTCTGTAATCGTAAATATGACTGTGCCAACGAAAGCCGGCCTGCCGTGACAAATCACATTCTGGAACCGGGAGACGTCGTCTCCTACCTGAGCACTCTGCTGAAAGCCCGATCCGATATTTCCGTCGTGGGTATTGCCGGTCCGGGAGACCCTCTCTGCGAACCGCAGCGGACGCTGGAGACGATCCGGGCGGTACGAGCGGTGCATCCCGATTTGCTCATCTGCCTGTCAACGAACGGTCTGAACCTTCCGGAGCACATCAACACTCTTGCTCAGGCCGGTGTAACCCACATGACCGTCACAATGAACGCCGTCGACCCTGAAATCGGCCGCAAAATTTATTCCTGGATCAGGCTGAAGGACAGGATCTACCTTGGCCATGAAGCCGCCGCGCTGCTCATTTCCCGGCAGCTGGAGGCCATTGGCAAGCTGAAGGCGGATGGTTTTATCGTCAAGGTCAACACGGTGATACTTCCAAGCATTAACACGGATCATATTCCAGCTATTGCGAAAACGGTAGCGAAATTGGGAGCAGATGTAATGAACTGTATCCCCCTGGTCTCCCTCCCCGATACGCCGTTTGAACATATGGGAACGATGACAACACAGGAAGTGGACAGTGTTCGGACCATTGCCTCTGCGTATATGCCCCAGATGTACCATTGCAGGCGGTGCCGGGCAGATGCCATCGGTCTTCTCAGCAGCGGGAACACAGCATCAAAAGAGGCAGTGGTTACGAATTGTTCATGTTAAATTCAGGTCATGAATCTCCTGTCGATTTCAGTATATTGCACGGAGTTTAAAGGATAAATCAAGAAAGGATAAATTTTATTATGGCTGATTATTATGAGAAAAAAGATTTGGCGGACTTTGCCAATATCGGGGAATATTCGCCGACGCTGGGACAGAAATATTTTGATTACTATGGAGAGGCGACAAATGCGGGCGCTCTGTCGGCCAGGGAAAAGGCGCTGATTGCGCTGGCCGTGGCGACTACGCAGAAATGCCCGTATTGCATTGACGCCTACACCAATCAATGTCTGTCTCTGGGAGTTTCATCGGAAGAAATGATGGAAGCGGTTCATGTGGGAGCGGCAATGGTGGCTGGAGTTGTGCTGGCGCATTCCACGCAGATGAGGAAAATAATCAAGAAGAAGGAAATGTAAGACATGGACGAGTTCAACTCTCTTATACCTTTTAAACAAAGGGCGGCAGGCCCTCTCACGGCAAGCGGCATCGAAATTTTGCAGATTAATGTCGGATACCGCTGTAACCTGGAATGCAGGCATTGCCATGTTGAAGCAGGTTCGTCCCGGCATGAACTCATGTCCAAAAAGGTCATGGAAATGTGCCTCGGAGTTTTAAAGGAAAATCTCATCCCGACTATCGATATCACCGGCGGCGCTCCCGAAATGCATCCCGATCTGCCCTGGTTTTTGGAACAATGCGCCGGTTTAAAGCGCCGCTTGCAGGTACGGACGAACGGCGTAATCCTGCTCGAAAAAGAGTTTGCCGCGTTTATTGAACTTTATGCCAGGCTTGGCGTGGAAGTTGTGGTCTCATTTCCCCACCTGGACATGAAGATGACTGACCGGCAACGGGGAAACGGCATTTACAATAAATTAATTGAGGCCATCCGGAAGTTAAACGACAGGGGTTACGGCCGGGCCAGCAGCGGATTGATTTTAAATCTCGTGCATAATCCCGGTGGAGCCTATCTTCCTGGTTTACAGAATTCCCTAGAAGAACATTACCGGCGGGTTCTCCAGGAAAAATTCGGGATTGTTTTCAACAATCTTTTTTGCATCACGAATATGCCCATCGGCAGGTATCTAGAATATTTGCAGAGAACCGACAACTATGAAGAATACATGAGCGCTTTGGTCAATGCCTTTAATCCGGCAACATTAGCAAATGTCATGTGCAAAACAACTCTTTCCGTCGCCTGGGACGGGAGACTTTACGATTGCGATTTCAATCAGGTTCTGGGAATGCCTGTCAATTCCGGTGCACCGGAAAATATTGCAGCATTCAAATTTTCCAGACTGTCTTCGCGCCGGATAGTGACCGGCAACCATTGTTACGGCTGCACGGCCGGGACCGGATCATCCTGCCGGGGAACACTGGCCCAATCCAGCAATCAGGAAAGCCTGGGTTATACTGTATGAAGAAAAAAACTCTTTTACTGATTTTTATGTTTATTATATTTGCCGCAGTGGCGATGGCGAAAGCAGAGCAAAAGTTTCTCTTCCGCATAAATTTCAACACTCTGGCCGATTGGGAACCGCTGACTTTTCCGAAGATAAAAAATCACTCAAAATATACGCTGGTTTCAGAAGGAGAAAAGACAGTTCTGAAAGCCGAAAGCCATGCCTCGGCTTCGGCTATTGTCTATCGCCGGACTTTCAATATTTATGAACATCCCCGTATCAGCTGGCGCTGGAAAGTGACGCAGCTTTCCGATCGCGGCAACCCTAAAGAAAAAGCGGGAGACGACTATCCCATCCGCGTTTACATCATGTTTCAATATGATCCCGCCCGCACCTCTCTCAGTGAACGCTTAATGTACAATGCCTCCAAAGTTATCTATGGCAAATACCCGCCGCACAGCACACTTAATTATGTCTGGACGGGTGTGAACGTCCCGGATCGATTCATCGCCAGCCCTTATACCGGAAAAGCATACATGGTGGTTCTGGAAAAGGGAAAGCAGCGCGTCGGTCAGTGGGTGGAAGAATCAGTCAACGTCCTTGCTGATTACCGCAAAGCTTTTGGCCAGGATCCTCCCGCCACGGCAGGACTGGCCGTTATGAGCGACACGGACAACACCGGTGCAGATGCCGTAACATATCTGGATTTTATTGAAGTTGGTAAGTAACGGAATGATGTCTGTTCCCCGATCTTTTCTGAAGTAATCATTATTCTTATATTTCTTTCAACAATTAATGTTTCTCTTGACAAACTCATTTAAAATAATTTAATCACTACTAAAATGATAGTATTAATAGCTTATACAAGGAGCTTTATAATGAGTATAATTGATACAAAATTAAAACCGGAAACACTCGCGCTGCATGGCGGACAGGACGCCGATCCGACAACGGGAGCCCGCGCCGTTCCCATTTATCAGACAAGCTCCTACCAGTTCAAAGATACTGAACATGCAGCCAATCTTTTTGGCCTGAAAGAGTTCGGCAACATTTATACACGGCTGATGAACCCCACAACAGATGTTTTGGAAAAGAGAATTGCTCTTCTTGACGGCGGAGTCGGAGCGCTGGCGGTGGCCAGTGGTCAGTCAGCCATTACTCTGGCGCTTCTCAATATCGCTCGCGCCGGAGACGAAATCGTTTCCGCGGACAACCTTTACGGGGGAACATATAACCTCTTCCACTACACTTTTTCCCGTTTGGGAATTACAGTCAAATTCGTTAAATCGAATGACCTTGATGCTTTACAGAAAGCGATCACACCGAAGACGAAAGCAATTTACACAGAGTCCATAGGCAATCCCAAACTGGATGTTGCCGATCTTGAAGGTATTGCCGCCATCGCCCATAAAAACGGCATTCCCTTTGTTTTAGACAATACAGTTTCGCCCTATCTGCTTCGCCCTATTGATTTCGGGGTGGATATAGTTGTGTATTCGGCCACAAAGTTTATCGGCGGTCATGGAACATCGCTGGGCGGATTGATAGTTGATTCGGGAAAATTCGACTGGACAAACGGGAAATTCCCTCTGATTGCCGATCCTGATCCCAGCTATCACGGGCTTAATTTTGTCGAAGCTCTAAAACCCATGGGTAATATCGCCTACATCATCAAGGCCCGCGTATCCCTCCTGCGTGACTTGGGACCGGCTCTTTCACCGTTTAACGCTTTTCTTTTTCTGCAGGGGCTGGAAACAATCCATTTGAGAATGATTCGTCATTCGGAAAATGCTCTGGCCGTTGCCGACTACCTGGAGAAACATCCGAAAGCAAGTTGGGTTAACTATCCGGGACTTAAATCCAGTACGGAACACCAGCGCGCAAAAAAATATCTGCCGAATGGTGCGGGGGCAATCATCGGTTTTGGAATCAAGGGTGGCGCAGAAGCAGGAAGGAAGTTCATCGAATCTCTGGAACTCATCTCTCATTTGGCAAATGTGGGAGACGCAAAAACGCTGGCGATCCACCCGGCGACAACAACACACCAGCAGCTATCCGCGGAGGAGCAGTTATCTACAGGTGTGACGCCGGATTTCATCCGGTTATCCATCGGAATCGAGCATATTGACGACATCATCGCCGACATTGAGCAGGCATTGATAAAGGCATAAAATAGAGAGGGATAGCATTATCCGTCAATATGACTTTTCCAGAGAAAAAATATTTAAGCAGGTGCTGTTAGTGAAAAAAACCAGACACGAAAAAACAAAGAATAATTCCGTAGGTATTGTGGAAACTCAGTATTATACTTTTGCCGAACCGGGTAAAGAATATAAATTTGAAAGCGGAGATATACTGCAGCCAATCACCCTTGCTTATGAAACATATGGCACCTTGAACGAAAACAAATCAAATGCAATTCTGATACTGCATGCTCTTGCCGGCGATGCTCATGCAGCAGGCATCCACAGGGGACAGAATGATACGGGCTGGTGGGATGATATGATCGGACCAGGCAAGGCCTTCGATACAAACCGGTACTTTATCATCTGCTCTAATGTTATCGGCGGCTGTAAGGGTTCCACGGGGCCTTCTTCCATCAATGCAGTAACAGGAAAGCCTTACGCACTGGATTTTCCTTTTATCACAGTAGCCGACATGGTTCATGCCCAGCGGCACCTCATCGATTATTTCGGCATCGACAGGCTGTTGTGCGTCGCGGGCGCTTCAATGGGCGGCATGCAGGTCCTCCAGTGGGTCGCCTCTTATCCGGAACGGGTGAAGTCGGCTATTTCTATTGCGACTACTTTGAAGCATTCTCCTCAGCAGATTGCATTCAACGAAGTAATCCGCCAGTCTATCATGGCTGACCCGGCCTGGCGTGAAGGAAATTATTATGAATATGGACAGCCGGAGAAGGGACTCTCCGTTGCCCGCATGATCGGGCACATCACCTTCATGAGCGATCAGTCCATGGAAGAGAAATTTTCCCGTAGATTGAAGAAAGACAAGTTCAGCTTCGGATTTGATGCTGATTTTGAAGTTGAAGGATATTTGCGTTATCGAGGAGCTAATTTAGTAAAGCGTTTCGATGCCAACTCCTATCTCTATATTACGAAAGCAATAGATTACTTTGATTTGTCGGGGGGAAAACTCATCCCGCCCGGAAAAATTATCGACACACGAATTCTGGTTATCTCTTTTAAGTCCGATTGGCTCTATCCTCCCTATCAATCGCAGGAAATTGTGCGGCTGCTGAAGAGAAGACACGTTGACGCTACATATTGCGAATTGACTTCCACTTACGGTCATGATGCTTTTCTAATTGAGGTGGAAGAGCAGACGATGCTGATCAAATATTTTTTGGACAAGACATTCAACGGATATCTGGTAACAGAGAATTATGAAATTTAACGACATTACTTTGGACCATCGTATTATTTATTCAATTGTCGAAAATGATTCACGCGTTCTGGACCTCGGCTGCGGCGAAGGAGAACTTTTGTACCCGCTTGTTCGTAACAAACACGTCCGGGCTCAGGGTATTGAACTCAATGATAAGGCCATACAGGAATGCGTTAAAAAAGGCTTAAGCGTTTTTCATGATGATATTGAAAACGGTTTAAGTGAATTTCCTGATCACTCCTTCGATTATGTGATATTGAATCAGAGTATGCAGGAAGTAAAAAAAGTCGATTATGTCATCCAGGAGGCGCTGCGTATCGGCAATAAGGTCATTATCGGATTTCCCAACTTCGCCCATATCAAATCTCGACTTATGCTGCTCTTGCAGGGAAGATCACCCATTACCGGATCATTGCCGTATCTCTGGTTCGATACTCCTAATGTCCGCTTTTTAAGCATCAAGGACTTTAAAAATTTTTGCGAGGAAAAGAAGATCCGGATTGTGGAAACTCATTATCTTGGAGAAAAAGGAATTATCCACTTCCGGCCAAACCTGTTTGCTTTGAATGCTGTCTTTGTTGTAACGCAAAACCTGCCGAATGTTTAATAACAAACCTATCTGGAGAAGCAAACATCTTCAATAAAATAAGACAGGAATTTAAAATGAAAAAAGAAAACGGAAAAGTTTTAGCAGTCAACATTTCTCAGAAAAAAGGTGTAAAAAAGAATAACATCGGTTGCGGTCTTTTTTTGGAAAACCTGGGGCTGGAAAACGATGCCCACGCAGAGTCCGGCATCCGTCAGGTCAGCCTGCTGGCCAAAGAAAGTATTGAGAAAATTAGAGCAAAGGGTCTTAATGTAAATTACGGTGATTTCGCAGAAAATATAACCACCGAGGGCATTGATCTTCCATCGCTTACTATTGGTACGCGGCTTAAAGTCGGAGATAAAGTCTTATTGGAAGTATCTCAAATCGGTAAGGTCTGCACCAACCGTTGCAGCATTTTTTATACCGTTGGTGACTGTGTTATGCCCAGAGAGGGAATTTTCGCAATAGTTTTGACCGGTGGTAAAATAAATATTGACGACAGGATAGAAAAAATTATCAACAACTAATAAAAATGGCCTCAAATAGATTATGAGCAGATTTTTGGCTGTTAGAAATTGACTTACCCTGCTGCTGCGGTTATATTACCCCCTAAATTAATTATATAATATTATAAGAAATTGCGGAGGGTGTTAAAGATGAAACAATTGCAGGGTCAGTCCGTCATCAATCTTCCTGCCCCCAGGCTTACGGGGAAAATGTCCCTGGAAGAAACATTAAATTATCGTGAATCAATCAGAGATTTTTCTGCCGAACCTTTAACGAAAGAAGAATTGTCTCAACTGCTGTGGGCAGTTCAAGGCGCGACGCGTAATGGGGACGCCAGAACCGTTCCTTCTGCAGGTGCACTTTACCCTTTGGAAGTCTATGTAGTAATGAAGGAAGGTGTATTCCATTATAACACCAACGAACATTGCCTTTCCCGTCATTCGGAACAAGATCTGCGTGAACCACTTGCCAGAGCCGCCTTTGATCAGGAGTGTGTCCAAAATGCCCAGACCGTTTTTGTCATTGCCGGTGTATATGAAAGGTCGGCGGAAAATTACGGTGCCCGGGCCGATAGATATGTAAAAATGGAAGCCGGTCATGCCTGCCAGAATCTTTTGCTCCAGGCGGTATCGCTGGGATTGGGAGCTGTTCCCATAGGAGCGTTCCAGGACAGGCTGGTCAGGAAGGACCTTCAATTGCCACTCCACCACGAACCATTGTACCTGATTCCCGTAGGAAGAAAACCGTGAGGTTCGCATTCCTGATCTGTGTCGTGGTGTTGGCAACAGCCAGTTCTTCCCCCTGTGCACCCATGTTTTTTTCAGTTTCCATCGAATTCCAGGAAAACGGACAATTCATCGGCGTGGTCGGTAAAGCTTATGTCTCCGAAGATTCAATCGACATCGTCGCCCTTGCGGAACTGGTAGGGCTGATTGTACCTTCACCTTATATTTATCGCATAACCGAAAAAAAGACGGATGACAACGGTGTTATACATGTTACTTGTCGCAGCCAGGCAGACGTCACTGTTTCGGGAACCATTGACAGGCGGGATTTTCTGAAACCAAAGATTTTGCTGAAAACGGACAAGGGCATCTTGATGACGAACATTACCGAAAAAGGCCGGTCACTGCAGAATCAATATATTCCAAATGTGGACCTGGGAAGATAAGGCAGCGGCGACAAGTCTTGTCTTTCCTTTTGGGTAGTTTTTATGCTAAATTACAATCCTTTAGATTAAATTGGGTAAAGATATACAGCTGGATATGGATAAGCGGCGCATAAAATTATTGTGGAATGCAGCAAGACAAAAAGGCAAAGAGTATATTATTAAATTCATTGCCTGGCGCAAGTATAGAACTGCCCGTTATCATGGATTATCCCGCTGGGGCAAAGTCGGGAATAAAATGCTGACCTTTGCCGGTTTCTTTCTGTTGTATCTGGTACTGGTTGATATTAATTTTTTATGGCTTTTTGGCAAGTCACCTTCCTTGAAAAGCATCAGTGACCCGCCGCAATTGATTTCATCTGAAATCATCAGCACAGACGGACAGGTTATCGGTAAATATTTTGACGAGAACCGGAAACTGGTAAAGTATGAAAATATTTCTCCGGCCCTGATCAACACACTGGTCAGCGCCGAAGATATCCGCTTCTACAGACATTTCGGTATCGACATCCAGGGACTCTTCGCCGCGTTTAAAGATATGCTTCACGGCAATGCCCGCGGCGCCAGTACAATCACTCAGCAATTGGTCAAAAACATGTATAAAACACGCAGTCAGTATTCAACCGGACTGCTGGGATATGTGCCGGGGCTTCGGCTGCTGATCGGCAAAACCAAAGAATGGACGGCGGCAATTAAGATTGAATTGATGTATTCAAAGAAAGAAATTCTTGCGATGTATCTTAATACCGTTAACTTCAGCAGTAATGCCTACGGAATTCATACTGCGGCAAAGACCTATTATGGAACCACCCCGGATAAACTGACTTATGAACAATCAGCCGTACTCGTTGGAATGTTGAAAGCGGTTACCGTCTATAATCCCTATTTGTATGCGGAACGGGCCAAAGAACGACGCAATGTGGTATTGCAGCAGTTGGCGGAAAATAAATTCATCACGCAGCAAATGGCTGATTCCTTGAAGCAAAGCCCACTGGCCCTCAACTATCGCGCTGAAAGGCCGCAAGGAGGAATTGCTCCGTATTTCTGTGATCATCTGGCGAAATTTCTCGAAAAATGGGGTGAAGAAAATGGCTACGATATTTATGCGGACGGATTGAAAATTTATGTGACTATCGATTCCCGTCTGCAAAAGTATGCCGAGGAAGCAGTTCAAAAACAGATGAAGCAGCTTCAGGAACGCTTTTCTCCATATTGGCTGGCGCATAATTCCTGGCGCAATAGGAGCGGGAAAAAGCAGCCCCGGCGAAATTCCATCGACGAGAGTCCTGATCAGCCGCGCACAGCCAGGGTGTTTGATTACAACAAGGAAGGATATAAGAAACTCCAAATCAGTATGGCGGAATACAACCGCTATATGCAACAGTTCCTTCACTGCGGTTTTGTGGCGATGGAACCGGATACAAAGCATGTGAAAGCATGGGTGGGAGACGTAAGCTACGATTACTGGCAATATGACAAAGTAGCGCAGAGCAAACGTCAGCCGGGTTCGACATTTAAGTTATTTGTTTATACGGCGGCGATGCTTGCGGGAAAATCGCCCTGCGATAAACTCATCGATGAACCTGTAAATTACAAATATGACGGCGGGGTGTGGAAACCTAAAAACGCAAACGAAACATACGGCGGATATCCGATGACCTTAAAAGCCGCGTTTGCCCAATCCGTTAATTCTATTGCCGCTCAGGTGGCGCAGAAAGTCGGTATTTCCAATGTTGCGAAATGCGCCCGTATGATGGGTATCCAATCCAAACTGGTGGAAGTGCCTTCTTTGTGCCTGGGTTCATCCGAGGTTTCACTGCTGGAGCTGGTCAATGCTTATACGACCATAGTATCGGAAGGAATGTATCATGCTCCCGTCATCATTAAACGGATTGAGGATAATGCCGGCAATACAATCTATGAAGCAAATCCTAAACCCAAACGGGTAATTTCCTATGAAAATGCATTTCTGATGATTGAACTCCTGAAAGGCGGCGTCACAGAACCCGGTGGAACGTCCCGTGCTTTATGGAGCTGGAACTTATTCCGCTGGGATACTGATTTTGGCGGAAAGACGGGAACAACATCAAACTACTCCGATGCATGGTACGTGGGAGTCACGCCAAAACTGGTCGGCGGTGCCTGGGTCGGCGCTGAGAAGCGGAGCGACCAGTTTGGTTCGAGCAGGCTGGGACAGGGAAGCCGCGCCGCTTTGCCCGTATTTGCCATGTTTATGGAAAAAGTATTATCTGACAAGAACTTCGTACATTATCGCGCCAAATTTCCGAAAGAACCCAAAGAACCGATCAGCCGCGCATATAAGTGTTCGTCCTACGTTCCACCGGAAACAAATGAGGTGGACCCTCTGGCTGACCCCGCCAAAACGGAAGATGTTGCAGAAGAAGTTCCCAAACCGGCAATAGAAGCTGAAGAGAAAGCAGCAGAGCGATAATACAGCCTGTCGTTATTTGACGCCGGTTATCAGCCTCATCTTCGTATCGCAGGGACTGCCAACCTTGACGGACTTCAAACTGGCGCCGTTTTGGCAACTTTCACCCCAATCATTAACCTGGCACGTTACTCCAACGCTCTTCCCGGACCTGTACCAGGGCGGCATCCTGCGATACCGCCCGACTTCACCGCCTGAGCATGCCTCCGGTATTCCATAAGGTACGCAACGCGATGATCTCAGAGAGTTGACCCTCCTTCCATCCACAACAAATCCCGGATAATTGTCGACTATTTGAACTTCATCCTTTTCGTCCGTTGGACGAACAATGAAATCCCGGAAAAAATATCCGTTGCCTGCCTGCCGGTCAATGCGAATTCGTCTGTTGGCAATCAGTATGTATTCATTCTTTTTCCCGGCGACGGCGCCGGTCACGTATTTTACGCCGTCATATTGGGGAAAGCATTTACCCATAGCCGGCGGGTGATAATAATGCCGGAGCATTTTTAAATCTTTCAGTTCCACCCCGGGAAATATCCTTTGCAGATCGGCATCCCCGCCAAACAAGATGCTTTCCACATCGGAAACACTCTGCTCATATCTACGCCGGAGGCGGATGTAATCATTATCAGCCGTATTTGCCAGATCATTTCTTAAAAAGCAGGATGTTATACCGGTGATCTGCGTCAGGTACTCATCCCAGATATTATACTGCGAAACCTTTGTCGCCACACTTTTGAAATCCCCCTGCCCCAAACATCCCTGGCGTTTTGAACAATGCTCCTTTCCCCGGTTCCTGATGGTTAAAGCAATAATATTACGTTCACAACCTCCGTATGCATTGCATCCCCGATCAAGATGTCCCTCAAAGATTGCCGTGCGCATGGTGTAATCGAGATGTTTAGCTTTCTCCAGATCATCGGCTGAGAAGCGTCCTGTATTATCCCGGATGAATTGTTCCCAGGCTTTTTCCAGGGACATACGGCGTCTCATCAGTTTCCGGTCAACTGTTCCACAGGATGATGAATTGTGAAATATCCTAACGATCCCATCCAGATTACTCTGTCCGGGATTACCATTTTTGTTAATTGCCGCGGGCATGGGTGGATCGAAAAAAGGGACCTGCTGCAGGGGATACAATTTTCTCAAATCAATTACATTTGCCACACTGCCGTCGCAATGATGATTGGAAACCTTCATTGACTGACGCTCCCGGAATGTCTTGCGCAGAATGTTTGCAGAATCAGGGGGAGCGCTTCCGGCGTCGACGACAATTTGAAAACCGACAAAGGGAGCGCCGTTCTTATCCGTCAGCGGCCGGTTATCTTTCACCACAACGCAGGGAATGACCGATGACCCCATCGCCAGGTATCCGGCCGGTAAAGATGTTCCTTTCCTCCGGAAAGTATCAATATTGTAATAAGGCACTTCCAGCGGACCGTTAAATTCGTAAAGAGTCAGGACAGGGGCTGCAGGAACCTCAGCCCTGACGCCCGATGGCGGTAACATTACAAAAAATATTGTCCAGAAAAAAATCAACATCAAAAATTTCCAACTTCTGACAAACCGGGAATATATATTTCTCATTTAACGCACCGAACTCCTGCAAAGAATTTACCCACAGCTTTAATATAAGAGGCAACAGATGACAAGGAGATAATAGTCGGGAGAATTTTATAGAAAGGAACAGACCACCTGGAAGATTTGGGCAACAACCCGATAAGACTCCTTCTATCCCTTGCTGAAACATTTTAAACATATTCGACATCGTACGTAAAAGCTTTAGAGTGGTGTTTATGCCGACAGTAATGTCGGCGTTTGCAATAGTCACAGTGACCCTATAAACGCTGTTGGCAGTACAGAGGGAAAAGGGGTAATTTTCTATATCCAAGAATATATAATAAATATATCTTCATCATATATGGTATTTTCATGATCATGTAGTATTATAATAAAAACTTTTTTTCAATTTCTGGCAAACGTTTATCTTCCTATTGACGGGATATTTTGTAAATATTTACGTTTCTTTAAAAAAGCAACCTTCAAGATTTCAATAATTTATAACGCCAGCATAATTTGTGCCGTATTGTTCGATTATTCTGTATTTACAAACTTAATACTATAACAAGGGAGAGGAGGTGAATAAACAGGAAAAGGAAAAAGTGATTCCCAATTAAAGAAGAGAAAGTTGCCCTGAGAAGTGCCTTGCATAGTCGACGGGTAAAAGGCGTCACAACTTTTATCAGATACACCATTTGACTCTGGATATCTACCAGAATAAGGAGGAACAATGGATCATAATCGTGATAAATGGAAGATAGTAATCGGGGCGATTTTCTTATCGATATTTCTCATCATCGGAAACGCTCCGGTTCAGGCGGCTAACCAATCACTCAACGTAGCAATCATAGGAAGCCCGACTGTCGCCAGCGGCGGTTGTTTCCCCACAACCGTCAATGGTTTCACGGCCTTTCATTTCTTCAACGTCAACAGGGCTAATGTTAGCCTCGCAAATTTGACTAACGGCACAGCGTGTGGGGGGGCAGCTTGCGACACAGTGCTCCTTAATGTGGCCAACTCCACCGGTAACGGTGGTTTGGGCTGCAACATGAACAATTTGAGTGCCTCCGCCAAGACCGACCTCGTTACCTTCGTTTTCCAGGGCGGAAAGCTGATCATCTACGACAGTGAATGCAGCACTCAGAATTACTCCTGGCTCCCCTATCCATTCACGACGGCCAACCCGGGTGCCATGGGGGCACGCGGCCAGCTGACAATTGTTGAGGACAACGTCCTTTCTTCGGCTAACCCTGCAAGTCCGTACTACCTTAACGAACTACTTTTGGAGAACAATACGGACGCGATCGGCGACATGAACGTCATGACGACATACAACCCCAACTGGTGCCTCGACATGTCCGGAACAAACGCTCTTAACAAGACAGGCCCGGTGCATACCTATGCCCGATACGGCAATGGATTGATCATCTATAATGGTTGGGACCTGGATTATGAAACCTGTTCGTCGGTGCCCAGCACGACCACGGGCCCCGGGAACCTCAGCAAGACTTGGTACCAGGAGCTCATGGTCGCGTTCAATCCGACCCCGGTGGCGGCCCTTCCGTGCGGAATTACGGTTGTGGGAATTAACCTGCTTCCGGCTACTGCTTCGAATGATTTGGGCAAGAAAGAATACAACCACACGGTTGTCGCCCATCTCTCTGATCTTCTCAATAATCCGCAACAGGGTGTAGCCGTGAACTTTACCGTCACCGGACTAAATGCAGGAATTTCAGGCACCGGTATTAGCGACGCGAACGGTAATGTTTCCTTTACGTACAGCACTGGCGTTTACGTCAAAGGACAGGACACCATCACCGCCTGTTTCACTAACCAGGCCGGGCAGCAAATCTGTTCTCAGCCGGTCACGAAAAACTGGGTCATGAAGTGTGACTTGAACAACGACGACATGATCAACCGTACGGACATCAACATCATCATGACGGGGCGAGGCCAACACCTACCCGGTGATCCTCGCGATATCGATGGGGATGGCTGGATTACGGTTAACGACGCGCGAGGCTGCACGCTTCAGTGTACGAAACCTAACTGCGCACTGTAGTACCGCGAAAACGAAAATAGGAGGTACAAGATAAGATGAAAAAAACATTATTTATTCTGTTGGCAATAGGCATGATCAGCTTCTTCTCGAGTACTCATGCTCTTGCAATGCAGCTAAGTTTCGTGCCGAGTTCGCAGACCATCAGCCAGTACGGCACAGCTTCTGTCGATATCATCGCGACGCTTGGCGTCAGGGAGATAGTTGCCGCTTACGATCTGGACATAGCTTACGATCCTTCGATCGTGACGGCAACAGCGGTTTCTTTCGGATCGATGCTGGGTGGGCCGGCTAATTCCCTCCCGGGTGCTATTGGAACATCGGGCTTGATCGATCTGTGGGAAGTTTCATTTCTGTCGGATGCGGATCTTGCTTTGCTCCAGGGCGCCGGACCAATTACCCTGGCGACCCTGTTCTTCAGAGGCGACAACATCGGTACGAGCCCGCTCAGTTTCATTAATTATGGGCAGGCAGGAAATGACATCAAAGGCTACAATAACATACCGTATGGCAGTCCTACTCTCGATGGCGGGTCTATCACAGTTAGCGGAACCGCAGTTCCCCTACCACCATCCATTTTGCTTCTTGGCTTTGGACTGATGGGATTGGCAGGAATCAGGAGAAAACAAAGTTAGAACGACAAGAAAAGAGTGTAAAATCAGAAGGTGGGGTCAGAAAAAAAGAAGGCCCCGCCTTTTTTCTTGCAGATTATAAAGGTAAACAATACCCTTTCTATTATAAGCAATAACGATCTTTAAATCCTGGACTGAATCGGTTTCTAATCACACGGATGTCTTATAAAAAGTATAAGATCAAGATTTTCTTGACAGGTAAGACGGCTGTTCCTATATTTCCGGCAAAAAAAATCTGATCGGAAAAACTTTATGACTCAATCACCCCGCTCTTCTTTCGATTTCGATATCCCGGTGGAGCGCCGAAATAGTGCAAGCCTCAAGTGGGACAAATACAAGGGCACAGACATCATTCCTCTGTGGGTGGCGGACATGGACTTCAAAGCCCCGCCGGCCGTCATCGAGGCCCTCCACCGTCGCGTGGAACACGGCGTCTTCGGCTACACTCAGCCGCCCGGCAATCTCATCGATGCTGTTCTGAGCATGCTCGAACACGAACATAACTGGCAGGTAAAGCCCGAATGGATCGTCTGGCTGCCCGGCCTGGTGACCGGAATCAATGTTGCCTGCCGTGCGATAGGAAATCCGGGCGATGCGGTGATGACCTGTACCCCCGTCTACCCGCCCTTTCTCACCGCCCCCCTGCTCGCCGGCCGCGAGCTCATCAACGTGCCGCATGCAGATGATGGCGCCCGCTATACGTTCGACTTTGCCGCTATAGAAAAAGCCGTCAATTCCCGGACAAGGATGTTCATCCTCTGCAACCCGCAAAACCCGACAGGACGGTCCTTTTCTGTTGATGAACTCCGGACGCTCGCCGATATCTGCCTGAAACACGGAATGATCATCTGCTCCGATGAAATTCACTGCGGCCTCGTGCTCGACAGGAACATCAGGCATACAACACTGGCCATCCTGGATGATGAAATTGCCGTAAATACCATCACCCTGCTGGCCCCGAGCAAAACATATAATCTTCCCGGACTGGGATGTTCACTGGCGGTCATCCCGGACAAGGGACTTCGCTCCTGTTTCAGAAAGGCCATGGAAGGCATCGTGCCCCATGTAAACGTGCTGGGATTCACCGCCGCTATGGCTGCATACTGCGATGCGGAAGACTGGCATCTCGCCCTCCTCGATTATCTCCGGGGCAATCGTGATCTGGTGGAAGATTTCATTACGCGTGCACCGGGTTTGAGCATGCACCACATCGAGGCCACCTATCTCGCCTGGATCGACTGCCGGAATCTGTTGTCAGATAATCCGGCAGCCTTTTTCGAGGAAGCAGGAGTGGGCCTCTCGAACGGCAGGGAATTCGGCTCGGAAGGGTTTGTACGCCTCAACTTCGGATGTTCCCGCAGCCTTCTGTTTACCGCCCTGGAAAGGATGGATAAGGCGATACGCTCAATGGAACATATCAAAAAAATCCCCGGAAAAAATGTCTTCCGTTCTTCCGGGGATTTAAGCTAATACCGCGTTGCATTCAAAGCATATGGAGGCGGCAAGAAAGAATACACCTTGGTATAATATCCAAACGTTGCGCGTTTAGAAAGTAAGGGTCAGCTTGTTAAGAACCATATAGGTATTGTCGAGTTCATTAGAGGAATTTGCTCCTTTGTAGCTGTCACCAGGGATCAAGTAACCAACACCCAGCATATAGGACAGATTGTCGGTAATTTTGTAAGTTCCGGTCACATCGATTTCCCAGCCAATATCCTTGGAAGTCTGAAAGGTACTTGTATCCTGCCGGGCGAAGGTTACCGCCACGCCGATATCCAATTTGTCGGTAGGTTTCACACCACCCCTCATCTGGTATAAATACCCGTTGGTCATTTCGTTGCCTTTATTAGTTGCGGCAGCACTGGCATCTATCCAGTAAGTATAGTCTTCATTCCACAGGATCAAAGCCGGTTTCCAGTCCCTGCCGCCGCCGCCGTTAGCCACGCTGTGCACCTTGTTGTCGTTGGCATCATCGTCACCCTGAACATAGGCAAATGTTGCACCAATATAAAATGGTCCAAAAGTGCCCAGCACATCAAAAAAGGCATTAAAGCTGCTTATGTCTTTATCAGCAGAACCAGGTGCTTCATATTCATTCTTGCCGAAATAATAATTAATTTCCGCTTGGACTGCTACCGGACCGAATTTGGCTTTCGCGTAAGGCTGCAAAGTTTGAAATTTGTTTTTGTAGTTGTCAGTGGTTCTGGTCGATTTATTGTCGTAGTAAAGATACAGCAGACCGGCTTCCCAGTTCTTGCCGGTGTAAATACCGGCCACCCCGTACTCATTAAAGTCGGCATCGGTCTGTGTTGAAGCAGTATTAACTGCGCTGTAACTATTTTCGCTGACTTTTACAATTGCAGCCAGTATTTTAAAGTTGCCGAGAGGTAAAATGTAAGTTATTTTACCTTCCGGGGTGGAGCTGTCACCAAAAGTTGTACCAAAGAAGTGATCATTCTGATAACCTATCATCCATATACCGATCGGACTATTGTAATTTATGTACGCATAGTCAAAGCCAATATTCTCATTTTCCGCTCGCGTTGCGGAAGACCCGGTATCCAGCGTAGTACCAGCGCCAGATCTTGTAGCACCCCATGCTCGTTCCATGATGTTCGCCCTGGTAACCAGTGACAGGCCGGGCGCAGCAACGAATTCCGTCGTAAGTTGCAGTTTCTGGAAATATAATGCTGTTGACTGATCCGAATGTGTCTGATTTTTGACCACATTGAGTTTGTCTACATAAGCACCGGCAGCAAAGTAAGAGCCGCTGAACTTCACATCGACCGCGAAAGCCGAGGCATTGAAGGCCATAATCAGCCCCAATGAAAGCAAAATCAACCAAAATCTCTTCATCCTTTTCTCCTATTGCCTCATAAATAAATGTTACCGAGAGAAGGAACTGGAGAGGAGACGTTTCCTCATAAAAGATGTTACCGAAGATGGGTAATCTTTTTGAGATTCAATTCAATTATATTTCTTAACTCAA
>JBDKUX010000068.1:0-13837 GCA_039679455.1 Smithella sp. | reverse complement strand
AGAATCAGCCAAAGAAAAAAAGGCGCATACTCTCCTGCTTTGCCCTATCTGTCAAAAAGGACACCTTATACCGCTACGAATCATTCCCCGCCAATGGAGAGCGCCGCCATGATATTAATATTTAATCATCACCTGCAACAAAACCTGTTCCCGGATTTAACGGCCTGCGGTTTAACCGTTTTGCCGCAGATGTCCTCGTGCGTTCATCAGTCGGAGTATTGCCATGGAAAAAGATTACTCACGCCATTTTTCATCAACGGCTTTGCTTGTTATAACGTCCTGATGATAAAAATAATGGAATTACCGCTTGATTTCGGTCAAATTCTGCCCCATATTACTCCCCGAATCAGTAAATAAAACGATTAAATTTCCAAGCGTTGCCAGACCCGGCATGAGCGGTTCAGTTCAACTAAGTTTTTACGCCGGCTCCGCGGCGCAAAAACTCTTAGAACGTTATCAGTAATAGTTATTCCATTTCCAAATCAAGCGCTATCTTTGTTGGCTC
This sequence comes from Smithella sp., assembly GCA_039679455.1. GTDB lineage: Bacteria > Desulfobacterota > Syntrophia > Syntrophales > Smithellaceae > MVRV01. Next base: position 13,332 of record JBDKUX010000068.1, on the reverse strand, counting down.
TGCGGCAGGCTCCGGACCGGTTTAAAGCTGATAGTCCGTCATGGCGAGCTTGTCGAACCACGCCTCGTCGCTTCCTCCTGGCCGCCGCGTTAGCATCATTGATGTGGAAATGGAATTAATTCAAAATGTGAACGTCATTTTTAAAATGAATTGATAATATTATCATGATATTCAATTCAACGGTGACTAGCCATCTTCACAGAATAGATTAACGGCGTAAAGTTCATTTCAAGAAACCCGACAAAAATGTCGAATTTAACACAAATTTGCTGCCGGCTATTAAGTTACCGGAAGAATAAGCTTTATTCAGTTTTAATACAGCAGTCTCGACATATCTTGCCTTCCAGACATCACAATATACAATCTGAAAAATAAATTTGTCTGTACAATCAATGTGTTGCGCGAATAACAAATATTGGCATTAATTATGCTGGAAGAACCATAATTGATTTGTGTAGTAGACAACAGACATACCGCGCCGACACTTTTCTCAAATACTTAAAAATTATCAAGCAAATTCATAGTGATGTATAAAAAATGGCAAGTGCTTTAAAAAATATTCCTTTTCATCAGTTTAATTTTTTACGGACGAGACATGGAGGAGTTGTACTATTTTTTATTTTTTTTCTCGGATTTGAATTTACCACAAGAGTTGCCTTGCTGATAAAGGCGGCACAGTTTGTTTCCTGGGACTTAAGCCTTCTGGCAACATTTGGATGGGGGTTTCTTTACGACATCGGCGCTGCCTGCTGGTTTGCTCTACCCTGCATTGTAATTCTGACAATACTGCCGGAACGTTTTTTCGAACACGCATGGGGTCGCTATGTAACAAACATCAGCACCTTTTCAATAACATTTCTATTATTATTCGGGTTGGCGGCAGAGTGGGTCTTCTGGGATGAATTTGGCGCCCGATTTAATTTCATTGCAGTGGATTATCTGGTGTATACAAACGAGGTCGTAAAAAACATCATCGAATCCTACCCCATTCCGTTTCTTCTCAGTTTGATAGCCATTTTATCGTTTATTATCCAAGTAATTTTTTGGAAGACGGGTTTCCCGAGATTCTGGTTTTCGATGGCATCAGCAAAGCCTGGATCGCGATATAAATCAGGCGCCGTCTGGTGCATCGGTGCTATCTTCATAGGTTTAATCATCAATCAAGGCTGGCTCCCGGATTTTACAAATAACTATAATCGGGAGCTGAGTAAAAACGGCATCTGGTCTCTGTTCGCCGCATTCAAAGACAATGAACTGGATTTCAACCAATTTTTCCCAACTGTTCCAAATGATCAGGCATTCCAGAGGATAAGAGCGGAAATTGTGGAAGACGGTTCCATTCTCTTGAAACCAGAAGCAAGAGACACTTTGAGATTTTACCATCATGACGGCCTCGAGTTGAAACCCAATGTCATTCAAATTACCGTGGAAAGCCTGAGTTATGAATTCCTTCATGATACTGTAAAATATAAAGACCTAACGCCATACTTATCGGAATTGGAATCTAAAAGTCTCGTTTTCGATAATTTTTACGCAACCGGAACGCGTACCGACCGGGGCATGGAAGCTCTCACCCTGTCGATACCTCCTACTCCGGGCCGCTCCCTTGTTAAGCGTCCTAATAATGAAGGTTTATTCACTCTGGGTTCCCTTTTCAGAGCAAAAGGGTATGAGACTGCTTTTCTCTACGGCGGTTACGGTTATTTTGATAACATGAACAATTTTTTCAGAAACAACGGTTACCGGGTGATTGATCGTAACAGTGCAAATCCTGACGACATAACCTTTGCCAATGTCTGGGGAGCTTGTGATGAAGACCTTTATCGCTGGACTATCCGGGAAGCCGACAGTATTTATAAAAACGCAAAAAAACCTTTCCATTTTTTCGTCATGACTACATCAAATCATCGTCCCTTTACATTTCCTGATGGGAGGATCGATTTACCGTCGAAGATCTCAGAACGTCGCGGTGGCATCAAATATTCCGATTATGCAATAGGAAAATTTCTTCGAGAAGCAAAGGAAAAGCCGTGGTTTAAAAATACGATCTTCGTTATTGTGGCAGATCACTGCGCATCCAGTGCGGGCAAGACCGAATTACCCGTAGAAAATTACCATATCCCTTTAATAATATATTCTCCCGGAGGACAGCTTCCAACCGGACATGTAAAAACAATTTCCAGTCAGATGGACTTTGCACCCACCTTACTTGGTCTTCTTAATTGGAGTTATCCGAGTCGATTTTTTGGACATGATGTTCTCCATATTGACCCGGAAGAGGGGCATGCCCTTATCGGCAATTATCAAAAGCTTGGACATATAGAGGAAGGAAAATTCGTAATTCTGAAACCTGTTCACAAAACCGTTTCCTATCATTACGATTTCGTTACAGGGTTAACCAAAACAGCTCCGCTGGAAAGGGATTCATGGGTTGAAACCATCAGCCATTATCAGGCAGCGAGTTATCTTTACAAACATACGCTCTACCGTGCTTTGACAACCCAGGAATTCAATCAATACATAAAACAGGGGAATGATATTATTAAAGAGAACCTTCTGAATGCAAACAGGCAATTGCATCATACCCATATATAAATGTTGAGCCAATCCAAAAACCGAGTTTTGATTCGTCTTTGCATTTAGAAAAAAGAAAAGGGTTTTTCATGATTGAAAAATTTAGAATCGAAATTAGTCGGATATTTGTCTTTGCGCTGGTTATAATAATCACTCTTTCCGCTAGCGCGTGGAAAAACCAAGCTCCTCTTGTCAGCACAATTTTGTTTATGATCGGCTGCATTTTGGTTGGTATTGCATGTCTTGGGCGCTTATGGTGTTCTCTTTATATTGCCGGATACAAAACCGATTTTCTGGTTACAGAAGGTCCATATTCCATGTGTAGAAATCCTCTTTATTTTTTTAGTCTTCTCGGAGCTGTTGGGGTTGGGTTTGCTTCCGAAACTATAACATTGCCGGTTGTTCTTTTTTTCATATTTTCGATTTATTATCCGTTTGTAATTAAAAACGAGGAAGTAGAGCTAAATGGACTTCATGGTGATAAATTAAAAACATACTATCAGAACGTGCCGAGATTTTTTCCTGACTTCTCAAAGTTTAAAGAACCTGAAGAATACATAGTAAAACCGGCTGTATTTAGAAAGCACATATTTGACGCCCTCTGGTTTATCTGGCTGCTTGGTATAATGGAAGTCCTGGAGTCACTTCATGAGTTACACGTTTTGCCCACTATATTTAAATTTTATTAGCCCCAATCTGAATGTAACAAGTTCTCTCTTCAATTGGTAATCTTCAGTTTCTCTTATTTCATGAATCTGTCGACTCGTATAAACTAGTTAAAAGTAATGAGTCTTAATTTTAACTTTGTTATTCCATTTCCAAATCAATGATGCTACCGCGGCGGCTAGAAGGAGGCGACGAGGCGTGGTTCGACAAGCTCACCATGACGGACTATCAGCTTTAAGCCCGCCCTGAGTCTGCCGAAGGGCCAACAAAGGAAGCGCTTGATTGGGGAATGGAATAAATTCAAATATTGATCAGGTCACCTAAACGCACCCTGATATGCGATCCATTATTTTATTGACGCATGAGGCTCTTCCTTTTATACTCCCCAGCCACATTACCAAACTATAGCGAACAACCGGAAGGAAACAGGGAATGAAGTACACAAAAACACAGCTTAATCATGGATATACCAATCATATTCTTACGATAGATCTGGGGGAAAGCACTATTGCCGTTGATCCCCTTAAACCGGAAATTCGGGATTTTTTTATCGGCGGCAGGGGCATGGGGCTCTATTTGCTGCATCGGAGAATTACCGCTGAAACAACCGCTTACTCACCGGAAAATCCACTGATTTTTGCGCCGGGACCGCTTGGGGGTGTTCCGCAATTTCCGGGAACAAGCAAGTGCATGGCTGTATCTTTATCACCGCTCACTCATATTCCCGGTGTTTCTAATTTCGGTGGCCATTTCGGCGCCTACCTCAAATATGCCGGTTTTGATGCTTTGGAAATTTCCGGCATTGCTGGAAAAAGTGCCATGATCATCATCGACGGTTTCCGGGGCGAGATATCCATCACCGATGCTCCGGCAATTGATCAGGTTTTTGATTTGGAGCAAACTATTATTGAGCAATTCGTAAAGAGTGGTCAGGAAAAGAAGGACATTGTATTTCTGACAACAGGCTTCGGCGCAGCAAACACCAGTTATGGATGCATCAACAGCCATTATTTCGATGCAGTCAAACCAGCGCGTGGAACAAAGGGACTTTTTAGGACAAAACAGGCTGGACGCACAGGGCTGGGCTCGGTCATGATGCAAAAAAATATTCGGGCCATCGTTGTCCTTGCTCATTATCCGCACGGCGACAACCCTTATGGCGCGGCCGATTGGAACAAGGTAAAGCAGGCTGGCTTAAAACTCCATAAAATCGTCAAGGAGGTCGACCCGCAATCGCTCCAGATGTATCGTAAAGGTTCGGCGGGCCTGATCTCTTTCATGAATAAAGATGAATACCAGTCGCTGCCGGTAAAAAATTATCAATACGGTTCCGATCCACACGCGGGACAAATCTGCGGTAAATTTTATTCAGAGCATCTTTTCGATCACCGGGGTATGGACGGCTGCTTCCCCGGCTGTAATCTGCGTTGCACTAAAGGCGGCTGGGTAACATTGGCCTCCGGCGAACATCAAGGAAAGGAGGTATGGGTGGACGGACCTGAATATGAAACGGCTGCCGGATTCGGCTCCAATCTGGGCATTTGGAATCCCGAATTTATCATGGAAGCCAACTGGCATTGCGACAATTACGGCATTGATACCATCACCACGGCCGTTATAATGGCTTTTCTCATGGAATGCTACCAGAGAGGATATCTGACTGCCGAAGATACGGACGGTTTTACCCTCAACTGGGGAAATGAACAAGCTGCTTTGACGTTTATTCATCAAATTGCCCGTGGAGAGACCGATCTGGCCCGGGTTGCCGGCAGAAGTATGGTGGAGTTGACCGCCTGGATCGCCGCCAAATACGTCGCCAGGACAGGCAAACCTGATCCCCAAAAGTCTCTCGAACAGTTCGCCATGCAAACCAAGGGACTCCCCTTCTCTCTCTACCGCACCCACCGGTCTTTATCGATGCAGGCATCTTATGCGGCGGCCAGTGATATCGGAGCGCATCATGCCGCCGCCTGGCTGGTCAAGGTGGATTTGCTGGGCGCCTTTCCAACCTTTGAAACAAAGGCCAAGGCATTAATCACCTATCCGCGCGTGCGTCTGGGTAATGATAATCTGGGGCTTTGCAAGCTGCCCTGGGTTGATGTTTTCAATCCTGATTCCGGTACTCGGAAGGATACGGATATTTATATCAACCCTGCTTCGCAGGAAATTTATGCCGATTTTTATAACGGAATGTTGGGGACAAATATGACTTGGGAGAAAATATTCGAGCAGACGGATCGGGATATCAATTTGCAGCGGGTGATGAATGTTTTGGCTTTCGGCGCAAAGACCGGCGAACATGACTGGATTCCGGACAGAGCCATCGGCCCCACCGACGATGCTCTTTACGATATTGAAAAGGATTTCAACGACGGGCAGCTAAGCGGAATTCTTAATAAACCATTGGGCGACATTGACAAGATGGAAACCTCCGAAAAGCGGGAATTGCTGATGAAGCAGCGCAAAGAAGAATTAAGAAAATTAATTGCAGTTTATTACGCGCAGCGCGGCTGGAGTGAAACTGGCATTCCCGAAGTCGAGACCATCAAACAGATCGGTTTATGGAATTTTCTAAATGAGGAGACAAAAACAAGAATCGCGGCAATGAACGGACAATAACCAACAGCAGATCGTTTTTTCAACTGCGAAATTGAGGGGCGGCAACTGAAGGAGCATTTTCTAAAGCTCCGACGCCGGCTGCCGTATAACAGCAATTGTCTTGAATGGAGCGCACCGATCATGCCCAACATGTTGTTCACCATATTAAAAAAGTATAAAAAGGTAATGATACAGTCTCTCATGGTCATGATGGCCTTTGTTTTAGGCCTTGCCACCCTTGACCTGGGCTGGATTATTATAAAAGATATTACTACGCCGCCCTACCTGCTTCTAAGCGTTGATCAGCTTCTGGAGATTTTCGGCCTTTTTATGCTGGTCATTATAGGGATTGAACTTCTGGAAACCATAATGAAAACCTACATAACACAGGATCAGCCGCATTATGAGGTTGTTGTTTCAGTGGCTATTATCGCCATTGCTCGAAAGGTAATCATTTTGGATGTGAAGGAAATTGACAGTCTGAGCCTTATAGGCATCGCCTCCATAATTATCGCGCTGACCGTCGGCTATTTTCTCATGAAGAAAAGCCACTCGTTTGAAGCTCCAAAGTAAGGTCTGCGCATAACGGCCTCCTGATGCTTTTTTTAACCAGAGCATAGTTTCGGTGCAGAAGATACTGATGCTCTCAAGATGGGTATATTCCGATTTTTATTTTTTTGCGCAAACAAATCCCGCTCAACGACGACAAATCCGTCCTGTATCCTTTGATTTTTTTCATCTATTTTTTCTCCTTGACAAATCCGAATATAGTTGCATCATACAACTATGAAGACACGAGTAAATGATACAAGTGATGAACTGCTGGAAGTATTTATAGGCATGGCGCAGGTAACACGTTGTTGCCGTCAGGATGTTGCATTTTGTGAAGGAGTAACTTTTCACCAGTTTATGATCCTGGATGCGGTTGCAAAAAGAAAAGAGCTGCCAATGACCAATTTACATGAAATCTTGGGGGTAAAAAAGAGCACGACAACACGACTGGTTAATCCTCTAATCCACAAAGGACTTTTAAAGCGTAATAAAGCCATTAACGATTCGCGGGCGGCGACTCTCTTGATGACACCGGAGGGCAGAGAGATTTATCAGAAAGTTTCCCTGTGCCTGGCCGATTTCTTTCAAAAGATTATAAGCAACATTCCTGACGGTAAAAAATACGAAGTTCTGGGGGCAATCAAAATTTTGATCGATGCCATAAAGAATACAGCAACTGAATGCTGCTGCTGTAAAGAAGGAAATTGACATCATGAATAAACAAGAAAATTGTTCCTGCTCAAAAGACCGGATGATATTGCCGGTTATTCAGGAAGGATCAAGTTGCTGTTCGCCGGTAAATGAAGCCGGTTACATCATCCCGGGACTCAAACAATCTTTCGTCACCGATTCCATCCTGACAGTTGTTGGACGTATACCAAAGGTTTCCGCCGGGTTGCAGAGCCGGGATCATTGGGGCACGATCAAGGCCCGCTGGGGCATCGGCAGAATGGCATATACGGTTGATCCGGGCCTGTATGCGCTGGGGAACCCTGATAATGATTCACCGGTTTTGGTGACTGCTAATTATAAAATGAGTTTTGATAAGCTGCGCGGGGAACTCGCCTGCAGAAACTTGTGGATTTTAGTGCTGGACACGAAAGGCATCAACGTCTGGTGCGCCGCAGGCCACGGCACTTTCGGCACGGAAGAACTGATAAAAAGAATCGCATCAAGCGGTCTGAAAAATATTGTCAGCCACCGTAAATTAATTCTGCCGCAACTGGGAGCGCCGGGAGTGGCCGCTCATCAGGTAAAGCGTTTCTCGGGATTCAAAGTTTATTACGGGCCGATCAGGGCAAAAGACTTGCCGGCTTACCTCGACTCCGGCTGGAAAGCTACTCCGGCAATGCGAATAATGCATTTCCCTTTAAAAGAAAGGGCTGTGCTGATTCCCATCGAGCTTATAGCTGCAGTAAAACAATTCCTGATCATTGCACCTGTTGTCTTTATTTTAAGCGGCATCGGAGGCCCGGCTGGATTCTGGGCCAACACAATTAATTATGGCTTTTTTGCAGTTATCGCACTCTTTGCTGCTGTTTTTAGTGGTGCGGTGTTAAATCCATTGCTTTTGCCTTATCTGCCGGGACGAGCCTTTTCCACGAAAGGCTTTTACATCGGTATTATTGTTGCTCTTGTTCTACTTCATCTACGGGATGCCGATTTGCAGATCTGGGCGGGCAAAACCGAGACTCTGGCCTGGCTCTTAATGATTGCGGCAATATCAAGCTTCCTGGCAATGAATTTTACCGGCGCCTCGACATATACTTCCTTATCGGGAGTAAAAAAGGAAATGCGCTGGGCGCTCCCCGCGCAGATTGCCGTTGCCTCCGCTGGTTTTTTGACCTGGATCGCATCAAGATTGATCGCTTAAAAGGAAGACAGGATGAATAATTTAATTTACTTAAAAGACGTTGCAACTTTACGGCTCGATGAAAATAAATGCACCGGCTGCGGAATGTGCATCGAAGTTTGTCCCCACGAGGTTTTTAAAATGATTGATTCCCATGTTGTCATTCAGAGTCGGGACGCCTGCATGGAATGCGGGGCCTGCAGCCGCAATTGCCCCTTCGGTGCCATTTTTGTGAATGCAGGCGTCGGGTGCGCGACGGCTGTTATCAACTCCATGCTGGGACGAGAGGGAAGCGAATGCTGCTGTTCGATCAAACCCGACGGCAATGAAAAAGAAGGCAAAGGAGGATGTTGCTGCTGAATAAATTATAACCTTTGTCATGATTCAAAAAGCTACATGGCAGATTCAAAACAGCATCCATCACAATTTATCAAAGCAGACAAAAAAAGAGGGTTACAAACCGATTTTACAGCTTGTACCCCCTTGATTAGCAGTCTGATTTCCCGTTATTCAGAAATGGGAGCTATACATACGAATGGCCGGGCACTGTATAGATGCCGGGAAGATTATTAGCTGAGCTCGGCACCATACGTTGATACTTTTTCTCTTTTTTTCTAAAAATATGATCGCTTTTCCGGATCAGAACTGGATCAACGAGGAGAACAACATTGCAAACCGGGCACAGATAGTGCAGATGGCCGGAAACATGATTACGGCCCACCCGTTTGAAGACTTTCAAAGAACCATCATTTTCTAATCCAGGCACATTTAATACTCCCTCAACGCCGCAGTTTATACATGTAATCGCCTTCATGATCGTCTCCTCCTTATAGTTATTTATTGAAACATACTTACTTCTCCTGAAAACCCTCCCCTCTATACTCAGCTAAACTCATTTTTTATACCAAGTCGCATTCTTTGGCTAACTTCGGCAATCAAGAAGGTTGCCTATTATAACTATGTTGATAGGGACCCACTGCCACCCAAAGAATGAAAACCGGCATAAAGTGTACAATTGCCTTCCGTAGTTAATTTTTTAGCCTAGTTATAGTAGATTGTAAATATTGATCTAATGAGTGTTTAATGGGTGGTCAAACTACCCATTATGGGGAGGGGACCCAGGCAGAGCTGGAGATTTGAAGTTTTGCTTCATATTCAACAAAATACTTCGAGAATTATAATTTTTACCCACTTTTTCCGATTGTGTCCGGCATGATTTTATCACAAACCGCCGCGGAGTATTAATCCGAGGATAATTTTTCCCCGGTCAAAATAACATATTAACTGCTTCCTGATTTTCTTATTTTTGCTAATTCATCAAATAATGCTCTTTTTTAATTTCTACAGGTCACGTTGAACAATTTTCTTCTTCACTGCATATTATATTTATATATTAGAAAGTCTATTCCGATTCCCCAAATTTCTCCTTCCTTCATCACTCGGACAACATTGCCGCTCATATCTATATTATCGCGATTTCGGATATTGATTGAAATCTTTTTTTGTCCGAGAGAAATAGGTAACATTGAAAGAACATACATACCTCCCACTGCCAAATCTACCAGACGCACCGATTGCCCTTCAATACTAACTTTAACATAATCTGGTGTATCTGTGATTTGATTTAACCCATAACGTTCAAATATGCGCTTATTAGTCATTTGCGACATCTCCTTTCAGTTCTTACTTAATATTACAGCATCTACTCTGAATCTATTAAACTTACGCTAAATCTTTCAATGTAAATAATCATTTTTCCAAGGCAACTCAGATCTTGTTATTGCCTCCTTTTTTGTGATTTATTATTTCACAAATTTTATATGACTACTATATAGAACAAGGTATATTTTCCTTTATCTTTGAATATAGAAGATGAAGTTTTTAAAATACAACCTTTCATCAGAGCCGGTTTTTGCCTATTTCTCCACCATCGCCTGACTATTCTAAAACACGAGAAAAGACGTTTCTATCAAGGTCGAGCGAAGTGAGCGGCAGGGAAACCTTGAAAGACGGGGGGGGGTAAATGATAACCCCATCCGTAAGGTCAAGAAATATCATATGGATAATGTCATTACCTTCGAGGAATAAGAAAGGCTCCTGAGTGCTTCACCAAAGTGGTTACAAGAAATTATCATTTTTCGCCATTAACACCGGTTTGCGCAGAGGCGAAAGTCTCAATCTGAAATGGCAAGAGGTTATGGACAGGCACAGACCGGGAGCTGGCACAAATTTAGCACAGTCACAAAAAAAGAGGGTTACAAACCGACTTTGCAGCTTGCAACCCCTTGATTCAACTGGTGGGCCAGGACAGAATTGAACTGTCGACACTCGGATTTTCAGTCCGATGCTCTACCGACTGAGCTACCGGCCCGCCAAATTTATACAAATCATTGTAAAAAGCAGGCATTCGTCTATAAAATCTAGTACCTTTTGTCAAGGTATTTTTTGATCACTGCCTTCCGGTTGGCCGGTTATTTCCGCATGTTCACCTGCAGTGGTTTCGCTTGGTTGAACCATTGCCTGATTGCCGGTTGCGCTTTGTCCTTCTTCTGCTTGCGGTTTTATGGAAATTGTCTGCGGCTCCGGAATATTCAGACCGGCAGCTTCATTTTCGTCAGAGCGGATAATAACCACTGTACCGGCGATTTTATCATGCCAGCCCTGCTTTTTTCTATCAAAAGCAGCCCAGATAAACCCGAGCGGAAAGGTAAAAAAGAAACTGGAGACCAGATAGCCTACCGACCTTAAAAAGGCGATTCCGAAACCGATGGGAGCGCCTTCAGCCGACAAAACCTGCAGCCCCATAAGCATTTTTCCCGGTGTGCGGCCCTTTATGCCGTGAAAATAGGTAAAGTAAGCAATTGTAAGAATTACATAGAACGCCGCTATCATAAGAGTAATGGGGGTGACACGTGACGGATCGGTCACATCGGCAATCCAGGCAAGATTATCGGCCGACATTGACCCCATGATAAACGCTGTTGTAATAATTACTGCAAGGATAAAAAAAACAATATTAATAATGATAGTATCAACAGTAAAAGCTATGAAGCGTCGCCAGAAACCGGCAAATCTATAGACAGTCATTTTATCTCCTTGAAGTATTGCTGAAGATTCCCTTTTCATACTGGATTATGGAAATTATTGCCATTGCCGCCGTTTCCACCTTAAGAATTTGTTTGCCCAGACTAACGGAAATAAAGCCTGCTTCCTTTGCCTTTAAAACTTCGTCCCTGGAGAAGCCACCCTCCGGTCCGACAATAATAAAAATATCTTCAGTTCGTGTCCATTTTTGATCGGAAAAAATATCTTTAATGTTCTTTTGATCTTCTTCCTCCCAGAAAATCATTTTTAGAGCTTGTTCACCTGCACGGGTAAGCATTGTTTCGAAAGAGACGACAGGCAAAACCTCGGTTATTTGTGAACTTCGCGAGCAACGGGCGGCTTCGCGGGCGATCTTTTGCCAGCGGGCGGTTTTTAAAGGATTTTTCTCGACGGCAATACGGCTTACTGAACGCATCGCGACAAAAGGCATGATTACATCCGCACCCAGCTCCGCAGCGCAACGCACAATCATGTCCATCTTACCCGCTTTGGGAAGAGCCTGGCCCAAAGTTATTTTAATTTCCCTGCCGGATGTTTGTACTTGATCTCCCAATTCCACGGCGACGCTGTTTGCGGGATAGCCTTTAATTGTTGCCGCAAATTCATGACCAAAGCCGTCAAAAACATTAATGCGGGCACCCGGCTCCAGACGCAAAACCTGCTTTAAATATTTGTAGTTGTCCTGTCCCAGTTCACAAAGCTTTCCTTTTTCCAAAGCAACCGGACTGTAAATTCTGGGGATGGTCAAGGTTGGGTTTACCTCTTCGGTGACAATACAGTAATTTATGTTATAAAGAAAATTATTCCCGTAAGCTATGCGGCGGATGCTTCTTTCTTGAGCACGTAACAGACCCATTCTTTTTCGGTGATGACTCTGTTTGTAATCAACGGCGCGACGGAAAATTGCTCTTCAATCTCATTGGCATCCTGTTCGATGATGCCTGAAATGATCAGATAACCTTCCGGCTCAAGCAATTGCGTCAGGTGATGACACAGTTTTAAAAGCAGTTTCGAAGTTAAATTGGCGATTATTAAATTTCTCTTCTCCTTGATCGCCGTAGCATCTTTATTAACAATCCGCAGCCGGTCGGAGACCAGATTAATCGCGGCGTTTTCCTCAGCGATTTCCGTTGCCTTTTTATCGATATCCAGACATATGACGTCACCGGCGCCAAGTTTTGCCGCGGTGATTCCCAGAATCCCGGTGCCGCAACCCACATCGAGAACTTTCCACTCGGCAATTTTACGGTCTTTCATGATGATATCTTCCAGTGCTTCAATGCACATCCTGGTGGATGCGTGCTGACCGGTTCCGAAAGCCATGCCGGGATCGATTTCAATAACGATGTCACGGCTCGACGGCGTATATCTTTCCCAGGTAGGTTTAACGATGATATTGCTGCTGACGCGAATCGGTTTGAAATATTTTTTCCACTGTTCGCCCCAATCCGGATCACTGATGATTTCCGTTTCCAAAACCGGCGCCGGAAGATCGGCAAATACTTCTTTTAAGCTTTCCAGGTATTTTTGAATGGCCGCAATTCGTTTTTCACAACGCACATCATGGGGAAAGTAAGCTTTGATTGTTTCCCAGGCCGGAACTTCCGCAAAATCCTCCGCAAACGGAGGTTCCAGAGTTTCCTGAAATACGCCCTGGGCACCTGTTTCCGTAAGAAAATTTCCCAGTGCATCCATTAATTCCGCACTCGCCGCTATTTCAACTTTCAACCATTTTTCCGGTTCTCTTTCTGTCATGGATACACCTGTAATATTAATCATTTAATATAAAATATGCTGCCGCCAGCTTATTTTTCAAAATATATCCTCTTTTGGGTAATTTTTCAAGCGGGGTGTATAGTTCGAATTGCCTCAAATAAAATGTTACCGAAAGGGTGGATAAAAAAGGTACGTTGACTCATAAACCGATGTTACCGGAAAGAGATTCGGAAACGGAGGTTTGACATATGAGTCCTCAGGCCAAGGAA
>JBDKUX010000067.1:0-9745 GCA_039679455.1 Smithella sp. | reverse complement strand
TCGCGGCCCTAAACACCCGATTTGTCAAGTGTTTTTATTATGTTTTATACAAAATATTTCGTTCCAGCTGACGCTTATATTGTTGATGATTCATATCATTATGCAAGTTCCTAACCGGACATTGCTGTATCAAAACCATTGTTTAGATATTCTTCATTTATAATCGTTTTATATTTCGAAAAGTTTTCTTCGGATATTCTCGCTCCAAAATAAACTTCCCGCAAATATCGTTTATCAAAACGCAATATTTGAGTACCGAATTCCTTATAAGGAATAATTATCCTGTATTCCTTTTCGTACTCCCACCATTTCGCTTTTCTTTGATGCGCATCAATAAATGTTCCAATATCATCTTGGAATGGTACCCATGTTACTATTTCATTAATGTCATATTTAACCTTAGTTAACGGGAATACGCCATTTTCGAGTGTTGCTGGATCTCCTGGAATGTTTCCGCAGTCGAACTTTAATGCTGGAGTATTCTCCGTACTAACATTAGAAAAGCCTAAACATATTCCCTTATGCGAATCAGCGTAATGAGTCCACATTAGAACATCGTCATATCCTTCGCAAAAACATGACGATATTATAGTCTTTTTGGCAGTCTCGTAAGCCATTTCTACCATTTCCCGATGATCAAAAATTCCTTGAATTATACTGTTTTTAATAAATTCCTTTTGTCCATTATCAATTTGAGTTGTCTCAAGAGCCATTAATATATCTTCATTGCTTCCGACTGACTCTATTCTTACCTTCGAATCAAACGGGTCATTATATTCATATCCAAACGAAAAATGGAGTTCTTGATTCTTCAGCAGCGAATCCGTATTTTCGTTGATTCCGCGATATTTGTAAAAAATTCTGGGCATGATTTTCCCTAATTACAACACTTCTAATAATTAATATACTTGGTTGGTTATTTCCGATTTTTCGTTATCTTCATACGCTATTTAAACAAGAATAAACTAAAATCACTACTTGCTGTTTTATGGTAATAAAGACCAAAAGTCAATTTGGTAAAACAAAAGGAAATTTGTCCGGTCATCATCAAATTTACCGCAGCGATAAATTGTCATGGTTAATGATTAGCAGTTGAAATTGTGCATTTTAATCGAGATTGACATTTTGTTTGTTACAAGAAGCTATACTCAAGCCAACCAGTCGAGACTTAGTTGGTGTGGATAAAACATTTGTTTTTTCCGCACCAACTGGAGATTGTGTCGCAATGAAAGGTGCTGCTTGCATTTTTCGCATGATGTCCCCCGCCAGCGGAGGACATGAAAAGGTAATATTTTCTATTGTGACACAGTCTCCTGGGAAGGGGGTCTGGGTCAGGGAAGTGGGTCTATTTTCTTGGCACCAGGCCAAAGGGCTTGACAATCCGCAATTAATGATCATTTTATCGCCGCAACAACTGTTTATCTTCACAATTCCCGAATAAATTACACAATACATACTTGGAGGCATCATGGAAGGAAAAACTGAAACCCATCAATTTAAAACTGAAGTTCAGCAACTCATGAACGTTATTATCAATTCACTTTATTCCCACCGGGAGATCTTCCTGCGGGAACTTATCTCCAATGCGTCGGACGCCATTGATAAGCTTCGCTTCCGGGCGCAGACGGAGCCGGAGCTTCTCGGCGACGACGTCGAACTGAAAATCAAGATCACACCGGACAAAGATAATATGACCCTGGAAATCGCCGACAACGGCATCGGTATGACTCACGAGGAAGTAGTGGAAAATATCGGAACCATCGCCAAAAGCGGAACGGCGGATTTTCTTGCGTCTCTCGGTGCAAACAATAAACAGGGCGCTTTAACTCCCGAGCTCATCGGACAGTTCGGCTTAGGCTTTTACAGCGCATTCATAGTTGCCGAAAAAGTAACACTGATTACCCGTGCCGCCGACGGAGAGCGGGGAACGAAGTGGGAATCCGCCGGAGACGGATCTTATACAATCGAATCCGTGGATAAGAAAACCCGTGGCACAACCATCATCCTGAAACTGAAAAAAGCGGAAAACGACGAACAGGATTTCACCGAGGAATGGACAATCCGCGGCGTTGTGAAGAAACATTCCGATTTTGTCGGCTATCCCATCGTCATGGACGTGGAAAGAACCGAACCGGTTCTCGATGCGGAAGGCAAGCCGGATGGAGACAAAACCCAAAAAGTAATCCGGGAAGAGACCTTGAATTCTATGAAGGCAATCTGGGCCAAGGATAAAAAAGAGGTCACGGAAGAGGAACACAGTGAATTCTATCAACACATCAGCCACGACTGGAATCCCCCTCTCACACATCTCCATCTGAAACTGGAAGGTACGACGGAGTACAACGCCCTTTTGTATATTCCCTCCAAAACCCCTTTTGATCTCTTTACTAATGAGCAGAAACACGGGATTCAACTTTATTCCAAGCGTGTCTTCATCATGGAGAACTGCAAGGAGCTCATGCCGCAGTACCTGGCCTTCGTCAAGGGTGTTGTTGACGCCCCGGATCTCAATCTGAACGTCAGCCGTGAAATTCTTCAGCAGGATTCCCTTGTCCGGAACATCAAAAAGAATCTGGTCAAAAAGATACTCGATCTCCTGGCGGGGCTGGAACAGGAAAAATACGAAACCTTCTACACGGAGTTTGCCCACATCTTTAAGGCCGGTATTTCCCAGGATTTCGAAAACAGGGATAAAATCGCATCGCTGCTGCGCTACAAGACTACGCATTCGGACGGCAAATACTCATCGCTTACCGATTATGTAAGCAGGATGAAACCGGACCAGAAGGATATTTACTATATTACCGGCGAAAACCTGACGTCGCTGTTAAACAGTCCCCATCTGGAGCGGCTGAAGGAAAAAGATCTGGAAGTCCTTCTGATGACCGATCCCATTGATGAATGGGTTATTCGCGATCTTCATGAATTTGAGAAAAAAACCTTCAAGAGCGCCGAAAAGGGAGATCTGGAGTTGGATAAGGTGGATGATAAGAAAAAAGAGGAGTTCTCCGCCCTTTTCGATTTTATCAAAACCAGCCTTGATGAAAATATAAAAGAAGTTAAACCATCCACCCATCTGAAGGATTCAGTGGCCTGTTTGTCCGGAGATGCTTTTGATATGAGCGCTTACATGGAAAAGATCCTGAAAGCCAGCGGCCAGAATGTTCCCCGAACCAAGCGGGTGCTGGAGCTGAATATGGATCATCCTCTTCTTGCGAAGATCAAGTCTCTATATGAAAAGGATAAGGATGATCCCGCCCTGAAAGAATACACGGATTTACTGTTTGATATAGCGGTTATCTCCGAAGGGGGCAAGCTGGATAATCCTTCCCGATTCAGCAAAGTGATAGGTGATTTACTGGCCGGCGCCATCAGCGGTTAGCCGTACGGCGTCATCTTCTCCGGCAACAGGACTTATCGTGTTGAATCTAAAAATATATTGACCATTTTGAGGAAAGGAATATCTTCTCTCGAAGAAATAATTTTTTCTCAGCGGTTGTCCATGCATCGTTCAAAAGGGCGTTGGCGTCTCCAAAGGCGCAACGCCTTTTTGCATCCACGTAATATTTTCATGGGATATCAATAAATACTTTTTTCTAAAACCAGCATTGCGGTGCGGATAAATTAATTGACATACAAAAGCAACTTCCCTATATTTCCCCTACCTGAAAGCAGTGTTTCACCAAATGCATTTAACAATAAAAGAAAGGATTATTATGCGTAAATTAATTTTTTTAGTTTTTTTTGCCCTTCTGTTTATAATGGCCTGTTCCAAGGAACCGAAGACCGATGAGCAGAGGGCTTTCTATTCTCTAGGCGTCAATATCCAACAACAACTTTCCATCTTTGATATGTCTCCCGAAGAGTTGAAGTATGTTCAACAGGGTATGGCCGATGCATCCTCGGGCGTGAAACTGGCAACAGAGCCAGAGGCCAACGTGAAAAAACTCACTGAACTGGCTAAAGCTCGCATGACTCGCATCACGGAAAAACAGAAAGCTTTGGCCAAGCCGTTTTTAGAAAAAGCGGCAACCGAAAAAGGCGCGCAAAAAACAGCCAGCGGCTTGATTTATAAAGAAATCAAGGCCGGCACAGGCATTCAGCCTCAACCCACAGATGTAGTTAAAGTTCATTACACCGGCACCTTTATTAACGGCAAAGAATTTGACAGCTCTGTTAAGCGCGGTCAGCCGGTGGAGTTTCCTTTGGGGCAGGTTATCCGCTGCTGGTCGGAAGGCATCGGTATGATGAAGGTAGGCGGCAAAGCCAGGCTTTCCTGCCCGTCTGATATAGCTTACGGTGACAATGGGCGTCTCCCCATTATTCCAGGCGGTGCGACACTGGTCTTTGATGTAGAGTTGGTGGATGTGAAAGTTGGGGCAGCCTCCAATTTCCCGGTACCCACCGCTCCCGCGCCCAAACAAAATACAAAAAAGGAAGATAAACCAACGCAAGAGTAATTAAGAAATCACCATCAGGGGGCGGGCTGCAAACCCGCTCCCTGTTCCATTCCATTCACATCTTCATCTGCAGCTTTTCCAAACATTCTTGGCAATAGGAATTTCGGCAAATGCCCGATGCACCGGAAGGCTGCAGGCAAGGCGCGTAAATCATGAGGAACGAGGAGTACTTGGCGTACGCCGCAGTGACAAGGGATGAAGCGCAACGCAGCATCCAGTCTTTTTACGAGGCCGTCATACCAAGTTGCATTCAAAGCATAACGCGGCGGCAAGAAGGAGGCTCCGCAGGCGTATTCCTCATACGTTGAGGAAGCCGACGACGCAGCCAACAAAGTTAGGCAAAGAATGCGACTTGGTATCAGAATTCTCTGCTGCGAATAAAATTTACAGCATTGCGGAAAATAGTAACGCCCTGCCCTTCTTCGGGAAGGTCTTCGCGCGTCCAGCGGGGGTGATTGGTGCGGTGCAGATAGGCCTCGGGATGGGGCATTAAGCCAAAGAGCCTTCCTGTTTCATTGCAAATACCGGCAATCGCGCCCTCCGAACCGTTGGGGTTGGCCGGATAATCCATCGTGGGAGAACCGTCGGGCAGACAATATTGAAGGGCGACAAGATTCTTTTTTTCGATTTGTTCAAGAACGCTGTCACTTTCCGGAACAAATTTTCCTTCTCCGTGGCGCACGGGATAATAAGCCAGTTCGATATCGCGGGTGAAGACGCAGGGACTTAGTTCGTTGGCTTTAAGATATACCCACCGGTCTTCAAAACGTCCCGAGTCGTTGAAGGTCAGTGTCGAGCTTTGTTTGGTGAAATTGCCATCCAGTGCCGGCAGCAATCCCAGCTTTACCATCAGCTGAAATCCGTTGCAGACTCCCAGAATCAAGCCGCCGGAATTGATAAATTGCAGCAGCTCTGCAATGAGCATCTCATTTTCATCGTCAATCCGTGCATGCAAAAACCGGTTGGCGCCGGCTTTGGCCGAACCCAGATCGTCGCCGTCCAGAAACCCGCCCGGCAGATTCAGGAAAGAATATTTCGACAGGCGTTTTTCTCCGTAGAGAAGTTCACTGATGTGGACAATATCGACTTGATCGGCGCCGGCCAGCTTACAGGCATGCGCCATTTCCATTTCACAATTGGTGCCGTTGCCGGTCAATACAATTGTTTTCACTTTGCGGTTCATAAATTCATTCCTGTCTAAAAATCGAGCGGCGTCTGCCAGGCTTTTTTCAACTTACCGATTTTTTCATTAATAATTAACCGGTCTTTTAAGCCGGTAATCCGAAACGATTCATCACCGGTGACAAAACCGATTTCACTGACGGTATTTCCCGCCAGAATTTTTTCAAACCTGTTTTGATCTTTCGGATGAATGGTTACGACAAAACGGCTGGCCGTCTCGGAAAACAAAATATAATCGTTTCTCTTTTTGCCCCGATAAGGCACATCTTTCAAATCAATATTCATTCCCAGTCCACCGGCAAAAGCGGATTCGATAAGCGCAACAGCCAGGCCGCCGTCCGAGCAGTCATGGCACGATGCTACAAGACCGGCTTCCATTGCCTTATGCAGCGCCCGGTACATCTTTAAAGCGCCCGTAGCGTCAACCCTGGGAACCTTGTTGCCGACAGCTTTATGCAGGGAAAACCATTCCGAGCCGCCCAATTCGTCTCTGGTTTCCCCAAGAATATAAACCAGATCCTGCGGACGTTTGGCATCCATTGTGACGGCCTTACGGACATCTTTAATTTTACCAATGACCGAGTAAAGCAGCGTGGGCGGAATGGATATTTTGGTTTTACCTATCGAGTAGTCGTTTTTCATGCTGTCCTTGCCGGAAATGCAGGGCACACCGTAGGCGGTTGTGTAATCAAAAATAGCCATATTGGAGCGCACCAGTTGGGCCAGCTTGTATTCGCCGTCGGGCGTTTTGGCGGACTGGACCGGATCGCACCAGCAGAAGTTGTCCAAACCCGCCAGATTATCCAGATCGGCGCCGACCGCCACGGCATTGCGCACGGCCTCATCAATGGCGCAGGCCGTCATGGCATATGTATCGATATCGCTGTAACGCGGACAAATGCCGTGCGCCACAACAACGCCTTCCATGGAATCGAGCAGTGGCCGGATTACGGCGGCATCCGAAGGACCATCATTGGCGACGCCGACAAGAGGCTTGATGACGGAGCCTGCCTGCACTTCATGATCGTACTGACGCACGACGGATTCTTTTGAACAGATATTTAATCTGGTTAACATCTGCTCTACCGCCTTGTTTAAATTTGCCGGTTCGGGAAAGTCCGGTTCCTGATATTTCGGCTGTTTCCATTTGGCCGCAAGCTGTAATTGCGGAACGCCTTCATGCAGAAATTCCATATCCAGGAAAGCAACCGTCTTTTTGCCGTAAAGTACATGAAACTTCCCGGAGTCGGTAAATTTGCCGAGCACCGTGGCTTCCACATTCATCTTTTTGGCCAGCGCCATGAATTGCTTAACTTTTTTGGGATCAACCGCCAGCGTCATGCGTTCCTGGGCTTCGGACACAAGAATCTCCCAGGGCTGCAGGCCGGAATATTTTAAGGGAGCGCGGGCAAGATCAATTTGGCAACCGCCGCAATAAGTGGCCATTTCGCCTACCGAAGAAGAAAGCCCGCCGGCGCCATTGTCGGTAAGGGCGCGGTACAAACCCCGATTACGGGCGACTAGCAGAAAGTCGGTCATTTTTTTCTGGGTGATCGGGTCGCCGATTTGCACCGCCGTGACCGGCGATCCTTCATGCAGCTCCTCCGACGAGAAAGTGGCGCCGTGAATTCCGTCTTTGCCGATCCGGCCGCCCGTCATAATGATGGCGTCGCCCGGTTCTATTTCTTTGGTATGGGTCGGCTTGCCGTTAAGCTCGGCGGGCATGATGCCGCCCGTGCCGCAATAAACCAGCGGCTTTCCTAAAAAGCGGTCATCAAAGACAATACTGCCGTTGACGGTGGGAATGCCGCTTTTGTTGCCGCCGTGTTCGACGCCTTCCCGTACGCCTTCGTAAATACGCCGTGGATGAAGAATTCTGGGCGGCAGTTTCTTTTTATAAAAAGGTGACGCAAAGCAAAAGACATCGGTATTAAAAATCAGTTTGGCGCCGATGCCGGTGCCGAAAGGATCGCGGTTGACGCCGACGATTCCCGTGAGCGCGCCGCCGTAGGGATCAAGCGCCGACGGTGAATTATGTGTTTCGACTTTAAAAACCAGGTTATAATCATCATTGAATTTGATCACTCCGGCATTATCGACAAACACGGAGAGACAAAAATCTTTTTTCCCTTTGGCTTTCCTGATTTGTGCGGTGGAACCCTTGATATACGTTTTAAAGAGCGAGTCGATGGTGAGTTTTGCGTGGGAGGTAGTGTAAGTAATCTTGCTGTTGAATATTTTATGTTTGCAATGCTCCGACCAGGTCTGCGCCAGGCACTCCAGCTCGACATCCGTTATATTTTCGTTCAAGCCGGCCTTTTTGCGGTTTTTAATCACGTCCGGATTTTGATAGTAGCGCTGAATCTCCTGCATCTCTTCCAGGTTGAGGGCAAGAAGCTTTTCCTGACTGATTTTAACGAGCGCATCCGCATCGAACAAGGCCAGAGGAATTTCTTCCACCTGTATCTCGTCTTTGCCTGTCACCTGCGGCACGTGGGCCGGCATACCGCTGCTAAAATCAAAATCTTTTGAGCTCACAACCTGATAGCGTTCGATAAGATCGTTGGCAAGAACGCCTGAGGCGATTTTTTCCGCATCCGCCGGAGAAATTTTGCCGCTGATTAAATATTGGCGAGATGTATAAACGTTGATTTTCCGCTCACCGGTATTTTCGCCAAGGAGAAGCGTAATCGCTTCACGGGCTGTTTTGCCAACATTGTCCGTGACTCCGGGACGAAAGCCCACCTCAATAAGCCAGTCGAAATTTTTCGCCAGCGGCCGATTAATGATGTATTCCTGAATGACCGGATCGGAAAGCGGCCCCGCAGCGGCATCGCCCAATTCCGCAACGCTTAATCCCCCGGTAATTGTATAAACTTCGATTGTTGCAACTTTTGTCACTGCCAGCGCCAGGTTGTCGATAATACGCTTTCTGGTCTTTTCGCCCAACGCGTCGCGAATGCCTTCTTTGAAACCGACTTCAATTCTATCCGCCATGATTTACCTTAGATGTTATTCCGATATTTTGATCTGTCTGATTCCCTTTTGCATTTACGCAGCACCTTCGTTGACGGCGGCATCTTGACAAAATGGGATAAATTGGGTCAGACGACGGTGCGTTTATACCCAAAAGCGCCAAATTATGCAACTTGCAAATAATCAGCGCTCTTGGAGATTACGAAACGTTACATGTTCTTTATTGTGGTTTATCTTCTCTCTCGGATGTTAAACATGCGTGAGTTGTTACTCTGTCCTAAAAAAATCACCTTTGTTTGGCCGAAAGCATCCATCGATCTCATGACGTGTTGCATGGTTACCTGGTAACTTCCCGGATTTATATCGGCAGGTATTCGCGCCCGAATCTGTCGGTCAGTAGAGGATTCAACCATCATCCTATGTAAACGGGTAACACCATCACCCATGGAAACAAGTGAGGGTTGCGATATCACAGTCGTATTGGGCGCCCATTCCATGGCTTGCGGCACAAAGCTTACAGTAACATCAATCCAACCTCCGGGATATGCATTACTGGTATCAACCTCCTCTACGGTAAGATTCCATCGGCAGGGACGGTGTCCGATTGATGATCTTTCATACTCGCCATCTACCCGTTGACTCCGGACTTCGCACTCTTTTTTGATAATAGTGTTTCTTAGCTCCTCAATCGATCCACCACTCACCGCAGGTGGCGGAGGCTGGGTTAAACTTACCTGGGGAATTACCACCAAGGCGAGACCTGTAAGCATGCTGGCTATCATTAAATTGACTTTCATCTTCATGACGACCTCCTCTAAAGGGATGCGTTTAAAAGTGTTTATTCTTTATACGAATCGATGTTAATGCTGCAAACGTTGGCAGAGCGACCTAAGATACCTCAAAACATACTTAAAACATACTTTAGACTAAAGTGTGGCTGGAGCGTAGCGCATCAGTATGATACATCATAATTGGTGGAACTGCTATGCTTGTTTCACCCTACGAATTGCCTCAAATAAAATGTTACCGAAAGGGTGGATAAAAAAGGTACGTTGACTCATAAACCGATGTTACCGGAAAGAGATTCGGAAACGGAGGTTTGACATATGAGTCCTCAGGCCAAGGAA
>JBDKUX010000066.1:0-2893 GCA_039679455.1 Smithella sp. | reverse complement strand
CTTTGTCGCCGATGGTCAGAGCGCCGGTCGGACAGGATTTGACGCAGGCCGGCGGCAGGCTTTCCTTAAGACGGGAATAGCACAGATCGCATTTGTAGACCTTGTCGGTTGTTCCGTTATAACGAGGAATATGGAACGGACAGGCCGCCACGCATTCCTTGCAGCCGATGCATTTGTCTCTATCAAGTCCAACTGTCTTCAGCGGTGTATAATGCAACGCTCCGCTGGGGCACACTTTTACGCAGGCGGCGTCGGTGCAGTGCATGCAGCCGTCCTTACGGAAAATCCATTGGAATTTGCCATCTTTATCTTCATATTCCTGGAAACGGATCAGCGTCCAGGTATTCCACTGCAAATCAGCAGGATTCTGGTAGGTGCCCCTCTGTCTGGTTCTAAAGCCGGGCAGTTCATTCCACTGTTTGCAGGCTACCTGGCAGCCGCGGCAGGCTGTGCATATAGTGGTGTCGATCAATTTTACGAGTTCGGGTTTGGTACTCATCGTCGCTTCCCTCCTACAACTTTTCTACGTTGACCATGAACGCCTTATACTCGGGGCAGAATGTATTCGCGTCGCCAACGGTTGGGGTTAAAAAGTTTGCGCTGTCGTCTTTGGTATCCGTGGGAAAGAGCCAGCCGTAATTGAAGGGGAGACCAACCTGGTGGACTGTCTTGCCCTCAATCATAAAAGGTTTGAGGCGCTGGGTAACCATGGCAACACAGGAAGTAACCGCCCCGCGAACCGAACTGACCTTCACGCGTGCGCCGTTTTTAATTCCTTTTTCCCTGGCCAGCACATCACTAATTTCTACATATTGTTCCGGCTGCGCTTCCAAAAGCCACGACTGCCAACGGGTTAACGCGCCTGAACACCAGTGTTCCGTGCAGGAATATGTTGTGCAGACATACGGGAATTTTTCGCTCGCCCTTTCTATCTTGTCCATATCACTCTTGAAAATTTCGATTGCCGGATTGATAAGCTGCGAAGACATAGGATTCTTCGCCAGCGGTCCTTCCAGCGGCTCGTAATGCTCCGGGAAGGGACCGTCGGCCATACCTTGACCGAAGAAAGCGCCCAGACCGTCTCTTTGCATGATGAAAGGATATTTGCCCTTCTCTTTGTCGGCCATGGGAGGCCAGGGACCATCGGGAACGTCGCCTACCCATTTACCGTCCTTCCATTCCAGAATATTGCGTTTGGGATTGTAGGGTTTCCCGTTCACATCGCAGGATGCGCGATTATAAAGGATGCGGCGGTTGACCGGCCAGACATAAGACCAGTTGGGATAAAGACCAAGACCTGTCGGATCATCCTTGCCCCGCTTGGCCATCTTGTTTTCGCCGTCCGCGCCGAATTGGCCGCAATGAACCCAATTGCCGGAACACGTTGATCCGTCATCCTGAAGGTTGCCGAAGCCCGGCACACACTGGCCTTTCTTGAATTCCGTCTTCGTGCCTTTCACCTTGTCTTCAATAACCGTATCCTTCAGGAAACGGCCATTCATCTGTTTGGCCACTTTCAAGGCGTCATAACCGTCATTTCTATCCAGGTAGTCCCAGTAAAGATTCAGGATGGGTTCGGTATGAATGCCGCCTTCCTTGGCGTACAGTTCCCTAACCGCTCTCATGATTTTGATGGTAATCTCACCTACGGGAATGCATTGATCCGGTCCGTCACAGGCCTTTTGTTTCCACTGTACCATGCGGCCGGAGTTGGAAATGCTTCCTTCCTTCTCCATGGAGGCGGATGCGGGCAGCAGGAAAACCTCTGTCTTGATCTTTTTGGGATCGACGCCGGGAGCTCTCCAGAATTGGTAGGTTTCATTGTCAAAAATATTTTCGCCAATTAGCCAGTCGAGTTTTTCGAGCCCTTTGCGCACCTTGCCGGTATTGGGCGAACTTACGGCGTTATCCGCGCCAATGCAGAAGAATCCCTTGATCTTGCCTTCATACATCTTGTCGAACATGTGCATCGTGGAATAGTGTTTGCCGTCTTCTATCTTGGGCAGCCAGCTATAGCCGAATTCATTCTCTTTTGTGGCTTTGTCGTCAAAGAAGGATTTCATCAGGCTGATAAAAAATTTCGGGTAATTCTGATAGTAGTTGGCGGACTGCGGATCGTGAGATACCGGCGCATATTTCGTTAAATATTTCTCCAGCGTATCGAGTGACGCTGACGGCTGTTTCATATAACCGGGCAGAATGTGATATAGAATTGCCTGATCTGTGGAACCCTGGACATTGGGTTCGCCGCGCATGGCGTTGATGCCGCCGCCCGCAATGCCCACATTACCCAGCAGCATCTGGACAAGGGTCATGGCGCGGATGTTTTCCACGCCAACCGTATGTTGTGTCCAGCCCAGGGCGTAACATTCAGTTCCCGCCTTGTCCGGGACGCCGGTGGAGCTGTAGATCTCATAAACTTTGAGCAGGTTGTCTTTAGATACGCCGGTAATGCTGGAGACCTTATCGAGCGTGTAGCGGGAATAATGCTTTCTCATGAGCTGGAACACACAGCGGGGATGTTGAAGTGTCATATCCCTCTGGGGAATACCGTTTCCATCTTTATCAAAAACCCACGTGTCTTTATTGTATTTGCGTTTCTCAGCATCGTAGCCGGAGTATAACCCGTCTTTAAAATAGTAGTCTTCGCTCCTATTGCCTCATAAATAAATGTTACCGAGAGAAGGAACTGGAGAGGAGACGTTTCCTCATAAAAGATGTTACCGAAGATGGGTAATCTTTTTGAGATTCAATTCAATTATATTTTTTAACTCAAAAGGGTTGAGGAGTTCAAGTTGTTTTGCGAGAGCGATTTTTGTGGATTGAGGAATATATTCTGATTCCATAATTCTTTGATAGGGTGTTTTAGGCACATCGTGCTTTTTGATGGTTT
>JBDKUX010000065.1:0-4692 GCA_039679455.1 Smithella sp. | reverse complement strand
GTTTCCGAAGCTTTCCGTGTGGCCATATCTTTGGAATCTGCGGGAAAAGGGTTGAGAGCCGTTTCCCAATCTGCAGGTAACCCACCGCTCATAATACGGGAAAATTCGGCAGACAACTGCGGATCATTTTCCCTGTATTTCTGAAACTCTTTGCGCCATTCTCTTTCTGACTTTTCACCGCGTGCAATCGCCCGGCGAAAATATTTGCGGGCATCTTCCGGGATAAAAAATAACGGTTCCTGCGGCCAACTAAGTGCTGTTTTAGCACCGGTGAGTTCGTCGGCTCCCAGCGGCGAACCATGAGCATCACAGCTTCCCTGTTTGCAGGGTGCGCCAAAGCCGATGGTCGATTGCACACAAATAAGTGAAGGCCGCTCCGTTTCCTTCTTGCCTTTTTTGATAGCCCTGTCAATCGCCCCCACATCATTGCCGTCTTTCACCTGCTGAACATGCCAGCCGTAGGCTTTGAAGCGCATTGCCAAATCTTCGGTAAACGACAACCCGGTCGACCCGGCCAGACAGACATTATTATCATCATAGAGAACGATTAATTTACCAAGCCGTAAATGACCGGCCAGCGCACAGGCCTCCGCCGTCACACCCTCCATCATATCGCCGTCACCGGCCATCACATAAGTATAATGATCGATTATTTTTGCGCCTGTACAGTTGAAACGCGCGGCCAGATGCGCTTCCGCAATAGCCATGCCGACTGCATTAGCCATCCCCTGTCCCAGCGGGCCTGTGGTTACTTCCACACCTGCGGTGTGGTGAAATTCGGGGTGGCCGGGTGTCAGGCTGCCCCATTGCCGGAAATTCTTAATATCCTCCAGCGAAAGATTGTAGCCAGTAAGATGGAGCAGTGCATATAAAAGCATGGAAGCATGGCCGGAAGAAAGTACAAACCGGTCTCGATCCGGCCATTGCGGATTTTGGGGATTATGCTTCAAGTGTTTTGTCCAAAGAGTATATGCGGCGGCGGCGGCGCCCAGCGGCATGCCGGGATGACCGGACTTTGCTTTCTCAATAGCATCAGCTGCCAGAAAGCGGATTGTATTAATACATTTATTTTCCAACTCTTGTTTGACTGACATAAAATCTCCTTAAAATAAAATAGGTCTCATTTAAAACAAACATTCAATTTATGCACTAAAAATTTATACTTTTTTACGCCGGCTATTGCACTGGCGAATTTTGGCCATCCAGGCATCTTTTTATCTTCATTGAATAAATTTTCACCTCACGGAATTCATTTTGGCAGCTAAGAAAAGTATTTAAAGTTGAATTAATCGGAAATTTAATATATCAACCCGGCAAAAATATACAAAGTTTGTCATGCCGGTGCTTCAACCCATGTCAAAGAATTCGCATGAAGCGCGGTAATTAATCTATCTTCAGGAGCATTAAAAAATGGTTAAGAAAGTTACAGTTGTCGGCGCCGGAAACGTTGGCGCAACAGCGGCGCAAAGACTTGCCGAAAAAGAACTTTGCGACGTTGTGCTGGTTGACATTATTGAAGGCGTGCCCCAGGGGAAGGCTCTGGATCTGGCCGAGGCTGCGCCTGTGGAAATTCATGACGCCCATATCACCGGAGCGAACTCCTATGAGGCTTCCGCCAACTCCGACATCGTTATTATTACGGCGGGAATACCACGCAAACCCGGCATGAGCCGCGATGATCTTCTGGCTACAAATAAAAACATCATGAAAAGCGTAACAAAAGAAGTTGCCAGGTATTCTCCGCAAGCTATCCTGATTATCGTCAGCAATCCCCTGGATGCAATGTGTCATGTAGCCATGGAGGAGAGCGGTTTTCCGAAAGAAAGAGTAATCGGTATGGCCGGCGTTCTGGATTCCGCCAGATTCCGCGCTTTCATTGGGGCAGAACTTGACGTATCAGTTGAAAACATCCATGCTATTGTTTTAGGCGGCCACGGAGACACCATGGTACCGCTGCCGCGTTTTTCCACGGTTTCCGGGATTCCCATAACGGAGCTGCTGCCTGCTGCGCGTATCGAAGAGTTGGTGACCAGAACCCGCAACGGTGGCGCGGAAATTGTCAGCCTGCTCAAAACAGGCAGCGCCTATTATGCCCCCGCCTCCGCAGCAGTAGAAATGGCCGAATCTATCTTAAAAAACAAAAAGAAGATACTGCCCTGCGCCGCATACCTGGACGGCGAATACGGCATTTCCGGCCTTTTCGTCGGCGTACCGGTGAAACTGGGTAAAAATGGTATAGAACAAATTGTTTCGCTGAACCTTAAAGCTGAAGAAAAACAGGCGTTAATGAAATCTGCGGCAGCCGTGCAGGAATTAGTGGAAGCAATGAAGAAGATGTAAACTTCAAATATGGCGGAGAGAGGGGGATTCGAACCCCCGGTACACCTTTGTGGGCGTACACACGATTTCCAGTCGTGCTCCTTCAGCCACTCAGACATCTCTCCGGTTTTGATATGTTGTCCCATTCCAAGATCAATGTCATTAACTTAAGCACTACAGCCCCCCTCTTTTCTAAAGAGGGGTTGGGGGAGATTTTACAAAGTGTAATAAAATCCCCCTCTATCCCCCTTTACAAAAGTGGGATTGGGAAGGTAAATTTTTTAAGTCAACGCCATTGATTCCAAGATGGCAAATTAATTATCAAAAAGCAATTACTAATTTTTTATAACTGGCGGAGAGAGGGGGATTCGAACCCCCGTGGGAGCTTGTGGCCCCCAAATCGATTTCGAGTCGATCCCGTTACGACCACTTCGGTACCTCTCCGCATTTTTTTGTTTTAACCGAAAGGGCGGCGGATGTTACTCTTTTTTCCCGAAAAAATCTACTGATAATTTCGCCGCATTCCTCTTTGAGAATTCCTTCCGTCACGGCGACCTGATGGTTCAAGCGTTCATCAGTCAAAATCTGATATATTGAGGACACCGCACCATATTTCGGATCACTTGCCCCGAAAATCACCCGCGCCAGCCGCGCCTGAATAATTGCGCCCGCGCACATGATGCACGGCTCCAGCGTAACATAGAGTTCGGCTCCAGTCAGTCTGTAATTGCCTAATATTTTTGCAGCTTCCCGCAGGGCCAGCATTTCCGCATGCGCCGAAGGATCATGAAGCGAAATCGGCATGTTGTGCGCCTTTCCAATAATGCGGCCGGAAAACACCACCACCGCTCCCACCGGCACCTCGCCCTTCTCCAGAGCTTTTTGCGCTTCCTCCAGAGCTATTTTCATGTAATCATTATCAGTGAACATAATCATTTCTTCTGTAAAAGAATATCGAGCGGACTTTGCAGTTTGCGGACATCCCGGGCCATCACATGGGTGTAAATTTCGGTGGTTTTGACATCCGCATGGCCGAGCAGTTCCTGGAGGACGCGAATATTGGTTCCGCTTTCCAGCATATGCGTGGCGAAACTATGCCGCAGGGTGTGGCAGCCAACCTTCTTGTCGATCCCTGCTTGTTCGGCCGCTCGCTTCACCGCCTTTTGCAGGACTGATTCGAGAACGTGATGGCGCATGACTTTGCCGGAGCGCGGATCTCGCGACCGTTCACGAGCAGGAAAAACCCACTGCCATCCGGTTTGCTTGGACGCTTTAGGGTATTTTCTGGCCAGAGCCTCCGGGATATAGACCTCGCCGAATCCCTCTTCAAAATCCTGATGGTGAAGAGACTTCACTGCCGTAATTTGTCTTTGCATCTCCTCACGCAGATTCTGAGGCAAAATGGTCGTCCGATCTTTCCCGCCCTTGCCACCACGAACAAAAATGAGGTTCTGGCCGAAATCAACATCCTGAAGACGCAAACGAATACATTCCATCAGCCTCATTCCACTGCCATAGATAAGCTTCGCCATCAGGGCCGGCTTCCCTTCCATAACGGAAAGAAGACGTTGAACCTCTGCTTGCGTCATGACGGTGGGCGGACTTTTATGGCGCTTGCTGCGCGCCGGGGTAATATCATCTTCCAATTGAATATCCAGCACGTGTTTATAAAGGAAAACCAAAGCGTTGAGCGCCTGTCTCTGCGTTGAGGCGGTCACTTGACCTTCCGTGGCCAGATAGGAGAGAAACGACTCTATGTTTTTTGCCCCGAGCAGACGAGGGTGGGTCTTCCCTCCGAAGTAGCGGATATAACGGAGTATCCATTGACAATAGGTCTGCTCTGTGCGATAGGCATAGTGGTGATATCGAAGAACCTCGCGAACCTGATCCATTAGTTTTAGATCAGGGTTTGGATGGAATTTCGGTTTACTTTTGAGATCCATATTTAAAGCAGCAAATAAATATCTACAAGTTAATGAGATACAAGCTTCAGAAACATCGTACAATGAAGCTTGCCGGTCTAATTATTCCGCTTGATGGAGTACCTTGTAATTAAAGGGTTTCATGCCTGTGTTTTCCATGTTTACCCATTTAATAACGTAATAAGTGGAATTTGGCAAGACAAATTGTAATAAGTGGAAAAAATGAAGGTCGTTTTTCCATGTTTTGTAGCTTAATATCATAATAAGTGGAAAATATTTCCATCTATATGGGGTAATATGACGGAACGCTTTCCACTTATTGCACTGTTGAACTAAACCGCTCACGCGGTAACTCATAGAAGCGGTATCGAGAGATCGGTGCTGCTTTTTTTGTTTTTATAAATATTCATCCAGCCGCATACTCTTTTCAGTGCCCGTTGGACAACGGGAG
>JBDKUX010000064.1:0-54730 GCA_039679455.1 Smithella sp. | reverse complement strand
CGACACTGCAGACAAGACCGCAGCCAACAGAACAGTAACAACAGATCGTCGTCACCTGCTTGGCAACCTTGATGCGGTCCATCTTATTCAGTTCGGCCGCATATGCCTGCGCCGGATTCAGGTTGAGTCCCAAACTGGACAAGGCAACCCCGCCTCCGATGGCGCCGGTCATGGTTAAAAAACCTCTTCTCGTAATTTGCATAAAAAGCCCTCCCGATACCTACGTCAAAAATGATTTATGTCAAAAACGACACAAACTTACCGATATTCCCAGAAAAGTCAATATGTTATATAAAGCATAAAAATTATGCCCGCATTTACAGATTAATTTTATTGACATTTCATGACTATCATCCTTATAAATAAAAACACAAGACCACGGGGGGAACTGCAAACGATGGAAATCAAGTACAAAATCTGGATTGAAAAAGATGGGAAAGTAGTTTTCGGCAAGGGACGGGACGATATCCTCAAGGCCATTGACGAGCAACGCAGTCTCAATGCCGCGGCAAAAAAACTGGAAATGTCCTACCGGGCAGCCTGGGGAAGATTAAAGGCCTCCCAGGAACGGATGGGGATGAGACTCGTTGATATTAGCGTACACGACAAAGCAATGCAATTGACGCCGCAGGCGAGGGCGATCATAGCACGCTTTGAAAAACTCGAAAAAGATGTTGAGGAACTTCTGCATGTAGCTGATCAGGATTTCAAAAAATTAATCTTGAAGTGCGGAGAGTTTGTTTTTGTTCTCTCTTTCATAGGAACATAACGTTCACATTCTCTCCTTTTTTAATCTCCAGCACCCCGATCGGAAAATTAATAATCCCTTCCGCAAAGCATAAAGCGCTTACGTGGGCGGAACTATGGAATTCTACCGGATACACTTCGTTTTCTTTAATTTTAACGGGAACAAATGCCCTGCGCTCACCCGTTTTGCGCTTAAAATTCTCTCCTGTCGTAAGGGTAACAGTATTGGGACTATATTCATGCCCCATTAATTTATAGATAAAGGGTTTAGCCATAAGTTCAAAGGGAAGGAATGTAGAAACTGGATTCCCCGGAAAAGCAAATATTGCGGTTTTATTTTTTGTTCCAAATGTAAGCGGCTTACCGGGCTGCATAGCAACCCTGCTAAATAAAATGTCAACCCCATTGGCCTTCAAAGCTTCCGGAACAAGATCGTAATCACCCATGGATACCCCGCCGGAAAGAAGAACGACATCGCTTTTCTGCAACGCTTTTTGTATCAGCAGATTTAATAAATCCTCCGTATCGGTCGCAATTCCGAGATATTCAGGCTCGATGGACATTCTTTGCACCTGCCCGATCAACTGGTAACTGTTGCTGTTGCGAATGCTGCCCACCGTCAGAGGCTCTCCCGGCTCCCTCAGTTCACTGCCCGTTGTAATGATGCTGATTTTGGGTTTTCTATATACTGAAACACTACTGATCCCGGCATTGGCCAGCACTGCAATATGCTGCGGCAAAATCAATGTCCCCCGGCGAAGAACGACCTCGCCGCGCTTGATGTCCTCCCCTTGGTAGCAGATATAATCGGCAATGTCCGAATCCGTAATCCTGACTTTGTTTTCTGCAATTATCCGGGTGTTTTCCACTTTGACGACGCAATCGGCGCCCTGCGGCACAATAGCGCCGGTCATTATTTTTGCACACTCACTCTTCTGAATAGTCTTTTGCGGGCTGCCTCCTGCGGGAATAATTTCCACAACGCTGAGCTCTCCCGGTAAATCCGCCCTGCGGCAGGCATAGCCGTCCATAGCTGACCTGTTAAAAGGAGGCATATCAGTATCCGACTGGACGTCGCCGGCCAGTACCCGATTTAGAGAATGATTAATTTTCACGGACTCCACCTCCAGGGTAAAAGCGGAGTTCATGATTATTTCAAATGCTTTTTCAAAAGAAATCATTTCTATAATGAACCTTGAATGTTATTGTTTGATGTAATTCTGATAATCTTCCAGAGTATTGAGGTTTCTGTACCATTTCCCTTCATCCGGCAGCGGCAGATACTTAACATCCGCCAACTCGAACAAAAGCCTGATCTTTCTGTGGCCTGCGTCCAGCAATTTCTTTATATTGCCGACAACAGACTTTTTGTATACCGCAAATAACGGTTCCAGCCTGCCGTCGCTCCAGACGGGAATAACTATCTGATGATCGTTTGCCTCCCATATCAACTCCTTAACATAGTTTATATCCAGATCCGGAATGTCACAGGCAACCACAAAATTTTTTTCATGTTTTGAGCGCAACAGTGCCGAGTAAATCCCCATTAACGGCCCTTTGCCTGCTTCCAGATCAGGAACTACCGGCAGACGCAAAAACCGGTACTTTTCCATGTCGTTGGCGCTGATAATGATTTCCGGAAAATGTCCTTCCAGCTGGGAAGCAATTTTTTCAATCAGAGGGATGTCGTTTGTGGAAAGGAGACTTTTATCCCGCCCCATCCGGCTGCTTTTCCCCCCGGCAAGAATGATTGCTGTCGCATCAAAAAAAATCATAACCCACGATCTCTACAGCTGTATGTCCAGTCCGCCTTTCTGACTCATTTAAGTTTTTCCAGCTCGCGGACAAGGTCTTCCAGCGGCGGACGCTGATTAATATTATGGACGTCGATGTAGCGGATATAACCTTTTTTATCAATCACGAATAAAGCTCTTTCCGCAACGCCGTCGGAACGCAGCACGCCGAACTTTGCCGCCACCGCTCCATGAGGCCAGAAATCGGAAAGAACATCAAACCACAGTTTCCCCATCTGGTTTGTCCAGGAAAAGAGGGTGGGAATGTTATCCACCGTAATTCCCAGCAAAACTGCATCGTTACCGGCAAAGACATCCTGGATGATATTGTAGCCGGGCCACTGATCAGAGCAAACCGGAGTCCAGGCCGCGGGCACAAAGGAAATTACCACATTTTTTTTGCCACGAAAATCCTGAAGGGAGACATTTCTACCGCTGACAGCCGGCAGCGTAAAATCAGGGGCTCGCTCGCCAACTTTTACTTTTAATACACTGTCTACCGGCTTCAATTCACCTGGATTGTAAATATTATTTTTAAAGGCATCGGATGCGGCAAAAGCATTAGTGACCAACAAGCAAAAAACAAAAATTATTCCAATGGTGTTTTTCTTCATCATCGCCTCCTATTTCATTGATGCCGATTTTGCAAGTTGCGCGAGGAAAAGATCGTTGTTTTCCAACGCACCCAGACGTGAATAAATAACCTCTGTCCGGCCGTCAGCGGTTATTTTTGCCGCAATAAAGTAAGGCGTCCGCACCTCGCCCAGAATTTTATGGATCTTAAAATTTTCGTCGGAAATCAGCGGAAAGGGTACCGTATATTTTTTCTTGTAAGTTCCAACTTCAAACGGAGTATTGCCGACACCGATACCAATAATCTTAATTTTATTTTTCAGTGACGGATTGTTCTCGATCAATCCATAGAGACGATTAACGTTGGGAGCTTCAGCCTGGCAATAAGGGCAATACATGCTGTATATCTGAATAACTACAACTTTTGCTTTTACCTGGCTTACCTTGAACGTTTTACCGAAGTAAGACAAGCCCAGATATTTAGAATCGGCGAAATTATTCGGCTTGAGTAATTCCATTTCAGGCAGGGGGCTTCCCACCTTAGGCGGGGTATTTCCCGTGGCTCCGGCTGCTACCGCCAGACAAAGAAACAAGATCACCGAAATTAATCCCGAAATTTTTTGAGCCATAATCTCCTCCTTAATTATCGTGGCATCTTTGCTTTTTTATGAAGATAACACCTCTTAGGGGAAAAATCCATTTCTTATCCCCAACCACACTAATGGCCATAAATTTTCATCTGCCCAAAATCATCCAAGGGGTTTGATATAGTTGTATTTTTTAATATTTCGTTAAATACCTACCGGAATATTAGATAATTTTCTTGAACTTTGATACTAAATTGTTTACCCATTTGTTTATATAGTTCATCATGCTGTACGAGGGGCAATATCCGGTGAAACGATGATCAATCAAAGATATTGCCGAATATCCGTACCTTAATTAAAAAACATTTTATTTGCCTGTTCAGGCCGGGAAAGGAGTTTTGAAATGAAATTATTTATCGGAAAATCCCTGGTGCTGTTTTTGCTGCTGTGGTCGAGCGTTGCACTGGCCGCCAACGGCAGTAAGTTTGTCTTTTTATCCAGCACAATCGGCCCCATTGATTCGGGAATTGTGGGCGCTCTGGAGGACCAGTTTGAAAAAGAGACGGGCATCCGTGTGCGCCATGTCGGAGCGGGAACCGGAGCGGCGCTGCAGCTCGCCACCAAAGGTCAGATCGACCTGGTAATGGCCCACGCCAAATCACTCGAAGAAAAGTTCATCACTGACGGCTTTGGAACCGAGAGAATTCCCGTTATGTATAACGATTTCGTTATCGTTGGTCCCGCATCCGATCCGGCGGCCATCAAAGGTGAAAAGTCGGCTACCGAGGCTTTGAAAAAAATTATGGGCAAAGGCATAAAATTCATCAGCCGCGGCGACAAATCAGGAACTCATGTCGCAGAAATGGAACTGTGGCAAAAAGCGGGGTTGAAGCCCCAGGGCGCATCATGGTACACAATCTATGAAAAAGGATCGGAAGGCAACGTTCCAACACTGAAATATGCCGATCAGCAATCAGCCTACACGGTGATCGACCGTGCCACATATTTATCCATTAAGGATCAGATCAAACTGGTTATCCTGGTGGAAGGCGACGAGGCGCTTTTAAACTTCATATCATTGATACCAGTCAACCCGAAGAAATTCCCCAAAGTCAACTACAAAGATACGATGACTTTTGTTAGATGGTTGACCTCGCCCGCAAAAGGGCAGCTCATCATCCGGGATTTCGGCAAGGATAAGTATGGTGCGGCGTTGTTCTTTCCCAATTCTCTGGAATGGCAAAAAACAAAAAAGAAATAAAATATAAGGAGGACGATCATGAAAATGTTCAGAAGCAGCAAAGTAATATTGACGTTGATGACGGCTGTATTTCTGCTGGTACTGGGAGCGGCAAATGTTTTCGCAGCAAAACAGGCGCCGAAGCAAAAAAATATCATCCTGGCGACAACCACCAGCACACAGGATACGGGTTTGCTCGACACATTGATTCCCATATTTGAAAAAGAAACGGGCTACTTTGTTAAAACAATTGCGGTCGGTTCGGGACAAGCCATGGCCATGGGACAAAAGGGCGAAGCCGATGTGCTGCTGGTTCATTCACCGGATGCGGAAAAGAAATTCATGAGTGAAGGTAATGGCGTCAACCGCCGTTTGGTAATGCACAATGATTTTATTATCGTCGGACCGGCCTCGGATCCAGCCAAAATCAAAGGTCTGAAATCGTCGGCGGAGGCATTGAAATCGATCGCGAAAGCCAATGCGTTGTTTGTGTCACGAGGAGACAACTCAGGAACGCACGCCAAAGAAAAAACATTATGGAAGAAAGCCCAAATCGATGCCGAAGGTCAAAAATGGTATCAGCAGACGGGTCTGGGCATGGGACAGACTTTAAATGTGGCCGCGGAGAAAAAAGGTTATACCCTCACCGATCGCGGAACCTATCTGTCACTCAAGAAAAATCTGGGTTTGAATATTTTAGTTGAAGGTGATGCGGCGCTTCTTAATATCTATCATGTCATTGAAGTTAATGCCATCAAATGGCCTAAAGTCAACGTCAATGGTGCCAAGGCTTTTGCCGATTTCATGGTATCCAAACGTACTCAGAATATTATTAAAACCTTTGGCGTGAAGAAGTACGGTTCTCCGTTGTTTTTCCCGGATGCGGGGAAGAAGGTGGAAAATTTAGGCAAATAAGTTGCAAGAGGTACATTGAGTGGAACTTATAGTTCAGGGAATCATTAAAGCCTTTGAGCTGCTCATTAGTTTTGATCCTGAAGTTATGGGCATAACGTGGCTGTCTTTGAAAATTTCGGGGACAGCCACGTTCATCAGTCTTTTCATCGGTGTTTCCACCGGAACAATAGTTGCTTTGACCAATTTCCCCGGCAAGAAACTGGTCATCAGCCTGATCAATACGGGCATGGGTCTGCCGCCCGTTGTCGTAGGTTTATTTGTGACAATTCTGATCTGGCGCAATGGACCTCTGGGGTTTCTGGATATTCTTTACACCCCGTATGCCATGATTATCGCCCAGGCGATCATCGCTACACCGATTGTCATGGGGATATCGTTGGCCGCCATCCAAAACCTGCCGCCCAATCTGCGTTTACAGATTCTGTCGCTCGGAGCAAGCCGTCTGCAGATGGTGTGGATTCTGGTCAAAGAATCAAAACTTCCTCTGCTCGCCGCGGTTATGGCCGGTTTCGGCGGCGTTATTTCTGAAGTAGGCGCCTCCATCATGGTCGGTGGAAATATCAAAGGATATTCCCGCGTACTGACCACGGCGACGGTAATGGAAACGGGAAAGGGCAATTTTGACGTTGCCATTGCGCTGGGCATTATCCTCCTGCTCCTGGCGTTTCTGGTTAATCTCTTCCTCACGCAGGTACAGCAAAGGCAGCAGCAGCGATGAATCCTGTTCTCACCATACAAAATTTAATCCTGCGGCGCGGCGGTATAACCGTCTTGGATATAAGCGAGTTGACTGTCGAAGAAGGCCGGATCCTTGCGCTGATCGGCCCCAACGGCGCGGGAAAATCCACTCTTCTTTTAACAATGGCGGGTTTGTTGAAACCGGATCAGGGAAAACTTTATTACAAAGGATCGCCGGTGGATACAAATGCCCGACGCGCCCACATGCGCCGCAGCGTATCCGTCGTTTTTCAGGAACCGCTGCTGATCAACACTTCGGTCTACAACAATATAGCGCTCGGTTTGAAATTCCGTCATTTCAGCAAAGACGAAATTAAAAAGAATGTTGATGCAGCCCTGGATTATTTCGGCATCAGCTCTTTGGCGAAGAGATCGGCAAAAACTCTTTCCGGCGGTGAAGCCAGAAGAGTATCGCTGGCGCGGGCCTTTGCCTTAAAACCGGAATTGATATTAATGGATGAAGCTTTCAGTTCGCTTGATCCTCCCACGCGCGAAGCGCTTATCGACGATCTGCGGCACATTCTGAAAGAAACAGAGATCACCGCCGTGCTGGCTCTGCATGATCGTGAAGAAACATTGCGTCTGGCACAGGATGTAGTTGTTATGGCCGAAGGGAAAATTATTCAGTCGGGAACCACCAGTCAGATATTCAGCCACCCGGAATCGGAATTTGTGGCAAACTTCGTCGGTACGGAAACAATCCTTGCCGGCGTCGTGGAAACCAATAAAGAGGGACACCTGGAAATATCGATCAATGGGAAAATAATCGAAGCCGTAGGTAATTTTTCCGCCGGAGATAAAATCTATTGCTGTTTGCGGCCGGAAATAATCACCGTGTCTCCGGTTACACCCGGCATCTCCAGCGCCCGCAATGTCCTGGAAGCGAAAGTGCTCAAGATTGTCCGCCAGGCTTATCTTTATAAGGTGTTTTTAGACTGCGGTTTTCCCTTGGTCGCCTATATAACTATTCCTTCGTGCGACGATCTGGGCATGTGCGAGCATTCTTTCGTCGCCGTATCCTTTAAAGCCACGGCAGTGCATTTGATGAAGCGGAACAAATAAAAAAGAAAGTTTTGGAAAGGTGTAGAAATGTCGAGAAAAAAGGGTGAATCCTTTGCAAGCAAGCATGCCGGAAAAGGCGTGAAAATTGATGAAGAGATTTCCGCGGCTATTCAGTCAAAGGCGAAAAACGGGGAAATATCCTGCAGCAATGCCATGGACATTGCCAGAAAGCTGAACAAGGGAATTGATGTTGTCGGAGTAAATATTGATCTGGCGGAATTGCATATCAACAAGTGCCAACTGGGGCTTTTCGGCTACACGCCGGAATCGCGCATCGTAAAGGCGGCGTCTTCCGTATCACCGGAACTGGAGGAATCAATGCGGAGAGCTCTTCAAGACGGCTGCCTTCCCTGCATTACCGTCTGGGAAATTGCCGATACACAAAAAATACCCCGGATGGAAGTAGCCTCCGCCTGTGAAAAGCTTGGCATCAAAATCAAGCCATGCCAAATCGGCGCTTTTTGAAAACAACTTTGCTTTTTTAATTCGATCAGGTCTTATACTTCTAATATTTTTAATATTTTCTTGACAGAGCCAAGAGTTTGTAGTTATTTACTTGCAGTTTTTTTATTACCGGTAGGCACCATTACGTATGCTGAAAGGGGATGAATATGAAAACAAGCGAGGGAAAGACAGCTGCTGCAAAAAAAACAGTAAATAAAAAACAGACTAAAACCGCCGTGCAGGTAAAAGCAAGCCGGGGCGGTAAAAAGGAAGCCAAAACAGAAGATCAACCGAAAAGTAAGGGGTTGGTGATTGTTATCACCGGAGACGGCAAGGGCAAAACGACATCCGCTTTCGGCCAGGCTCTGCGCGCGGTTGGCCAGGGTTATCATGTTCTCGTCGTACAGTTTATGAAGGGAAGAAAGTACGGTGAATTCAAGGCCGCAAAAGAATACCTGCCTAATTTAACCGTCAAGCTGGTTGGCCTAGACAGTTTTGTCATGCGTGACAATCCCGCTCCCATCGATGTGGAGATGGCGCAAAAAGGATTTACCATGGTCAAAAAGGCCATTAAATCCGGCAAGTACAACATGATCATCATGGATGAATTAAATGTTGCGATGGATTTCAAACTTGTTGACACCAAAGAAGTTATTGAAATGATCGAAAACAGACCTCCCGGCGTTGACCTGATCATGACCGGACGCAATGCCCCCGCGGAAATAATAAACATTGCCGATACCGTCAGTGAAGTAAAAGAAATTAAACATCACTATGCGGCGGGAATCAAAGACCGCGCCGGAATTGAATTTTAATGACATAAGACTAAAAAAAATTTGACATAACACAAAAAAAGGCCCGTTTTTTTCAAAAACGGGCCTTTTTTTGTGCTTTAGTAAGTGACAAAGGATGAAGCGCAACGCAGCATCCGACCTTTTTACGGGGTCGTCAAATACTTTTTCTCAGCCGCCTCTACCGTCTGAGCAATGAGCGTGGCGATGGTCATAGGGCCGACACCGCCGGGAACGGGAGTATAGGCCGCACACTTGTCCACCACGGCGGAAAGTTCAATATCACCTATGCCACCGGGATGATAGCCCGCATCCACCACGATAGCTCCTTCTTTGATCCATGCTCCCTTGATGAATTCCGATTTACCCACCGCACCGACAACAATATCGGCGAGGCCGACGATTTCGCTCAGCCTTTGGGTTTTGGAATGGCAAATGGTCACCGTTGCATGGGCATTGAGCAGCATCAAAGCAATTGGTTTGCCTAAAATCGGGCTACGCCCAACCACAACGGCATGCTTGCCTGCTATGGGAATTTGGTAATGCTGGAGAAGCCGCATAATGCCGGCGGGCGTTGCCGAGCCGTAGGCCGGTTCACCCATTGCCATTTTTCCAAATCCCAGTACCGTCACACCGTCAACATCCTTTTCAACATTAATTCTGTCAAAGCAGCACCGCTCGTCTATTTGCGAAGGAACGGGGTGCTGTAACAAAATTCCCTGCACAGCAGGATTTTCATTGAGCTTGTCAATTTCCGAAAGCAGTTCATTAGTAGTTGTCGTCTGCGGCAGAACTACTTTTAAAGACTCCATGCCCACACGCTGGCAGGCATTGCCCTTCATTCGGACATATGTTGCCGATGCCGGATCTTCTCCGACAAGAATAGTCGCCAGTATCGGTGCCTCTCCTTGAGTTTTT
This sequence comes from Smithella sp., assembly GCA_039679455.1. Classification (GTDB taxonomy): domain Bacteria; phylum Desulfobacterota; class Syntrophia; order Syntrophales; family Smithellaceae; genus MVRV01. The sequence continues at coordinate 44,922 of JBDKUX010000064.1, read as the reverse complement.
TCCTTAATTGCCTTTACACGCAGCGCCAGTTCGCCTTCTATCTTTTGCGCCAGTGTCTTTCCATCGAGAACTATTGCAGCCATTACAATCTTTTTTACCTTTCCATTTCTTATTCACTTTAATTTTTTGTTCATAACACAAATAATTTCATTCCCAAAAAAAATAATTCAACGAATCAATTTTGAATAATCTTATAGCAGAATAAGGGGTTGCAACCCCTTATTCAAATTGTACAAACGCCCCGGAAATCGATAAAAGCATTAGTGCTTATGCCGGTTCAGGCACGAAGCCTGAGGAGAACTTCTTCATATTCCTTCTTCAGGAAAGGTGGTTTGGAAGCGCCAAGCGCTTTTTGGAGCACTTCCTCCGTCTGCAACGGATTAATCTCTGCAAGAGTCTTAATAGCCAGAACTTCCCTCAATGTTCGTCCCGGAAAGAGGCGGGTAACCTTTTTTCCCACCGGATCGAAAGATTGGATATAATTCCTTTCTATGAGTTTACGGTAGACATTTATACTCACGGCAATCCCATCCGCCGCATTGTCCATTACGTGCAGGCCTTTATTGAGAGGAAGAACGAATGTTGTCTCTCCCGGACCAAGAACTTCATTTGACTCCTCCTGAAGTTCACAAAATCCCTCCTGTGTGCCATCGTCAAGTCGTTTATACTTCTTTTCCCGCATTTTTCCAAAAAGCGTCCCGACGACCCCCCAGCCATTATGATCGTGAATGACATCCTCCTGGCCCGCCTCCCAGATGTAAGCGAGAACGATAAAACTCTTATCGGGACTGCGATAAATATTGTATTCGTTTGGCCAAATTCCGGATCGCTCAATCCCTACGGAAGACTCATGGGAAATAATTTTTCCCAGATAGCTGCAAAACCAGTCCGGCTGAGAAGTAAGTTCCGCAACAAGTTCCCGGCCGCGTTCTATGCCGCGAAAAACGTTTTTCTCTCCGGAAAGCATTTTCTGGTATTCTCCACAGAATTTTTCAAACCTGTCCATTTGTTCCTCCCTTGTCTTTCCCGCCCGACCTGGGCTTATGGGCAACGCCATACCTGCGGATATGAGCCCACGATTGATATGCAGGATCCTCCGGATTCATCTCCAACTTTTCCTTTTCCTCAACATATTTCTTGCGGATGTTTTTACTTTTATAAAGCAGCCGGTCTTTCCCTATGGGACACACTTTCGTACAGATTCCGCAGGGATTCGCGCGGTGAGCTACCAGTTCCTCGTGCATTTCCAGGCAAGCTGTCTTGTCATAGTCTCCGATGATCTGATCCTCCCGAACTTTGATGGCGTTCCTGGGACACAATGACGCACAAAGATCGCATTTAATGCAGAGTTCCTTGGGCTGCAGCCTGTCGGCGGGTATATACGCTGCTGTAAAAACGGAAGCAAAACGGACTCGCGGACCAAATTCGGGGGTAAGCAGGCAATGACTCATCCCGATAGTTCCCAGCCCCGCATATTTTGCCGCCGGTACATGTCCGAAAGCGGCTATGTTTGCCTCCTTCAGCGCCCTCATGGACGTGTAGGTATCGCGGGTGAAAGGAAACGAAGCGTGTCCCATCCGGTTTAAATGACGAGTCAGCTCCATAATCAGATTGTCGAGTTGGCGGTTCGTAGTGTCGTACACTTCTTTATGCAGGGCGGAAGGTGTGGTCTCTACGACAGGAAGGGGCATGCACATCCCGACTACAACAACGGTGCGTGCGTCCGGAAATATTGCCCGGGGACGAAAAGCAACCGGGACTTCGCCAAACTCATCCCATCTTTCCACAGGGGCAAACCCCACTAGATCGGCGCCCATTTTTTTGCAAAACCGGATAATGTCGTCTTTGAGCTCCTGGCCTTCCAGGGATGTGGTCATCTCGATTCTCCTTTAAAAAGAAATTCTTCGCACTTTCCGCACTACTTTAAATTTATGCGTCCTTCACTGGAAAAAGGAAATTGGCGGCTTCCGAATGAAGTTTTAACAAAGACCTTTCCTTCTATTTTATAAGGCACATTTCGTTCTGTTAAGATGGCCTTCAGGCTGCCGCTCAAGTCTTTAAATTTGGCTGCGACAGGTACCTGTATCCTCGTTGTTTCCGTTGAAGGAATCAAAAACTCCTTTTCCATCCGGCCATTGCCGATTTCTTCATTTTTGAGATAAACCGTATACTCAAAAGATTTGAAGTTCAGGTCAAATCTGTTCGGATTTTGCACGTCGATATCCAGGAGAAGACTCATCCGGCTCAGGGAGAGCGGTTGAAGAGCAACGCCGCGCAGAACAAATGACGGCATCTCCATTATCCAACTCAGACAGGACACAAGAAAAGCAGAAAAAGCAAAGATAAATAATATTATACAATAAATACCTGCTTTTTGGGTGTTCACTTTTTTCATCTTTTAAAACCTGTATTCAAACTATTCCTATTAAACAAGAGCAGCAGGCCATCACCTGCTGCTCTTACTTTTAATTAATTTTCATCCAAATCTGCGAAAATATTTCCGGGCAAAACAGGTGAGCTGCTTGATTGAATTATCGCCGTCGCGGTATGTTCCCTGCAGCTTATAACCTGTATTACGCCATTCGGTACCGGATGATCACCATCAACTGCGATGCTCCTGAACATATCTCCTATTTCGATGCCGTCTTTATATCCCTTGTCTATGTAAATGATATCCAGCATAGACTGATACGGACAGTCTTTACCTGCAGCAACGATCATGCCGTTGATATTGGGCCGGCGAAATTGTCCCGTAGTCATTGGAGTTTCTATCTCGTAATAGGGGACAAGAAGCTCGCCTTTATCAATTTCTCTAAAGCATTTAACAATCTTCGCTATTGTTTCGCCACCGTTGACTTTCACTATTTCAGCAATTCCGCCTATCGAGATAACATAGCCCATTTTGGCCCCGGTAACAGGATGCTTTATCAGGTCTGAGACCTTTATTATGTAAAATTTATCGCCGACATTGACGGCATGATTAAAATCAACATAAGCGACATCATCATTACCGAAGATGACTAGTCCCGCAGGAGATCCGCCTAGCTTGCCGCCCACAGGAATCGTATCAGACATATAGCCTGCCGCCATGATAGTATTTCTGTTGACAAGTGGTTGTTTCTTTATTGGAACCGCTCTTTTTCCCGCCCCATTCCTTACAGGTTCCTGATATGAAGCTGCATCCTGCCGCCTGGTTTCTTCTTTAAATTTTTCCTTTTTAATAAGATAGACAGGTATCTTGACTATCTGGTTGGGGTAGATCTTATCAGGATTCTTTATCCAGGTATTTTCTTTCCATATTTTAGGCCAGAGCAAAGAATTGTTCAATTCTGCATTAGCGATATCCCAAAGAGTGTCACCCTTTATTACTTTATGTTCCTTCATTTCCCGTGTCTGTGCAAATGCAACCGAGGTTAAAAGCAGAAATACTATGAATGCAAATTTTACTATTCTTTTTTTCGACATGCTCGTTCTCCTTCAATTTTTTTGCCGCGGCTAAAGTTAGCCGAGATGATCGAAACTGTCAAGAATATTGATAATTGATAAGGATTTACCTTTTCATTTCAAAGAAAACAAAAATATGCAATTCTCTTGTTTGTTGCGTAAAGATATTGCAAGCATTTAAAAAACCGCGCCGGCCTAATTATAGTTTGCTTTCGTACCCGGATGAAAGATAATGTTTTCGTAATGGCATTGTTGAAAGTCCGTAATGTAAGGAGGGATGTCATGAAAGACGTTTTAGAAAATCGCGCCAAACGGATTGAAGATTTGCTGACAAAAGAAAGAACTGCGTGCATGGTGGCAACAAAAGACAAGGAAGGCATTCATTGGAATGGTAATATCTATCCTGATGAAACCGTGCTGGAAGAAGCAATGTACTTAACCGCCTGTGATTATGACAACAAGCCTTTAGTAATTATCTCCAGCATCAAGCTTTCCGGGAAAAACAGAAAAAGTATGTGACAATTACAATTATAGAAACACTCCGAGCGATAAAGCTTGCGGCATAATACTTACAGATGACCATTTTATTAGACTATTTCGATTCCCACAGCCTAAGGTTTCTTAAAATAAGACGAAATCGGCTTCGGCGTATCGATAAAGAATCCCTGAACTCCGTCAATGTTTATATCTCTAAGTAGTTTATATTGCAACTCTGTTTCGACACCTACCGCTATAACCGCCACATCAACGCTGTGGGCGATGGTGCATAGTGATGCAATGAAAAATTGCATGTCGCTTTCAACGTCCTTGATTTCTCCCGTGTAGGCTTTGTTGATCTTAACGTATTCGGGGTGAAGAGAGCGGAGGTAGGCGAAATTAGATAACCCCTGGCCAAAATGATCAATCGCTATTGCATGGCCGCAATCCTGGACGAACATCTGAAATTCTCTGAGCAAAGGCAGATTGCGAATTGCTGCAAATTCGGAGAATTCAAATGTAATGCGAGGAACGGATGAAGCAGCATTTTTTAATGCATTATGCATCCATTCCATGAAGGCGGAATTCGAAAGCGATGCAGGAGAGATATTAACCGCAACGTTGTCGATATTCAGTTGCCTGCGATCCAGCTTAAGAACCTCTTCCAGGACGATCCGATCCAGAAGCGGGGTAAGCCCCAGTCTTTCAGCATAGGGTAAAAACCTGTCGGCGTCGAACGTCTGGCCTTCTTCAGGCCGAATGATCTTGGAAAGAATTTCAAGGTGAAGGAGGGTGTTTAGTTCCGCTGTTTTCGCAACCGGCTGAACAACGAGATCTATCCGGTGGTCGTGAATGACCTTTTCAAGCTCCGCTTTCCATTGCTGCTGCCCGGCCGGCATTTTTTCCGCTTCATCAGTCATCGCAATTATGTGCCAGCTGTTGGGCGCGGCTTGTTGCGCTAAACGCAAGGCTCTGTCCGCTTCGGACAGCAGCAGACCGAGGGGGACGGGATAAGCAAACGTGACGGCGCCGGCATGGGCGATGTTGTCCATTCCCGAAATGTGCAATGGCGCCAGCCCGCACAACTTGTTGGTCACATTGGCAGCCACGAATTCGGCATCCCCCGGCAGAACATCAGGCAAAAAAATGCAAAAGTCGCCGCCGGTAAGCCTCACCAGGACATGGTGAGAATAAGGCTCCATAACACCCTGAAGAATTTTGGCCGTTTCCTTCAATAATGCATCACCGGCCTCAAGGCCCCTGGCTTGATTGAGTGAGCCGAGAGCGTTTAACTGAGCCAGAAGTACAACACCTTTTGTCTGTCCCTCGTGCCGTTGTAGATATGCCTGTATCTGACTTTCCAGATAGCGACGGTTGCCCAGGCCTGTTAAAGAGTCATAATAAGCATGCTTGCGAAATTCTTCGACGACGGCAACCTGCTCCTCAAACATCGCCTGAACTTTTTTAACCATGCGATTCATGGCAATTACCACTTGCCGAAGTTCCTTTGTTCCGGGCAGAATTTCCTGATAGTTATATTCCTTTTTGCAAATGGCGTCCGCCTGATCCTGCACCCTGGCCAGGGGCATGAGAATCTTTCGTAAGCCCCAGGCTCCGGCAAGAAGAACAAAGATACCGCAAACAACAAACAAGATGGTGGTACGAACACTGGACAGCCAGAGTGTTTGATAAGCGTAACCGGGATGGCTTTTGACATAAATCGCGCCGGTTTGACGCCAACCCGTAATGATATTGGCGGTTGCTTCAGGTGTTTTGATAGGTGCCAGGAGCACAAACCAACGGGGAACTCCTTCAATGACGATATTGAGTTTTCGCTCGCTTAAGACTTTTCCCTGCAGATCAGTCAGTTTAATGATTTCATAATATCCCCGATCAAAAACAGCGTCGATCATAACTTCCATTCGAACCTCGTCGTTTTCTGGATTCTGGGAAATCGCCAGTGCCAGAGATGTGGCCGTATCTTGCGCATGAGAGCTTAACTGTTTGATCACGAACGAGCGATTGTTTTCAAAAGTAATCATCCAGGTTCCTGCAAGTAGAATGAAGAAAAGCAGAAGTGTGAAAATGATCAATTGTCGATAAAGAGTCATAGTAAAATCCTTGTGATTATTTATTTTCCGACATTTTCTTTAACAGATTACGCCACGGTTTAAGACGGCTGCTGTCAGTGGATTCTCCCTGCCCACGCTGCTGTGCCATCCAGAGTTCAGTACCGTTGAAGCTGAAGATGGGAATCAGATCGCGCCTCTCGAAGGCCGGCATTATAGACTTATTCAGGTTGTCAAGAACCAAAGGCTCGTCACCCGGTTTATCGGTATATGTCAGAACCATGTGGGTTTTGCCAAGTTGCAGTGCTTTTACGTAAGTAATTCTCAACTTTTGTTCGGAAACTCCCATGGCCTTCAATGTAAAGTACTTGGCGATTGCATAATCCTCGCAGTCACCGGCACCTCTTCCAAGAAATTCAACAGGTGTTGCCCAGTAATCCGGTACGCCCCAAACGTCGATATCCTCTCTGTATGGTATTTTGTTCATGAAAGAATTGACTTTTTCCAGTTTTTCCCTGTCTGAACTGCTCCACTCTCTCTGCATCAAATTTTCCCAGGATAAAAGACGCACCTGCGCTTGTTTACCCCATTTGAACATTGCTTGTTCCAATACGCTTTGATCCAAATGAAAGATACCGTCGGAAAAAGCAATAATGGATTGTAACAGTCCTGCGAGTATTATCAGAATCAAGGCAGCCCCCTTGGGGGTGATGCTCTTGACAGTTTGTTGTTTTGATCGCTGCAGCACATTATTCATCGATTATGAACCACCGGACATACTACTAATAGCTTTGATTTTATAAGGAAGCAAGTTTGCAGCAAAATAAGGGTGACCGGGAAAAAAGCCAGCTATAACTGCTTTTAATCAGATCATAGGAAAAATGGATACAACATCACCCGCGATACAATCCTATCTTTCTGAGAGCGAGAATCAGAATGATCAAGCAGCCGATGCCGGTTCCCAGCAGGAATATTGTAGACGGTACAGGAACCTTTTGAGGTGGAGGTGGTTTCGGAGTAGACGGCGGACATTCCGGACAATAACAATAATCAGGAATGGGGGCAATTTCAGATTGATCAACGGTTTGGGTTTTATTGTCCTTACCAATTACAGGAGTAGATCCCTGACCCCGAACAGATGCAGGTTTTGACTCGCCGCAGGGACAGGGTGGACAATGCGAAGGTGGAGGCGAAGGTGGAACAACAGAATGGCCGGAAATTGGAGTGTAATAAGGATATTTCAGACCGCTTGACGTGTATTGACCCGGTTTTTCCCCGGCTGGAGAATCCTGAAACAAATCAGATAACGGTGGTAATCCCGCAGAAGGGTTTGCATCCAATTCCGGATCTTCGGATTTTTCTGGCTCGGGAGCGGCGGCATAGCTGTTGCAACATTGTGTTCTAATTTGCGTAATTCCATCGGTAATATACCCGTCGCCGGCGGGCAACAAAATCGGCGCTTCTTTGCGGAAAACGGTATTATCTTTTCTATAATGCACATAAGCCCATGTAGCTTTTTCCAGTTTACCCGTTTGGGCATTTTGCCAATTAAAGCTGGCAAAATGCGCTTTCAATACCGGATCGTTGGATACTGTTGTTTTGAAATCCTCAATAGAATGGATGGAATTTTTCTTACACAAGCCATACCATTTCCCTTTTTTTTCAAAACTGGAATCATCAAAATCCTGCTGAATGGATTCTTTATTTACTGCAACGATTTTCTGCGATGCTGAATTTGAGGATGCTTTGTTCGATATGAGGTAGATGACCGCACTGATAACAACGGTGATCAACAAAACGAATAAAATTATGGCAGAATTTCGTCTGCCGCGATCTGGCTGGGTCAATTTCTTTGCTCCTATCCACGATATTAATGCCTTGGTGATGATTCCAATTATAACTATCGGTAGACTTTCCCTATAACCTAAATCTGGGGAAATAATCTAAGAGCCGGTCTTGCAAAACAAAAAAATCGAATGTTTAGTATCTCCGGTATCATGAAACAATGAAACCGGATCCAGGGTGGCCAGAAGCGGGGATAATAGCCTCCGGCAATTCAATTGTCATGACCCAGAAAGTAATTATTATTCGCAAGTAGTGAATATGAATAGTGACCAAGCTGTTTCCAACGCAAAAGGGGGTTAACCGATTATTCGGCTAACCCCCTGTTTTTCTTATGGTGCCGAAGACTGGATTTGAACCAGCACAGGCATACACCCACTAGACCCTGAACCTAGCGCGTCTACCAATTCCGCCACTTCGGCTCGCTCCCGATGACCTATAACGATCTATACCTTCTTGTCAAGATAAAATGATGTTGAATTTAATTACCAAAATGATTATGGTAGCGCACAAATTTAAGACTAAACTGATGAGAAACTCATGATCGTATTTAAAGGCATTGAAAATATTACGGAAGATTTTCGCGGCTCATATGTTACGATCGGTAATTTTGATGGTGTGCACCTGAGCCACCAAATAATTTGCCGCAAACTGGCTAACGAAGCCAAAGCAGCGGGGGCAAAATCGCTGGTTATCACCTTCGATCCTCACCCTAAAATGATTCTGCACCCGAATATTCGTCCTTTTTATCTGATTACTACTTTAGATGAAAAGTTAAAACTTCTGGAAAGCTGTGGAGTTGATGGAACGCTGGTAATTCCTTTTTCCCTTGAATACTCGAAAATTACCGCTGAACAATTTGTCTTCGGCTTCCTGGGACAAAAACTGGCGGTTAAAAAAGTTATTGTCGGCCATGATTACGCCTTTGGCCGGGGTAAACAGGGCAACAGTGATTATTTAATTTCCTCCGGAGCGGAACTGGGCTTCGTGGTGGAAGTGATGGACGCCATTAAAGTAGGAACTGATATTGTCAGCAGTACTTTAATCAGAAACTTAATTCTCGCGGGTGATGTCAACTCCGTATTCAAGTTTATGGGCAGATGGTATAACATTTCCGGCACCGTTGTCTCCGGTAAAGGGCGGGGTACCGGCCTTGGCTTTCCCACGGCGAATCTCTCGCCGGAAAGAGAATTGCTTCCACCAGCCGGCATATATGCCGCTTTTGCCGAGCTGGAAGGAAAGCGCTATATGACTGCATTAAATATTGGAGAAAAGCCGACCTTTGCCGACTATACCTTTACCTTCGAGGCTTACCTGCTCGATTTTCAAGGCAACATACGGGGCAAAAAAATAAATATTCTATTTGTGGAGAAGTTGCGGGATATTGTCAAATTTGACGGTCCCGAACCGTTGAAGCAACAGATAGCAGCGGATGTGGAAAAAGCAAAAACCATCTTACTCAATAATATAAGCAACAACGAATAAGGAAATACTTTTGGAGGTAATATGTTAAAAATAGCCATAATTGGCGCAACGGGGATTGTCGGTCAGCAGGCAATTGTCAGTCTAATTGGTCATCCCTGGTTTAAAATTACGAAGCTGGCGGCATCCGAACGATCCGCCGGGAAAAATTACCGCGAAGCCCTCAAAGACACCAACGGTTCATCGCGCTGGTGGTGCCCGGAGGAATTGCCTGAAGAAATCGGGAATATGCCGGTCGAAGATGCTTCCACCTTCGATGCGACTTCCGTCGATATAATATTTTCCACGATGGATGCCGGAGCAGCCAAGGAATTAGAGCCTAAATATGCCCGGACAACACCGGTCATCAGTACGGCCTCAGCGTTTCGCTATGAACCGGATACGCCGATTCTGGTCGGCGGGGTTAATATGGACCATGCAGCGCTGCTCGCCGTTCAGCAAAAAAAACGCGGCTGGAAAGGTTTTGTATCACCCAAACCCAACTGTACAATTTCCGGTCTGGTGGTTTCCTTAAAACCCATCCAGGAAGCCTTTGGTGTAAAACAGGTGGTGATGACATCACTTCAGGCTATGTCCGGCGCCGGAAGAACACCGGGATTGTCCGCCATGGATATGATGGAAAACGTCGTACCTTACATCGCGGGAGAAGAACCGAAAGTGGAAACCGAACCGCAGAAAATCCTGGGCAAATTTACCGGTGAAACCATTGAGAACTCTCCTTTCGGTATTACGGCGACCTGCACCCGCGTGCCGGTCATTGACGGCCATCTGGTTTGCGCTTTTGTGCAGACGGAAAAGCCCTGCACCCCGGAAGACGTCAAAAAGGTAATGATGAATTATGGAAAAGAATTCGCTGAACTGGCATTGCCGAGTTCACCAGCACACCTCATCGACGTAACCGACGATCCTTTCCGCCCGCAGCCGCGCATGGATCGGGACAAAGGCGGCGGCATGACCGTAACCGTCGGCCGCATCCGGAAAGACCCGATTTTGGAAAACGGTATCAAATACGTTTGTCTGGCCCACAACACCAAACTGGGAGCGGCTAAGGGTGCTCTGCAAACAGCGGAATACCTGGTGAAAAATTATCTGAAGCTGGTTTAGCACACAACACATATTGATCACTAAACGAGCAGTTTTCAGCCGCGGTCACATTGATGTGTAGCCGCGGCTTTTTTTATACATAAATCCGGCAGTCTCATTTTTTTCTTGCCTGGTGCTCTTTTTTTGTATAAACGTCAACCAAAAAAATTTTAGAGGTTGACAATGAAGAAGATCATTCCCGTTCTCCTGCTGGCATTAATACTTACTTTAACATCCAACAAAGCTTTTGCCGTCAACTTTTATGACGGCGCCCGGGCAAAAGGCAATTATTTTTTGAGCTACACTTCTGTTTATCTTGCCGATGAAACAACCAACAGTAAAGGAAAGAAAAGCCGCGACAACTATGATCTCACCAAGGCGGAAGAACTGTTTCGCTGGAGCTATTACACGGGAGATTTTGTCGCCTCGGCCCTCGTTCCCGTTGCCCACATGTCTGTGGGATCACTGGATCAGGAATCTTCCGGGCTGGGGGACATCCTCGTCGGCGCCGGTTATTTCCTTCCATTCAAACAAGCCGATATCCTGCCGATGGTATTTGTAAAATTCCCCACGGGGGAGTACCATGCGGATAAGTCGGTCAATATCGGTTCGAATCAATATGATGTCAGGCCCATGGTTTTCCTGTATAAGAATTTGGGCAAGTTCAGCATCGACGCAGTTGCCAAATATTTTATCCGTTTCCAGAACCCGGACACCAACGTTTCACCGGGAAACGAGTTTCATCTTCAGGGCCTTCTCGGATACAATGTAACAGACCGATTCAAACTGGGTCCGTCCGTCAACTGGATGATCAGCCGGTGCAAGGAAGTGAACGGAGTAAAAGTTGCCGATAGCTCCAGGGAGTTGCTTTCCATGGGCGCCGATATTTATTACCGTTTTCCAAAAATCAGCCTGACGGCGACCTATCTTTACGACGTATATACTGAAAATTCAACCAAAGGCCATTTTTTCCAATTGAAGGCCGTTTATCGTTTTTAGGACGGTATCTGGAAAATGTCATTTTATTAAGATTTTACAAGTCCCCGGCTTGATGTTTTCGCTGCCGGCACCAAATCAACTTAAATCAACTTAAATTTCTTGAGTATAATTATCATTACTGATATAAAAAAGAGTTTGTTTGTCAATTTCAACTTCAATTTCATTAAGGATGTGTGCTATGCAAAACCCCAATTTTAGTTCAGGACCCTGCAGTAAAAGACCAGGATGGAGCGTCGACGCTTTGAAAGATACGCCGGTCGGCCGCTCGCATCGTTCCGCGCTGGGCAAAGAAAGATTAGCGAAAGCAATCAGCGAAACAAAAAGAATCTTAAACATTCCGGAAGATTATCTCGTCGGCATTATGCCCGCTTCCGATACCGGCGCTTTCGAAGCCGCCATGTGGAGCCTTTTGGGACCAAAGCCGGTTACAGTTTTAGTATGGGAAAGTTTTTCCAACGGCTGGGCAACCGATGTTAACAAACAACTTAAGCTCAACCCGACAATTTTAAAAGCCGACTACGGTAAATTACCTGATTTGAAATCCGTTGATTGGTCGAACGATGTTGTCTTTGTAGCCAACGGCACGACCAGCGGCGTAAAAATTCCCGACTGGAACTGGATTCCCGACAATCGTGAAGGTTTATCATTTTGCGACGCGACTAGCGCCTGTTTTGCCATGGAAATGGACTGGTCCAAACTGGATGTAACCACCTTTTCCTGGCAGAAATGTCTAGGCGGTGAAGCCGCCCACGGCATGCTGGTTTTAAGCCCCAGAGCAGTAGCCCGCCTGGAATCTTATGATCCGGCCTGGCCATTGCCCAAAATCTTCCGCCTCAAGAAAGACGGGAAAATCAACCGCGCCATTTTCCAGGGAGAAGTTATCAATACCACGTCCATGATTTGCGTGGAAGATTATCTGGACGCCTTAAAGTGGGCAGGTGAAATCGGCCTCGACGGTCTGATCAAAAGAAGCAGGGCCAATTTGAAAGTTGTCGAAGACTGGGTTGCCAAAACCGACTGGGTGGATTTTCTGGCGCAGGATGCCGCAATCCGTTCCAATACTTCGGTTTGTTTGATGGTAACGAGCCTCAAAGTCAATGCGCTTCCGAAAGAAGAAAAAGGGAAATTTCTCAAAGGCATTGCCTCGGAATTAAGCAAGAAAAATATTGCTCATGACATCAATTCCTACAAGGACGCCCCGGCGGGATACCGCTTCTGGTGCGGCCCGACTATTGGAGAGGAAGACATTAAAGCGGCGCTTGCCGGACTGGAAAAATTATACAACGAAAAGATTAAGGATCTGTAATAAGGAGAATAGTTATGAAACGAGTTTTAGTCAGCGATTCTATGGCTTCGGAAGTCGTAGAAATACTGAACAACGCACCAGGCATCAAGGTTGAGGTGAAAACAAATCTGAAACCGGAAGAATTGAAAGCAATCATTAAAGACTATGATGCATTGATCGTGCGTTCATCCACCAAGGCAACCGCCGAAATAATCGAGGCGGCCACCAAACTTGCTGCCATCGGCCGTGCCGGTGCCGGTGTCGACAATATCGACATCCCCGCCGCCAGCAAACGCGGCATCGTCGTCATGAATACCCCCGGCGGCAATACGGTAACAACAGCCGAACACGCCATAGCCATGATGCTTTCACTGGCCCGGCGTATTCCCCAGGCCACCGCTTCCATGAAAGCCGGCAAATGGGAAAAAAGTAAATTCATGGGCAACGAATACTGCAACAAAACACTGGGTATTATCGGACTGGGACGCGTCGGCACCATTGTCGCGGACCGCGCCCATGGTCTCAAAATGAACGTAATTGCCCATGACCCCTTCATTTCCCCAGACGTGGCCGAGCAGATGGGAATTACCCTTGTTTCGCTTGATGAAATTTATGAAAAATCGGACTTTATCACCGTACATTCACCCCTGTCCAAGGAAACAAGAAATCTTGTCGACGCCAAAGCATTTGCCAAAATGAAAAAAGGCGTATTTCTGATTCACTGCGCCCGCGGCGGCATCGTCAATGAAAAAGACTTATACGACGCTCTTGTCTCGGGTAAGGTCGCCGGTGCCGCTGTCGATGTTTTTGAAGAAGAACCAACCAAAAACATGGAATTGATTTCACTCGATAACGTCATCTGCACACCGCATCTCGGTGCATCCACTGATGAAGCGCAGACAAATGTGGCCATTGCTATCGCCCATCAGATTGCCGCCTATTTTGCCACCGGCGAAATTAAAGGCGCAGTCAACTTCCCGTCTGTCAGCGCGGAAATAATGGCAGTCATCCGTCCCTATCTGGATCTGGCGGAAAAGCTGGGCACCTTCCAGTCGCAACTGGTGACCGGCGCTATCCAGGAAATCAACATTGAATACAGCGGCGAAATTCTCAATTACAATGTTGCCCCGGTGACCATCTCTTTGCTTAAAGGCCTTCTTGAGCCTATTTTGCAGGAAAACGTCAATTATATTAACGCCCCGGTTATCGCCAAAGAAAGGGGCATCAAGGTTGTGGAATCCAAGAGCAGTGAATTGAAGGATTATACCAATATGATCATGCTGACGGTAAAAACATCCAAAGAAACGAGCACCACCGCCGGCGCCCTGTTCCAAAAACATGATCCGCGCATCGTCCGGATAAATGAATTTTCCGTGGAAATCGTTCCGGAAGGCCACTTACTGGCGGTATACAACGATGATCAGCCGGGTGTTATCGGCAATCTGGGATCAACGCTGGGTAAAAATAAAGTTAATATTTCCCGGCTGCATTTAAGTCTGGATACGGAGACCAAGCGCGCGATGGTTGTGCTGAACACAGACACGGCCGTTACGGAAGACATCCTGGATAAAATGAGGAAACTGCCGCATGTGATTTCCATTAAACCGATAAAAATGTAAGGATGGCAGCCATGGCAAATGTTGCAGTAGTGGGCACACAATGGGGTGATGAGGGTAAAGGAAAACTCGTTGATCTTTACACGGAAGGTGCCGATGTTATCGCCCGTTTTCAGGGCGGCAACAATGCAGGGCATACACTGGTAGTCAAAGGCCGTAAAACCATTTTACATTTGATCCCGTCGGGAATTTTACACGACAATAAAATTTGCATTATCGGTAATGGCGTTGTTGTTGACCCGGTAGTATTAATTCAGGAAATTGAAGAACTGCAAAATGGCGGCCTTTTTCCGCCCAATACGAAGCTCTATGTCAGTGAAAAAGCTCACTTGATAATGCCCTACCACAAGCGTTTGGACATGGCGCGCGAGGCCAGCAGCAAAGGCAAAAAAATCGGCACAACGGGCCGGGGCATTGGACCGGCGTACGAGGATAAAGTAACCCGCGTCGGTATTCGTGTATGCGATCTGTATAATGAATCACTGCTGCGGGAAAAATTACAGCGCAGCCTGAATGAAAAAAATTTTCTACTGACAGGCCTTTACCAGGATCAACCCCTGTCGGCGGACGAGATTGCAGTTGAATATCTGGCCTATGCTCAAAAAATCAAACCGTATGTCGCGGATACCTCGCTGATTATTGACAACGCAATAAAAACGGGCAAAAAAATTCTTTTTGAAGGCGCACAGGGCGCCCACCTCGACATTGACCACGGAACATATCCCTACGTCACGTCATCCAATACTGTCGCCGGCAACGCCGCGTGCGGTTCAGGAGTCGGCCCCAACGTCATCAACAATATAGTTGGAATTTGCAAAGCATATACGACAAGAGTCGGCGAAGGACCGTTCCTTACCGAGTTAACCGACGAAGTTGGAGAGTATATTCAGAAAGCCGGGCAGGAATTCGGCGCTACAACGGGCAGAAAACGCCGCTGCGGCTGGCTGGATATGGTACTGGTGCGGCAGGCCGTGCGTACATCGGGCATTACCGCCCTGGCCATTACCAAGCTCGATGTCCTGACGGGACTGGATAAAGTCAAAATCTGCGTCGGTTATAAATCCGCCAGGGGTGAATTCACTCATGCAGTACCGGCAGATATCGACCTTTTCGGCCAATGCCAGCCGGTCTATGAAGAATTTCCCGGTTGGAAGGAAAATATTCTGGAGGCACGCAAGCTTGAGGAACTTCCCGCTAATGCGCGTCAATATTTACAGCGGCTGGAAGAATTGGCCGGCGTCCCACTGAACCTTGTGTCTGTGGGGCCGGGCCGGGAGGAAACAATTATCCTGAATGATCCTTTCGGTAATTAATTTATGATATAGTTTTTTCTTGACACGATTAAAACTAGCTGTTAAGGAAGGCACCTTCAAAAACAAACACAAAGTGGGCCGTTAGCTCAGTTGGTAGAGCAGCGGACTTTTAATCCGTTGGTCGGGGGTTCAAGTCCCCCACGGCCCACCAACGAAAAGCCAAGGGTTTCAGGGTATGATACTTTGAAACCCTTGATTTGTTTCTAGCAAAATAAGCCCCCAAAGTAGGAACAAAATGCAACCATGAAAGCAGGGTGGCAGATGTTTAATAATCGGTTTTGGTGGTTGAAGCAG
This sequence comes from Smithella sp., assembly GCA_039679455.1. Taxonomy (GTDB): domain Bacteria; phylum Desulfobacterota; class Syntrophia; order Syntrophales; family Smithellaceae; genus MVRV01. Next base: position 29,018 of record JBDKUX010000064.1, on the reverse strand, counting down.
ATATTTCCTCCCCTGCTGATTTTGCCCGTAAGACTGCACAGAATATCCAAGGGAAATGTCGTACCGAAAAGGCTTGTCTTGCAAGTATTTCAGGTTGGTCTCCACATTCGGATGTTTTTGTTTCAGAGACCAATGCCGGGGCACTGGCTAAATACCGGGTGCTTTATGGCGTAAGTCGTGATCGTAAGCAATTCAATATGCCTCTTTCCGGTCCAGTTCTTTTCTAATTCCAAGACCGATCTTCTCTATCGTATATGGTTTGCGGACAAATTCTCCCGCTCCCATTTCCTGAACTTTTCTGACTCGGTCCGTTTCCGAAAAGCCACTGACAATGATCGCTTTTTGCCGGGGATTAATCTCCCGTATTCTGCGGTAGGTCTCGAACCCGTCAATCCCGGGAGACATGATCATATCCAGAACAATAAGCTCGGCTTTTTCATTTTTAAGGTATTCAATCGCCTCTTCCCCGCCGGCGGCGGTCTTGACCTGATACCCCAGCTTTTCCAGAATGCTTAAGGCCAACTGCCGTTGTTCTTTTACATCATCAACCACCAGAATGGATTCACCCTTGCCCTTGTAGGCAAAGCAGGAAACTGTTTTTTCGGTTTCTGCCGGTTCTTCCCTGGTTACCGGAAAATAAAGGGAAAAAGTGCTTCCTTCGTTTTCTTTGCTGTTGATGTCGATGTAGCCGTTGTGATCTTTAACTGTCCCCCAGACCACGGCCAGGCCCAGCCCGGTTCCGCTCCTGCCCATGACTTTTTTGGTATAAAAAGGTTCAAATATTTTATCGATATCTTTGGGGGATATGCCGCTGCCGGTATCAGTAACAGTAAGGACGGCATAATCACCTTCCTGCATGGTGTCATATCCATGGATAGGTTGATCCAGGTAACGGTTTTGCGTTTTTATTGATACTCTTCCTTCGCCGGTTATTGCTTCGGCAGCGTTTAACACCAGGTTCATGATGGTTTTCGTCAGATGAACCGGGGAACCCTTGATGTTGAAAAGATCATCCGCCAGTTCGGCTGTAATTTGGACGTTGGTGTGGGAGGTCTGCAAATTTTCAAATTCGGGTGTTTTCAGGTAATCGGCAATCATTTTATTCAGATTGACAACCTTCGCAACGGCTACCCCTCTTCTGGCCATCGTCAACAGGTCCTGAATTATAGCGGTTGCCCTAATACCGGATTGCAGGATGTTTTCGGCATATTTTGCAGAGGCGCTGTTTTCCGGCAGACCTTGCTTCAACAGTTCACTATACCCCACGAGCACTCCCAGAACGTTGTTCAGGTCATGCGCAACTCCGCCCGCCAGCGTGCCCAGCGCTTCCATTTTTTGCGCCCGGTTCAGTTGCTCCTCCAGTTTTTTCCGTTCGGTATTGTCACGAATACACTCTATGGCTGCGATAACTTCACCGGTACCGTCGCGAAGAACTGACGCCGTTCCGGAGAGATGGATATTGCCGGGCAAGTTTGGCGTAAATGCTTCACCCAGAAGAACGTCTCCAACTCGCTGAATGGACGTATATTCTTTTTCGATTTCTTTTTCGGACTGAAGGGCAAGATCAACAAGAATGTTTCTTCTCTCTCCATAAAAAGGCAGGGCATACTCATGGTTGCTCTTGCCGAGCATATCTTCTTTTTTTACACCGGTCATGTTTTCTATGGCTCGATTCCAGGCGATGACTTTGCCTTCTTTATCAATGACGAGTGTGGCGTCCGGAAGGAACTCGATGATGTCCGCCAGTTGTCTCCGGCTCTTTCGCAATTCCTGCTCGGTAAGCTTGCGATCAGTTATATCCTCTATCGCGACAACCTCACCCAAAGAGATATCTTCCCTTTGCAGGGGTACGGCTGTGACAATAACATCTCGACAAACACCGTCTTTCCGTCGGAGCTTCGCTAAGACGGTGGACGAACCGCGCAAAGAAAGATCCGCATACAACTCGCGGCCAGCCCGCTCATACTCTTCTTCATTCTCATACAGGAATCGGGTTGTGCGTCCGATTAGGTCGGACTCAGAATAACCGAATTGTTCGCACCAGGCTTTATTGACACTCTTATAAATTCTGTTTTTTACTATGCAAAGGCCGATGGGGGCGGCTTTAAAGACACTGTTGAGCATAGCTTCGCTTTGACGCAGTTCTTCCTCCGCCTTTTTGCGCGCCGTAATATCCTTGAGGGTAAATAGCATCAGCGGCCTGCCCCTGTGCCCAAAGAGCATAATGTGAACATCGGCATCCCATATCTCACCATTGGGTCTTTGATGGTGCCATTCAAAAACATGCGACCCATTTTCACGACAGGCCTGGATACGTTTTTGAGCCTCTGCTGCAGAATCCAAACCTTTATACTGAGTCGGCGCAGATACATCAAAAGGTGTTTTGTTGAGAACATCTTCCCGGCTGGCATAGCCGTAGATTTTCACTGCAGCGTCATTGCAGTCTATGTATACGCCTGTCTCTGCATCCATAACGATCTGGGGTATAATTGAATTGTTAAACAGTATTTTTGTATACTCCTGGCTCTCCCGTAAAGCATCCTCTGCATTCTTCCGCGCGGTAATATCCACGGTCGTACCTTCGAAATATAATATCCTCCCTGAAGCATCACGAACCGTATGGCTGTTAATGGATATCCAGAATCTGCTTCCGTCCTTGCGGTAAACTTCAACCTCATACCCTTTGACATTATCATGTTCACGGAGGAGCAGCTGTACCATTTTTTCCCGGTCTTTTGGGTCTACATAGCGCTCTTCGCCAATATTTTTAATGGAATCAATCATCTCCTGCGGTGATGTATAACCGAACATTCTTGCGAAAGCGGGATTCATACTAAGATATACGCCCTCGGGAGTTGTCTGGTATATACCCTCGGTGGCGCCTTCGAAAATTTTCCGGTACCTCTCCTCGCTGGCTTTGAGCGCTTGTTCGGCCAGTTTGCCTTTTACTAGCTCTAATTCCAGGGTCCTGATTCTTTGTTTCAGTTCTTCCTTGGTGGGTTCTTCGGCCACAGGTACATGTTCCTCCCTTTACATAAAAAGCTAATATCAATATCCTAAAACAGTGTATGTTTTTCCGCAGGTAGTTTAGCTTACCTTTGTTTTTACAATACGGATATTGTTGTCCGTATACAACATCAGATATATTAAGCAAACAATTATTTGTGATTACGGATTAAAATAAAATTTTTCTTATGATTCAAGAGGATAAGGGCGAAAGTTGCGACGGAACCGGCAACGGCGCCCAATACCCAATTAAAAAAACAAGCCTGCCCCACGGATAAGACAAAAATCATAAAAACAGAAGCAATAAAAGGAATCCGAATAATTCCATAGACGACAAGCCAGATTGCCGCGGAAAGCCCGGCTGCCCAGGGAGCAATAAATAGTAAGAACCCCAAGTAGTTAGCCACACCTTTCCCGCCGTAAAATCCATGAAAGCAGGGATAGCTGTTTCCGGCGACAAGGCAGAAACCCGCCCACGGAATAAAAGACGCGGGCAGAAAATACACGGCTAAAGCAGCTACAGTTGCGGCGCGGCCGATGTCCAGCAGAAAAATAAGTGCCGCCCACAGCAAACCTGCCTGACGATAAACATTTGTCGTTCCGGCATTGCCGCTGAAACTTAAACGGGGATCGCCTTTCCCGGTCAGATGGAAAAAAATGATGGCAAAGTTAACTGAACCGGCCAGATAGGCAATTGAACACACCAAGATTAGCTTTCCCATAGATTCCTTTATATGACGACCTCGTAAAAAGCCCAGAGGCAAGGCGCGCAAATACCGAGGAGAGAGGCGTACTTTATGCGTACGCCGCAATGACGAGGTCTGTAGCGCAACGCAGCATATGGGCTTTTTACGAGGTCGTTGCCTTGATCCATGCGGGCGGCTTCATCCTCCCCCTGCTCACATCCCTCATCCGAATCCCTTGGATTATTTCGTAGACTGCACCCTGTTGATCAAAAATCCAGGCATTGAAGACAAGCGGCTGCGGAGCAACCGCAACCGGAGCTATCCGGCCCAAGTATTTGGTTTGTTTTTTCGTCTTTCGATAAATGATTCTTTGAACAAAACCGACGGGAAAGGGAACTATATCAGTGAATCGCTGTGCCCAGATGCAGGCCATCTGGAGTACGGCATCAAAAGGAAACGGCGATCCCAGGAGCTCGTCATCAGCCACAGCATTATCACCGGAAATGTATCCCAGCGCTCCGGTGCGGGAGACGGTCAAGTCACCGTAAATATTCCGGTACGCCCGACCAAAAGGCACAAGGTCGCGGTAAATCGCCGCCACCGGCACATCTATGCATTCTCCATCCAGTTTTTCCACACAATCAAAAGGATGCGCAACGCAATGATTTTCGGCAACTGAGGAGAATTTCACCCGTGCATGCTCGACAGTGCGGCTGATATTGCCTGTCTTTGATTTTAAAGTCGAAAGCAAAGATGCCGTAACTTCAGTGTCATCACCTTTTTCCATATTAACAAAAACCGTGATCTCATCAGCATTATCCGGAATGGGCAAAAAACGCGGGAAAGAAGCATCGGTCATGTTATTAATGGAAGCCTGCGGAAAATTAATTTTTATTACTTTGGCCAGTTCAATTGCCGCTTCGGCAGCCGGGAAAACCGCATTGCCCTCTAAATGATGATCATATAGATAAGGATTGATCTCAATTTTCCATAAACTGCGCTGAGGAAGGATTAAGCGGGAAACGTTTTCCATAAGTGAACCGTTTTCGGATCGACAGCCACAGGATTGCCTGCCGTATTTAATGCACAATGTTTCGTGAAGCCGATACAAATTATATGGCCTTTTTCCGCATGCGTTATGATGTAATCAAATTGCAGGCGCACACGCTCCAGGTGTGTCGGCCTCGTATGGATATGCATCAGATCATCGTAATACAGAGGTTGATAGAAACTTATTCCCATATCAATGATCGGATAAACATAACCGCCTGCTTCTATTTCCTTGTAGGGATAAGCGGCATCTCGCATTAAGGACGTCCTGCCGAATTCAAAATACCGCAGGTAGTTGGCGTGATAAACAACTTCCGAACGGTCGGTATCGGCGTACAAAGTCCGGTATTGAGAGCGATGCCAGACAAACCCCGTAGAAATATCTCGCACGTAATGATCATCTTTATTGAATATTTCCGGTTTAAACGGTTTGGGCTTCATGGCTATACTCCCTTGAAAACAACACAGCAATTTGTTCCGCCAAAACCAAACGCATTGGAAAGGGCAATTTCGTATTTCTGTTTGCGGACGCTATTGGGAACGACATCAATGTCGGCTAATTCGGGATCGGGAATATGATTGATTGTCGGCAAAATAATACCCTCTTTCATGCCCTCAATAGTTAAAGCGGCTTCAATGGCCGCCGTCGCCGCCAATGTATGTCCCAGTTGTGACTTATTCGACGAAACCGGTATTTTCTCTATTTTTTTTCCAAAAACTTCGCACAGACACTGCACTTCGGTACGGTCACCTTTGGGAGTAGATGTCCCGTGCGCATTGATATATTGAATATCCTCCGGCTGCAGGCCGGCATCGTCAATTGCTTCGCGCATAGTGCGGACAATGGTCGTGGGATTGGGGCTTGTGTAATGAAAGGCATCGGAATTCCAGCCAATACCCAAGACTTCCGCTTTGGGTGTAAGACCATAAGCGGCAATTGCTTCATCAGCCGCCAGTACGACCGCAGCCGCTCCTTCCGAGAGGACAAAGCCCCGGCGATCAACGCTGAAAGGACGGGAAGCCTGCGCCGGATTGTTATAGGCTCTATCCCGGGTGTTAATTTTAATCGTTGCATTCATATTGGCAAAACCATGGATCAGCTCCGGCAGAATCGGGGCGTCGGCGCCGCCGGCCAGAACAAAATCGCAATCTCCGTCGCGGATCATTCTTGCTCCGATCCCGATGGCATAATTTCCGGAAGCGCAGGCTCCCTGTGGTGAAAATACCGGTCCGGTAAATTTCAGCAGCATCCCCGCTTTGCCGGAAGGCACGTTGGCGCATAAATTGGGCAGCAGATAAGGGCTGACGCGCAGCGGCCCACGATGCTCCAGATCATGCACGGCGATGCGAAAGGCGTCGGTGCCGTTCAGGGCGGAGCCGATAAGACAGGCCGTCCGCGGAGCAATTTGACTGTCGATGACAACCCCCGACTTTTCCAATGCTTCCTTGCAGACCGCCATCGTTAGAATTACGAAAGAGGCATTCCAGTTATAGACTTCCTTGGCATCGGTAAAATCGAGTTCCAGCGGATGCCAGTCGGGTATTTCGCCCACAATATCACTGGCTGAATTCACCTGGCAGCGCGTGACTTTACGAAAGCCGGCCTCACCGCGAACGGCCCGTTCCCAGGTCAAGTCGAATGTCCTGCCCAGGGGAGTTGCCGCTCCATAACCTATGACAAATACCCTTCTGTTTTTCGGCGCTTTCATAATTGGTGGACTTTCCTATATCAGCCTGCGAAAAATCACGCAAGAATTACATCCACCGAAGCCAAATGCATTTTTCAAGACAAACTCCTGTTTCCATTTTCTGGCGCCTTCGGCCACACAATCAATTTCGATTGCCGGATCAGGAATATAATTAATGGTGGGAAGCAGGGTGTCCTTGCCCATCGATTCCATTGCCAGGATAGCTTCTATGGCGCTTGACGCACCCATTGCGTGTCCCAACTGTGATTTGTTTGCAGTTACCGGCGGAATATTTTTGCCGAAAATATTATGCAGGGCGTCGGCTTCCACTTTATCGCCCACTTTGGTCGATGTTGCATGCGCATTTACGGCATCGACGTCTTCCGGCTCTAATCCGGCGTTACTGATGGTTTCCTCGATGCATCGCTGCACAGTTGCTAAATTGGGCGCTACGAAATGGCTGGCATCGGAAGTCATTGACCAACCGGCCAATTCAAAAACCGGCTCCAGCCCGTGCGCCTGAGCAAATTCTGCGGAAGCCATAATAATGCAGCCGGCTCCTTCGGAAACGACAAAACCTCTCCTGTTCAGGGAAAAAGGCCGGCTGGTCTTTTGCGGCAGTTCTGCCGGCTGACCTTCTTTCGGCCGATAAGCGCCGTTCATTGTAGCGAATCCGGCTACAATTGGCTCGACCAGAGGAAAATCAACTGCGCCGCCGATTACGACATCCGCCATCCCCCTTTGCAATAACATTTCGCCGATAATCAGTGAAGTTAAACCGGTAGCACAGGCGGTAATCGTGGAGCAGATCGGCCCCGTGGCTCCGGTAAGAATAGAGACCTTGCCACCAACCATGTTTACGCAGGAATTTGGATTAGTAAAAGGATGCGGTAATTTGCCTTTATCCTGCAGCAGCCTGTCGGCATTAAGCACGGCATCCAGGCCGCCTACCGCTGTGCTGAAAGTCACCGCCACACGCGGCGCCAGCGAGGGTGTTATTTCAATCCCGCTCTTCGTGAGCGCACGGTGCACAACCAGCAGAGCATATTTAAAAATCGGCGAGGTCCAATGAGCCATTTCCCGGGGCTGTAAAAAGGGATAAGGGCGCACATCAATCGGGGCAACTTCACCGGCGACACGCACCGGAAAGTCGGCGCTCAGCGGAAATCTGGTCAGATCGGCAATGCCGCTTTCACCCTGCACGGCACGCTGCCATTGGGTTTCCAGATCAGTTCCTAAAGAGGAAACCGCATCATATCCTAAAATAACAGTTTTTGTTGCAGTCATTTAATTATTACCAGGGAATAAGCCGGTACAGCTTGGCAAACATCTCATAGACTTCAATCCAGTTCTGCAAATCTCTGGTTGTTTTGATATGCCCGCGCTTGTTCACCATAATCCAGCTCATGTGCGCTGCGCCGTCTTTGCAGGTAGAGCAGTCGCGTGTCGCCGAGGTGCAGCAGCGATGGACGGTCTTTAAATCAGATGCCCAACGGGAAAAATGAATCAGCCGGCGGGGATGAGGTTTTCTATTGTCGAGCGATTCGGTTACGGATGGACATTCCAGCCACCCGAACTTACGTCCCAGCATCTTTCCCGTGGTGATCACTTCATGGTAATATTTACTCGAAATTACAGTCCGGGGATATTTATCCAGCACATCGTCCATTTCCCGGCGCAACTCGACAAGCTCGTCTTCCCGCCACGAAAAACCGTCGACACCTTCATCGTTGGACAAAAGCTGCAAATGCACTTTCAATCCGACATCCGCAATTCTTTTAATTACTTTTTCTATTTTTCCTAATTGTTTGGGGGTAATTGTATAGAGGTAGTAGGTATAAGGGTCGCCGGCGTAGTTGGCGCTGGAGACGGCAAACGTATCACGGCCGCGAAGAATCTTTTCATCTTCACCGCCCCCCCATAAGGAGATTCCCACCATCATATCCGGGAATCTGCTGCGGTCAATTTTGATAAGTCCGTTAGTGGCGCAATAGGTGGGCAGACGTTTGTAAAATGCTTCCACCCGATCCAGGCAAAGCGTCGGCTCACCGCCGATTAAGATGGCCAGATTGACTCCTCTTGCCTTCTCTGCGTCAATAAAATCCTCCCATTTTTTTATATCCATCTCTTCCCGGGCCGCCTCATGTTCACCGGAAGAAAAGAAAAAACATCCCTTGCAGCGCAAGTTGCATCTGTTGGTAACATCGTAAATCGAACTGCGAATGTTGAGACTGGCAATGCGTTTATAACGCTCGTACCATTCTTTATCCAGCAATGAGCTGACTGTTATCATTGATGCTATCCTAACTAATATTTCCCACTTTTTTTACTTCCGGCGGGCTTACCGGTTCTGCGCAGAGATTTTTTCCTTTTTCATACCCCATGACCCAAACCGCGAGATAAGTATCTACATAATCCAGCCAGGATTTAAAAATCGACAGGCTGTTTACATGGCGATATATTCTGGCGGTGACAACAGCCGAACCGGCGGCGTAATGCCGGCAATCAGCGCAATCCGTATCGGGAACGCAGCAGGCAACTGATCTATCCCAGCTTAAATCCGTCCGATATTGGCGAAACGACCGCCCCAGGCCTATGTCTTGTGAACTGTTTTGGCGGGGATAAGAACAGGTGTATAGATCGTGCAAACCGGACTGATGCGTATGCGCCACGGCGTTATATACGGAGAAAAGAACATTTTGCGGATAGAGCTTCAACAGATCGATCATCGCCTGCCGTGTGCGCTCCAGTGATTCATCCGTGTGGCGTAATGATCCATTATAGCCTACCGGAGATGAAAAAACATTAAACGTCAACTTGCAGTTTTCCGCAGCCAGCATCCCGGCTACCTCATGAACTTCATCAATGTTTTCCCGCGTAAAGGTATAAACAAAAATCGCCCGCGCATCATTTTTGTAATTTTCAATCTGCTTTTTCAGCAGATTTTTAGCTTTGCGCACGCGTAGACTGGTTTCATCGTTGCCCCATACGGAAATATGAATTTTATACCCGACGGATTCCGGTATCTTTTTAAAGCCATTGGTGGCAATACTGCCCAGCGGAATTTCCTGATAGCAGACATCCAACAGTTCCGGCACGAGCGAGGGCTCGGCTCCGGCCAGAACAACATATGTGATGCCGCGGGCGGCCTCGGACTGCATCAGCTCGCGCCATGCCTGTATTTCGCCATTCTCTGCGGCAAACTGCTTTTCGCCTTCATAATAATAACAGCCGTCGCAGCGCAGATTGCAGCGGTTGCTCATATCGTAAGTGGATTCACGCAGGAAAAAATACTTCCGGACTTTTTCCCAGCGCTCTTTTACTTCCGGCGGGGCTATGAGATCAGAAAATCTTGGTTTGAGCGGTTTAACGGCTGCTTCGTTTTTAATGGCCATAAATAATTACACTATTGATTAGTTCTCCGTGGAGAGCTTTCCCTCAACATATTCGGCAATCAGTCGGACCGTTTTCATTTTAGGATAGTCATCCTCGTCTATCACTATTTTATATTCATCCTGCAAAACAAGAGCGATGGTCGCCAAATCCATACTGTCAATGCCCAACTCATCGATTAAATCCATGTCCGGGCTGAAGGTATCCACGGTGACTTCTTCCAGCTTAAGTTCATCAATGATAACTTCGATTACATGCTTTATAATGCCTTTTATATCATGAGCTTCAGGCATCATTACCTCCTTTTTGCTTGGTTATCTTCCTATTTGCAACAATCAAGCCAGTACAAACAATATTTTCCCGAACTGCAACTTTAAACGAATATAATATCTCTTCAACCGACTGGCTGCCGGTTATAAAGACTGAAAGATTTTCCCCCGGCCGCACCGGCTTGGCAAAGCGAACTTTTTTCAATGAAGCCAAACTGATTTTCTCATTTCTTTTCCCGGCATCCTGGACAATAGCCTGCCAAACCAGAGAAATAAGAGCAATTCCCGGCAGAATCGGAGCCCCGGGAAAGTGCCCGGAAAACCAGAGAGAATCCGTTGGCGCTAATGCCTGAGCCTCTATCCGGTCTTGTTCTTTGGAGAGCACTCCTTGGAGTAACTGCCAATGATCTTCCATGAACTATCCTTGACGGCCTCGTAAAAAGGCCGGATGCTGAGTTGCGCTTCCTTATTCGTCACTGCCTGAAATCGATAACGTTGCCTCATATCACTGATTGTTTTTTCAATCAAAATTTTTTTGCAAGGTCAATAAAATAAATTTCCCTGCTTATAAAGTTTAATTTCCTTCAATCATTATAGTTTTGCCGATTAATACGGAAAGCGGCACCACCTGTAAATCTTTTTCTTTAAGCCCCAAAAGCAGATTTTCTATTTCTTTTGAAAACATTTCCCGCTCTTCCCGCCGGTGCGGCGGCACATCATGCAGCAGGATGATATCGTCCGCCGCGACTTTCCGCAGAATTTTGCTGCTCAAATTCTTTACCCGACGGTTGCCTCTATCCACCGCACGGCAACTGAAGTTTATACATTCCATGTTCAGTTTCTCCAAGAGCGGAGCCAGCCGGGGATTGACTATCCCCACAGGCGGGCGGAAGGCGGATGTATACACCCCCATTTTTTTCAACAATTCCTGGGTAGTTAATATTTCCTGATATATTACTTTGGAACTTTTTAGCATCAAAAAAGGATCATGATGGAAAGAATGATTGCCGATTGTGTGGCCCCGATTAATTATTTCTTTAATTATTTCCGGATATTGTCCGGCATTAACGCCGGTGACAAAAAAAGTCGCCGTCACCGAATATTTATCAAGCAAATCAAGGACCTGCGTCGTTACCGGCGGAACCGGACCGTCATCAAAGGTCAAAGCAACAAAATTTTCCCCGGTATTGCCCCGGCTGATAACCGGCCCCAGGAAGTTTGTTTCCGGTAAAAAGCAGGCGGCAATGCAAAAAACTATATAAAAAAGTGCCAGGGCAATTGTCAGATGCGGATTAATAAAAAAGAACACGGCTGCCGCTGCCAGAATTATTATTCCCGCGACCTGCGCTGGAGAAGTAATCCTGGGCCAAGTCATCTTCATCAAATCAAACGTTCCCATAGGGGGCCGCAAAATCCCCTTTTATAGAGCCTCGGCAGAAGCCTGGCTGTTTTATTTTCACCGGCTCCAACCAGCCAGTTGAATCGTCCGGCAGCGTGTTCTTCCACCATTTTCACAATCTCCCTGTCCGTGATGTGCGGCGAACGGTAAAATACCGGAGATAAAAGATTTTGCCCTGCGGCAATCTGGCCCTCCTGCAAGGCAAGGTCATACAAAGCCGTATGCGGATAGATACGGATCCCACAAAAAAAGAAAAAAACGGACTTTTCCAGCTTTCCGGTATTATCCAATGTTTCCCGGATAGTTTGTTCATCTTCACCGGGCCCGCCCAAAAGAAAATAATGGGCGATATTTAACCCGGCCTTCAACGCCTGAGAATGTGCTTCATAAACGTTATTTACGACAAAAGGTTTTCCCAGATTTTTAAGCATGGAATCAGTCAGTGATTCGGTGCCGAATTCCACGTGAGACAGGCCCGCATCGGCAAGTTCCTGAAAGTAATCAGCCGGCGGTAAAGTGGGGGCAAAAAAACCTCCCCAAGGTATCGAAATGCCCGCTTTGAGAAAAGCTTTCGCCACCTTACGGCTGTGATCATAACTGGCATTAAAAGCCGAATCGGTAATAAAAATATATCTTGCTCCGGCGTTCTGCAATTTGCGGGCTTCCCCCGCGATTTCGTCCGGCGGGAAAAACCGCATCCTGCCGCCTTCGATATGCGGATAAGTACAGTAGCTGCAATGGAAAGGACATCCTCTTTTAGTTTGCAGATTGAGCATTCCCCCCGAGGCCAGATAAAATTTGGTGGGAGAGGTTTCCGGATTAAAATACCGCCGGATTTGATCTCCCCATGGTTCATAAACGATTTGATTTGTGTTTTTTGTGACGATTCCCGGCAATAAATTGACATCGGCGTTTTTTGCCAACGCCTGCAACAGCAGCGGCAGCCTCTCCCCTTCACCGACAACACCGTAATCTGCATCCAGCGCCTGCATTAATTCCCGGGGAAATATTGTAAAACCGCTGCCGCCAAGGATTATTCGCGCCGACGAATTCTCCCTGATTTGCCGCATCAAGCTTTTGTATTCAGCAAGAAAATCGCAGCGGTGAATTGAATCCGTATTATCGATGTTGCGAATGGAGACACAAGCAAAGTCGGGAGAAAAATCCCTAACGATAACTGCCAGAGCTGCCGATGAATCAAAATCATTCACATCCGCTATTTTCACATCATAGTCGGCATCGAGAGCACCGGCAACATAATCAAGCCCCAGCGGATAGACAGGATAAGGCGCCTTCAGGGTGTTGGCCGATACAAGCAGTATTTTCATTATATTGGTATTAAACCTTTTTTTCCCGTTTTTCTAAAACGAAAGCAGCCAAAGCCCGCACCGACGCAAAAACCTTGGCCCCCAGTTCTTTGTTCTCAATTTTTATGCCGTAGTCTTTCTCCATCATCATTACAAGTTCGAGAACATCAATAGAATCAATACCTATGTCCCCACCTACCAATTGAGCATCGTCTATTATGTCCTCCGGCTTAACGTCCATTAATCCCAGAGTTGCAATAATCTTCTCTTTCAGCTCTGCAATCATTCCATCCAGTTGATTCATCCGACACCTCGTTTTTGACGCCATCAATTTTTCAGTTGTTGTCTTCCTGATCCTTCCTGCGGCAAGGCACAGGAATTGTTCGCCCCGGAACCCAGTATTTTTTCCAGAATAACCCGAACAAGCCAGCGATTCACCACCATAACATACTTTGTTCCGGTCATCTTCAGCCCGATAAAAAACATTAAGGTGGAAATGCCGTATATCAGAGCCCCGCCGACAACGCCGATTAAAGGCTCATTCATTGATGCGGCAATAGCGATAAAAGCCACCACCGTGGGCGTACCAATCGTGTAGCTTAAGGCCATCAAAATCAGGCCGGTAACTATCGTTCGGTTGAGCTTTTCTTTAAAAGCACTGAGATCGGCTTGCTCGTCAATCGCTTTCTGGCAAAAGTCTTTTCGGGCAAAATAATGGGCTATTTTTTTAAATATACTCATGCCAATTCCCACGCGTAAGCTAAGCACGGCTGATTTATGTAAATCATTGATTAAATTTTGGAAAGTTCAAAAATGCCACATCCGTAGTTGCAGGAGAAATTGTTGTCTATCCGGTTGTTTTCCAGGGAAACATTGCCGTGCAAATTTCCCTTGTCATCAACGTAAGAAAAGGAATCTATTTTGTACCTGTCGCCGATCAAATCCAGAAGATAACAGATGGAGAATACCCTATGGGCGTTGAATTCTATTCTTTGCGGACCTATAGGAACAGAAAAGTATAATTTTCCACCTTTATTTAGTGTCTTGTATATATTTTTCCAGCCGATAAGGTGCCCGTCATAATTGATGTCATCCCCATACCGGCCAAGCCCGAAATGCTCCAGTGCATGCAAACAGGAAAGAGAATCACAATAATTCTGCAAGCCGAAATTTTTATCAATCAGATTAAAACGCCTGAATTTAATATTTTGAATAGTGTTGGAAAGATCCCTGATGTCAAAAACTTCGATTTCCCGGAAGGAAGCCACGTGGGCGACAAAACCGTCGACTCTCGACCCTACATCGACATGTTTGACAGGATTATTCTTAAAAACCAGACCGGCGACAAGCAAATCCTGGTGAAAATAATGCCCTGAGGCCACACCGCTTTCACTTTCAGCTTCATTCAGACAGGGATACAAATTGCTGAAAGGGAAATCAGATCTGCTGTTTTTTGCTTGATTTCTTATTTCCCGATAGCTTTTTAAAAAATCAGGCAGATGCCTCAGATACACAGACAACGAAGTTCCTTTAATGAATACGCGAACTCGCATTAACGGCAATTTCTCCTCTTCAGAAAACTGCTTTGTCCGGTAATAATAACCGCTTGAATTCGAAGAATCAGCTTCGTTATCTTTCCATTATTCCGCCGACAGAATTTTTTGACCGGACAGGATAATCCTTGTAAGCAATATTTCGGAACGCCCCCGTTCGCGCCTGATGGACAAGGGCAATCAACTCATCATCAACAAATATTTTGCCGTCGCCGATAACCACTGTCGCGCCGGAATCTTTCAACTGCGAGTAACGCCGGACGTCTATTTCGTAACGGACACATTTATTAAAAGGTCGAATCTGGCCATTAAAGGAAACCTCTCCGCAGCCGAGAGCCCTGCCGGATCCCAGAGAACCACGCCACAGGCAATAGAAACCTAACAGCTGCCAGATGGCATCGACACATAAACACCCCGGCTGTACCGGATCACCCGGCATATGACACTGAAAGTACCACGCATCCAGACGTATATCCTGCTCGGCAATAATCTTACCGTGACGACCGTTACTGGTGATTTTCGTGATGCGATCGACCATCAGGAATGGCGGAGCGGGGAGACGTGCATCGAAATGTTCCGGCGGATCTGATACCAGAGTCCCATAAGAAAACCCTAGAATCTCTTCGAGATTAAAATGGTCTTTAGCCATAAATTCTTTATAAGTCATCATCATTATTTGTTTGTCTCTTTCTTTTTGCCCGCTTTAAGTATTAAATCAGGAATACTTGAGCGCAACGATCAACCGGCGAAAAACATATTACCTTCCCAGCGTCTACCAAACTTCTCTTGTAGGCAATGCCACTATAAGAGAAACAATGTTTTGTCAAAAGAAAAATAGAAGGGATATCCATGTAATAAAATCTTTTGCAAAACGGAGTGTTTATCACGGCAAACAGTACGGCAGTATTATCATACCGGGCATAGATCTCACAATATTAGTTGTCACTCAAAACCATTTTGGGTTATAAAGTTAAAAATAACAATTTTTCAAATCAAGGAGCCGAAAAAATGAACAAAGCAGTATTGCATAAAATCAGTTATGGTCTCTATGTTATTTGTTCCGGCCAGGATGGTAAATTCAACGGGCAAATTTGCAATACAATGTTTCAGGTAACATCTGATCCGGTAACTATCGCCATCAGTATAAACAAAGAAAATTATACCCATGAATTGATTAAACTCAGCCGTAAATTTTCCGTTTCGATCTTGTCCCAGGCTGCACCAATGACCTTTATCGGTCTTTTCGGTTTTAAAAGCGGCCGCGAAGTAAGCAAACTGGAAAATGTAAAAAGTAAAATCGGGGTGACCGGCGTGCCGATAGTTTTAGACTACTCCACAGGCTATGTGGAGGCTGAGTTAACAAATGAGTTTGACTGCGGCTCACATACCATTTTTGTCGGCCGGGTTGTTGATGCGGAAGTGACGGGCAGCGAAGAACCAATGACTTATGATTATTATCATAAGGTCAAGGGAGGCAGGACAGCTAAAAATGCACCCACTTACGTGCAGGAAGAAACGGCAGGAAAACAGGAGCAACCGGCAGCTGCGGTATCGGCCGACCGCTACGTCTGCTCGGTTTGCGGTTATGTTTATGACCCGGCTAAAGGGGATCCGGACGGCGACGTGGCTCCGGGCACCAGTTTTGAAGACCTTCCCGATGATTGGATTTGTCCTATCTGCGGCGCCACGAAATCGGCTTTTGAGAAGGAATAGCAACACGCCTAACTACAATAAAATTTATCAAATCATATCTTTATCTGATTCCGGGAGATTAAAGCTATGAAAAAATGCTTTTTGTTAATATTAGGAATTGTTTTGATTATAAGTACGGCTGCGCCGCTTGCGGCAGCCGGTCTACTGGAAAAGGACATGGCCGCATTCGATAAGGCCTATATAACCGCCCTGATTGCAACCAGCCAGGGAAAAAGGGCAACATCGAAGAAGGCAATGGAACGAACCATGGCCGAATGGGCGGCCTTTAAGAAAAGCCATGCTGACGATTTACAGAAAAGCAAGGCAGATAGGGCAGATTTTGTAATAATCAACCAAATGCTTTCAGATTCCAAAAGGATAGTAAGGGCAAACGGGAGTCTGGACGAAGCTCGTATAATTTTAGAAGGCGTTCGCGATGTTTTCCTGAAAATTCGCCAAAGAAATTCAATCGATTACTACATAGACTACATGACCCGATTTCATAAACCGATGGACGCCATAGTTCTTACCGCGAAGGGCAAGAACTCAGAGACATTGACGGATTTCATGCTCTCCAGGATAAAGTACAATTTCAAACTGGCCCGTCAGAATTGGGAAAATCTGCAAAAAGCGAAGTTTGACGCTGAGTTATATTCATTTGACGTAAAAAAAGAAGCGCAAAGACTAGCCTTTATCAAGGCGGAAACAGAGGCATTGAACAATCTCAGAAAAGCATTGGACGACGGTGACAAGGTGGAAATAATCAGGACCGCCGCGGACATTAAACCCAATTTTATCTCTCTGCTTATGCTGTTTAGCGATTTGGAAAAAATCAAATAATGGAACTTACATGAAAATTATTCGTTTTCTTACTGGGGATAAAAAGGTTTTTCAAGGGATCTACAATGAAAAAACACCCGATACGGCCAGACTGATTGAAGGCAATATTTTCGGCAATTATCAAATCACAGAGGAAGAAGCACAGGTAGTAAAGCTGCTGGCACCGCTGGTCCCGGTTAACATTCTTGCTTTGGGCGTCAACTACAGAAAGCACGGTGATGAAACCGGCCTCTCCTATCCCGAGCAGCCGGTGTTGTTTTTGAAAGCCACCTCTTCTCTTACCGGGCACGAAGCCCCGATTATTCTGCCCGCGGCAGGGCCGGATTGTGTGGATTATGAAGCGGAGTTGGCCGTCGTCATCAGCCGAAAAGCAAAAAATATTCAACCCGCCGAGGTTGCGGATTACATTCTGGGCTATACCTGCGCTAATGACACCAGCGCGCGTGACTGGCAGTTTGATAAACAGAAGGGACAATGGGCAAGGGGAAAAAGTTTCGACTCCTTTTGTCCGCTGGGACCGTGGATTGTCACCAAAGATGAAATTGCTGATCCGAACAATCTAAAGATCAGCGCAATTCTAAACGGGGAGGTTGTTCAATCCTCCAACACATCCGAGATGATTTTTAATATCCGGGAGATTGTCAGCAATTTAAGTAGGTCAATGACACTCCTGCCGGGAACAATCATTCTGACCGGAACGCCGGAAGGCATCGGATTTTCCCGCCAGCCGCCCCGGTACCTGCAGGAAGGAGACATAATCAGCGTGGAAATCGAACAAATCGGAACTCTGACCAACAAGGTGATTAGAGAATAAGAGTATTTAATTGACATAGAGAGCCATTCTGCTTATATTCGCTCCAAAAATTAACAGGGAAATATCTAACATTTATGGAAATTGATACAGCGAAAGAAAACAACAAGGTTATTGTTTCCGTTAAAGGCAAAATCGATGCCGTCACCGCTCCCGAATTTGAAAAGACATTGGCAGACCTTATCGTCGAGGGCGAGAAAGCTTTTCTGATTAACTTCGACGGACTGGAGTACATCAGCAGTGCAGGCCTGCGCAGTATTTTGTCTACAGCAAAACAGTTAAGGCCCAAAAACGGAAATATGATTTTCTGCGGACTTAAAGGACCTGTGAGAGATGTGTTTAAAATCTCCGGTTTTGATACTATTTTCAAAATATACAACTCACGGGAAGAGGCATTAAAATAGGTCAAATTTATGGCCACATCTTCATCCGTCACCTTGCCGGGTAAAATAGACTCCCTCTACGCCCTCATCAGCTTCGTAATTTCCTATGCCGGAGAACACGGATTCGCAGGTGAAAAAATCAGCGCCATAGAGTTGGCGCTGGAGGAAGTTCTCGTCAACATTATTAAACATGCCTATAAGGAATGCGGCATTGACGGCGCAATTGAAATCAGATGCAGAAAAAACGATGCCGGCAGTCTGATTATCGAGATCATGGACTATGGCATGCCGTTCGATATATTTTCCGTTTCTGAACCCGACATATCTGCGGACATCGACGAACGCCAAATCGGGGGACTGGGAATTTTTTTTGTTAAAAAGCTTATGGACGATGTTCACTACAGGCGTGAGAATGACCGGAACATATTGACGCTGGTAACAAATAACACTCCGGGATAACAGAAATAACACCCCAACCAGCCATTTGTGCGATAAATATCAGTGTTCAAAGTGGAGGACAATTTTGCATTGACCGTCTTTTTCTTCCGATTCAATCCGGTCCGCATACTGTCTGATAATACGCGAGGAGAGATTGATGAGCGCATTGTCGTCTTCCAGCAGGGCGTCTCCCTCTAAAAAAACTTCGGAAAATTCAATAAGAGATCCTTCATAAAGGATAGTAATATCAAGGTTAAATTCGTCAAAGAAAACTTCCGCGCTGATCTTGCCACGGGTAAGACTCATATTTGTCGCCAACTCGAAGAATTCATTCAATGCTGTTTTAGCCTTCTGGATTACATCGCTGCGCGCCCCCCAGGCCGCTCCCTGGTTTTCCAGAAAATTGAATATTTTATTTGAAGAATCGACGCCGGACTCAAGCTCCAGGACCTCCCTGCGGGCGATACCGATGCGAAAGACCAGATTCAGAATAATCGCGAGTATAGTTGTCACGGCGAGGGAAGATTGGAAAAACGGCTCCACCCAGGGATGAAAATTACGATAGAGATTCGGAAAAATGTCTGCGCTGATCCCGAACATGAGCGATACGCCGATAACAAAAGTCTTCCTGATATCAATCATACGGGAAGTCATAATCTGGATACCCGAGATCAGCATAAAACTCACCATAAAGACAAGCGCCCCTCCCATAACAGGTTTGGGCATAATACTGAAAATTGCCGCTATTTTGGGGAGAAAAGCGAGGGTGATGAACATTCCACCCGTATAGAAGGCAACGATACGGCTTGTCGTTCCCATAGCGACGCTCAATCCGACCGAACCCGCATAGAGCGACTGTCTCATCCCTCCCATCAGACCGCCGGCAACAGACGCCAGCCCATCGGCCAGAGTTCCCTTTTGAATATTATCCAGATCGGGTCTCTTCCATTCGGCATCGTTGATACGCTGACACATGGTAATTGCCGCCACCGCCTTCAGGAAACAGGCCAGTGTGGCCGCGATGAAAGGCACCAGCAGAAAAGAGTTGAAAGACCATCCTATATAGGAGACGTCGGGGAAAGATATAAGGGGGGAATGGATAATTATTTCTAAATCAGAGACCTTCAGCACGCCCAGAAGGTAAGCGGCAATATAGCCCGCAGCCATTCCGACGATTACGGAATAAAAGCGCAGCCTTCCCTTGCTCCAGACATTTGTGCCCACCATACCCGCCAGGGTGATGACCGCTACGAATAAGTTGGCAGGCAACACCTTGCTTGCCGTTGAAGTTATACCAAAAAAATTGCTGATCATGACAGGCACGATATTCAGGCCCACCATGGTGAGGACCACACCTGTTACTTCCGGGGGAAACAGTATTCTCATTCTGTTGATAACTCTGGATATCAGGCACTCCAGGGCTCCGGAAAAGATGGACATGCCGAGAATCATGGAAATGCCGCCGGTAAGACCGGCCAGGATGGAACAGGAAACAAAAGTGGGATCAATACCCGCCGTGCAGAGATACCCGCTTCCGACAGGACCTCTATTTAAGGCCTGAAGGATCGTGGCAATACCTCCGGCAATCATCGACATACAAACAACATTTTGCACAAGCTCCGCAGAACAGCCGACGGCTCTCGTGATCATCGTAGTGACGATTAGCCCGGCAGTGAGAAAGAAAATGTGCTGGAGGGCCAGTACAATGGTAATGCGAAGGGGCGGGTTCTCATCAACTCCATAGACCAGATTGGCTGGTTTCTGCTGCATACGAACATCTACCTGTTTTAGTTTATCATATTACTATGGAAGGTTCTTTGAACCGGTATACTGCAAAGCCAGGATGGTTATATCATCCGATTGGGGTGCACCCGCGGCAAAACTGTGCACATCCGTCAGAATCTTCTTCATCATCTCATCAGGGTGCTGCCCGCTGACTTTCCGCAATGCCTGCAGAAGTCTTTCTTCGGAAAAAAGAGCTTCATTTTTGTTCATTGCCTCAGTCACGCCATCAGAGTACAGAATGATGGAATCTTCAACTCCCAGCGTCAATGTTTCTTTGAAATACGGGCTGTCTTCGAATGAACCGATGGCCAGAGAACCCTGCGTCTTCAGAAACTCCGGATCCCCATCCCGTCGGCACAAAACAGGCGGGTTATGTCCGGCATTGCTGTATTCCACTTTGCCTGTCCGAATGTCGATTATGCCGCAAAAAACGGTGGCAAACATTGACATGTCATTTCCTTCACACAGGTCATTGTTCACTTTAAAGAGGACCTGGTCGATACTGGTATTTTCATTGGCCCCTGCTTTAAGAAGCGTCTTGGTGACGGCCATGAAAAGTGAAGCCGGTATACCCTTGCCGGAAACATCCCCCAGTAAAAAGACCAGACGATGCTTGTCCACAAAGAAAAAATCGTAAAAGTCACCACCTACTTCTTTGGCAGGTTCGAGAACGGCGGAAAGTTCAAACTCCGGCCGGTCGGGAAAGGGAGGAAATAATTTGGGAACCATGCTCATCTGGATCTCCCGGGCCGCATTCAGCTCACCTTCAATGGTATGCTTTTCCTGCTCCCAGGAACGCTGCTTTACCAGATTAACAACAATGGAAGTATAGATCGCCATGCCGACAGCATTGGCTAAAATCATGGGCAGTGTGAATTTTTCTACAATTTCCAGTGCTTGTTCGAAAGGACGGGCAATCAGCAGAGTTAATCCCGAATGCAGAATCTGGTTGACGACCGCCACGACGACGGCACCGGTCACGCCGATAAATTTTCCTTTTTTCCACAGAAAAACCAGCCCGCCGACAAGCCCGGAAACAACCGTAGCCAGGGAACATGAAACACAGGTAAAACCTCCCAGGAAATAACGATGGATTGCACCAATCAGACCTGCACCGATGCCGGCTACGGGACCGGCAAAGAGCCCGGCGAGGGCAGGACCAAGATCCCTCGTATTGGCAAAAGCACCCATGAATTTAAAACCGCTCACGGTGCCATAGATGGACAAGAGGCCAAACACCACAATGACAATAAGCTTGCTCTTCCAGGTAACCTTTTTCTGTAAAAATTCGTCGTAAAAACGGCTATGGGACAAAATATAAGCAATTACGGACATGACGGCCATGCTGTTAATCAGCGTCACGACCAATTGCAATTCCTCTTTCATGCACCCTCCGGCAACTTGTTAAATATCTCCGGGTAATCTACAATCACAAAACATGCCAATTCAACAATCATGCAATTTTGGATGGTCTTATGAACAACATAACCGGTTGCTACAGCATTTCCGGAGTAAAGCATACTACATCATCAATACCGGCAGCCCCCGCGAAAAGCATCGCCAGGCGGTCAATGCCGACGGCGATACCGGCGCTCATCGGCAGACTCTCCAGAGCGGAAAGAAATTTTTCGGGCAGCGGATAGGCAGCATATTTTTTTTGCGCCCGCAGATTTTGTGCTTCTATAAAACGCTGTCGTTGTTCAGCGGCATCGGTCAATTCGGAAAAACCGTTGGCCAATTCCAGCCCGCCGATATAGAGTTCAAAGCGTTCCGCAACAGACGGATCGCTTTGCTTCAATCTGGCCAGAGCTCCCAGCGGGGCCGGATAATCGTAAAGAAATGAAGGCTTGTCCATACCTAAATTAGGTTCGATATACTCGACCAGAATTTCATCAAACCGGTCCTGATTCAGGGCTTTATCCAGAGTAACCGGCGCATATTTTTCAAACGCTTCCCGCACCGTGATTCGTTCCCAGGGCAAAATCAAATTTACTTGCCCGTCTCTGCAGGAAAGTCCGCCGGAAAAACCAAGATGATTAGCGATATTAATAATCATTTCTTCGCACTGGTTCATCAACTGCTGATAATCGAATCCGGCAACATACCATTCCAGCATGGTAAATTCCGGCAGATGCAGCTTTCCCCTCTCTTCAAAGCGGAAGCATTTGCAGAACTGGAATATCTGCCCAAAGCCCGCAGCCAACAACCTTTTCATGCACAGCTCAGGGGAAGTCTGCAAAAACCAGCAGCCGGAAGAAAGAGCTTCAATATGCTCCTCCGGAGCCGGCGCGGGAATTCTTACCGGCGTTTCGACTTCGAGAAAATTATTATTGATAAAAAAAAGGCGGATATTTTGGATCAACCTGGCGCGAAGAAGCAGGGCGTTCGCTTTTCGCGCCAGAATAAATTTATCATCTGGTATTGATTCGTACAAATGAACTAGCCTTTGACACGGGTCAAATACTCGCCCGTTCTCGTATCAACTCTTATTTTTTCGCCTTCGTTGACGAAAGTCGGAACTTGAATGGTATAGCCCGTCTGCAGTTTAACCGGTTTGGTGGCGCCGGATACCGTATCGCCCTTAGCCCAGGGCTCCGCTTCGGTGACAATGAGGTCAACAAAATTGGGCAGGCTGATGCCGATAGCCTTGTCTTCGAAAAGCAGGATTTCCGCTTCGATATTATCTATCAGGAAATTTTTCGCATCGTCCATCTGCTCTTCCGTCAGATAAATCTGTTCATAAGTTTCATTATCCATGAAGCAGTATTTGCCTTCTTCTTTATATAAATACTGCATCTTTTTTTCCCGCAGATCGGCCGGTTCAAATGTATCTACGGAACGGAAGGTACGTTCGAACTGGTTGCCGTTGAGCATGTTTTTCAGCTTGCAGCGGTACAGCGCCTGCCCTTTACCCGGTTTAACAAAATTGAACTCAACGAGGACATATGGATCACCATCGAGTTTAATCCGCAATCCTTTCCTTAAATCACTGGCTTCATACATAAAAAAATTCTCCTATTTCTTCGCTTTATATAATATTTAATATATTGAGTTAATTTGAAACGAAAATTACTAATCTATTTGCTTGAACTTGTCAAAAAAATGTTGATGTTTTTGCAAGTCTTTTTTTATTGTTTTGGACAAGACCCGTAGCGGAATCTTCCCCGTGCTTCCCGGCGCATCCAGAACATACTGCGGGAGGCTGAGGCCGGAGCATTGGCCCCAAATATTCTCCATCATTTCCATGCTCTTTTTTACATCGGTGCGAAAATGTGCACAACCCTTCACCGGATCGCAATGAAAAAGGTAGTAGGGACGGACAGATATCTTCTGCAATCCATAGAACAGTTCTTTCATTATCGGGGTTGAATCGTTGATCCCGCTCAGTAAAACCGATTGATTGGAAACAGGAATACCGGCTTCGAGCAGCATCATGCAGGCGCGGGCGGAAGCCGGTGTGATTTCCTGGGGATGATTAAATTGCGTATTAAACCAGAGCGGACGGAAGCGCTTCAGCATCCGGCATAGCTCTTTGGTGATGCGCATCGGCATGACCACCGGGATGCGGCTGCCGATGCGTAAAACCTCCACATGAGGAATAGCCCGCAATGACGTCAGCAATTCTTCCAGGACATGATCTTCCAGAGTTAAAGGGTCACCGCCGGAAATGATGACTTCCCTGATCTGCGGTGATTCGGAAATATAACAGAGCATACTTTTAAGCCTGCTTTTCAGGCCGATTCGCGGATTGGAAGACCAGTATCTCTTGCGGTTGCAGTGCCGGCAATAGGTGGCGCATGTTTCCGTGACCAGAGCCAGACAGCGGTCGGGATAGCGACGCACCAGCCTGGGTACGGGCATGCATGAGTCTTCCTCCAGCGGATCATCGGGACCTTCGTTAAGAAGAATTTCGCGCGGATCAGGAAAGCATTGTTTTTTTATGGGATCGTTTTCATTCTCCCGATTAATCAGGGAAAGATAATAGGGGGTTATGGCTAATGGATAAACAGCTGCCGTTTGCTTTAGGGACTCCAGGTCTGCCGCCGCTGTATTAAAAAATTTTCCGGCAGCCTCCGGTCCGGTAATACGGTTTTTAAATTGCCAGTGCCAGTCCTGCCAGTCTTTTTTTGACATCTTTTGGAAATTGTATAATAATTTATCCATTGGCTTTCTCTGACAAACAATCGGATGATATTCTCATTGAATTAAGGCGTGTCTCCTACCACAATTCTTCCGCACTGTGCAAAGGAAATACATTTTGCGCCAAAAATTCGGCACAATAAAGAATATAAAAAGTTGATCAATGATCTTATAAAGAAGAAAGGCAGAGCCATTGCTGACCCTGCCTAACAGGCGGTAAAATTAAGGATGCTGCTTAGCTTAATTGTTGAATCTTCTCCTGATTCCTATCAGGCCGATCAGTCCGCAACTGAGGAGCCAGAGAGCGTTGGGGATGGGCACAGGATTACCCACCGACAGATTGTCAGCTTCAAAGGCATAGGAGGTGCTGGTCATCCTGACACTGTTAAAAGCCTCCAGATCAAGAAAATTTACATACATATTTGTATAAGGACTAAATTGATTACCATTAGCGGTTTGTGTTCCGCCATATAGATACCCTACTATATCCGAGCCGGTAAATGATTGAGTCATAACTCCATCTTTGTAAAAAATGATCGTATTGTAACTGTCCATAGAACCCCACCACAGGCCAAAATAAGTATAGTAGGAGCCAATGGGAGCCAGTGTTATTGTTGCCGAGCCGGAACTTCGGTTGTTCGGAACAGTTACATAATTGGTGCTCTCCTTGACGCCATTGACCGCCGGAGCGGAATTTATACCTGTATTGCCGTTCACAACTTTGTAATCGCCCAGCCAGGTCCACGCCGGTGAAGAATTATCGAAAGTCTCCGTGGCGGTGACGGAGTATGGCGAAACATATCCTCCGTTGCTGTCTGTGGCGAACAGGTTATTAATGGTGTAGGCGTTTGCTTTTCCGGCCGATAATGCTGCCAGAAAGAAAACACCGACAATCAAAAACCGGCTAACCATGAAATTCTTCATAATTTTTCTCCTTGACTATCTATAATTGCATTAATTGATTCAATTAACTCTTTCTTCATAAGATGAACGAAAATGGCATTGACCTTTATATTTGTCTGCCTTCCCTTCTTCTTTCTGAACTTTGGTTATTTTATAGATTGACGGATTGGAAAAGACTATATGGCAGCGGATATATTTATAAAAATCGAAAGAGATATTTATCTATGCCTTAAGATATAGAAGATCGGGTGTTGATTATTGGGTTAATGCTTTACAGCCCGCTACCCAAATGTTTATCTCATTGAAGCAGCCATTCGAAGCGTTTTTGCCATGATACTTGACGAAACGAAAGATCAGGAACTTCAACTGTCTGAGTCGAAGGCAAGTTTTGAACTCACCTTCCGGAAGCCTTGGAATTCATCAAAAACGTTTCCGGCAAGGGACAAAGAGATTTGGGCAACAAACCGTTTAATATTGACTTCTCAGATAGATATGCTTTATTGATTTACAACTTATTGGCTTTTCTTGGATGATTTTTTTCTTTCTTTGGCTGCAATTTTTAAAGCTTTTTTATCCGGATATTGTTCCTGGATCTTCATATCGTTTTGCTTATTGACCGCCGCCTCTTCATGATCTTTGCGGATTGATGGAAGCTCCATAATCGGCTCTGACTGTTTTTTCTGCCGGGCGAGGCTTATTTTTCTTACAATGACCTGGGCCAGCATTTTGCCGAACTGGCCGATAAAACCGGCGACAAGGACAATAGCCACCCATTTAAGAGCCGACCATGTGCTTATGTAGTCCAGGATGTCTGTCATATTCCCCTACCTTGATCCAGTGAAAAGCCGGGGCGCCAGCTGCCAGATAAGTGCACACGCTGAAGAATTATTCATTGCTTTTCTGAATTCTCCTATTTATATAATTTTCAATGGATATAATGCAAATCAAACAACCACAAATTAATTTAACAACTATCCGGTTTCCGAAAGAACTGGAATCCGCCGGCATATCCGAAACTATCAGGCGGATTCTGCTTGTCCGGACTATTAAAATCAGGCAGGACAGTAATTTCGACGTTCCCCGGATAGAACTGGGAAAGCCGCTCGAAGATGCCCTGCGCAAATCCAGGCTCCGGGGTCAGATTCGCTGCGGATTTGAAGACATTGTCGATAAACTGAAAACCGAGAGAATTGGGATAGCCTCTGTCCGCAGACGCACTGATGCCCCTTATGGGAACAGAATTTCCCGCCTGCTTTTATTTTCCAACGACGGCGCGGAGCGTCTTTACCGGCATATCGAGGAAATCCTGAAAATACACTCACCTCGCATTTTGGGCTGTCTGTTGAATATTGACAGCGCTGCCCTGGGCAAATTGATCAACCAGAGGGAAAGCAAAATTAAAATTGTCATGGCCGAACATAAAGATGCTGTTTGTGAAATATTGCGGGCAATGATTGCTTCCAGCGATGTCTCATCAAAATAATGCAACCAGGCTGTGCCACAATTCATTATTGAGTCATCAACCAGGTAAAGCAGAATATCCTTCCCCCGAACACAGCGGAATATCTCCATGTCCGGGTTGCAATTACTGCGAATACAATCTCCTGCACCGTTGCATCTCCCCCCCTTAAATGCGACGTCCGGCGCGTTTCTACCAGACCTCGGGAAACGCCATATTCGTATATATATCTTCGAGCTTGCTCTTGTGTCCGCGTTCCATCGTGGCCAGCTCCAGGAAAATTTTCTTTTGTGCTTCATCATCGCTGGCGTTCGCCAATTGCGTATACATCTGCATGGCTTCGAGCTCGTTCTTGATTGCAATTACCAGTCCTTCGACAGGTTTAATGTCCGTGGTCAGCGGCTGTGTGGGAAGCGTATCCACGATTTTATAATCCCTGGACTCCGCAAAATGCATTTCTTCCGGTTTTCTGGCCAGGAAATTTTCCAGCGTACGCTTATGACCCTGCTCTTCCTGGGCGAGGTTGTCGAAAACACTCTTGATGTTTGCATCTTTGGCCTTGTCGGATACTGCCCGGTAGAATGTATAGGCTTCAACTTCAAGTTCGATTGCGCGGGAAATAATTTTTCGATATTCATCTTGATTCATAGTTTTCTCCTCCTCAGCAAAATGCCCATGTTAAGTAAAAGGTTATTGGATAGTTTATTATTTCCGATTCACTGCATATGAATTGATCTGACTCTCCTACAATAAAATTAATATTTTGTTCATAAAATAACAAAGGAGATTCATGATGTCAAACGGCTTTGAGATAAGGGACGACACCCCTGAGGTCAGACAGACAGGATGCAGGCAGTATATGAAGCGCCATTTTTGTTTTTCACCGTGGAATTCAAATGTAAATCGTGATAATCATGATGTTTATTGGAACCATACATAATGGAGGGCAAAGATGTCTTACAAAAAAGTTATATTCATAGCGTATAAGGTAAAGACTGCCGATATAAAAGCAGCTGAATATATGGGAAATACGAGCGATGACAAAGATATTCTCAAAAGATGCAGCATAATGAAGAACGCCATCAACATTGCACACAAAAATGTAATCACGGCACAAGGAGGCAATTCGGCAGATACACTGAAATTGTTCATGGCTCCCGAATTTTACTTCAGAGGTACCGGCGGGGCCTACCCCATCGAAAAGATATCAAAGATCATGGAAACAATGAGGGAGGAGACTAAGAATGCGAAGTATGCCCATTGGCTGTTTGTCTTCGGGACGGCTATCGGATATCTCAGCCAGGGAAATGCCAAGGAGATATTCAATATAGCACTTGTTCAGAAGGGCGGCCTCGCACAAGCGGACGGTATGCATGAATGGATTATATATAAGGAATTTATTTCCCATATCGATTTCATCCGCGATAAGAAAAAGGACTGGCAGAAAATTGATGAGAGGATCATTGCCATTGCGGGCATGAATGCTCATGCGCTTCCAACCATGGGCTCCCGCGACTTGAGCACTTTGGGACATGTCAACCCCGTCGGCGTTGGCAGGGAGGAAAGCGCAAGCGGTTTGGGTGGACAGTCAATCTTCACTATTGATGGAATCACTTTAGGACTGGAGGTTTGCCTGGATCATGCCAAGGGGCGTTTAAGGGCCTCGCCGGTTGCGCCTGGCCATAACGAGATACAGATACACCTGATACCATCGGCAGGCATGACAATTACCCCTTCCAGCGTTGTCGGCATAAAGGGAGGATTAGTCTTCAATGTTGATGGTATTTCACCCCATACAGACGCGCAAGTAATAAAAAAGATTCCTTTACCGAAAAACAATCCGGTATTCAAAAATTCGAATCAATACTACCAGGATTTGGCGAAACAGAAAAAAGAATATTTCGATACAATTGCCACCACGGTATCAAATGCTGAAATCAGACTGAGCGGGCTTGATTGGCTTACTATCACTCATAAAAAATATTTTACCGATTATGGAACGATAGACGTTTTTAAAGAAACTGCTATTCCCAATCCGGTTAAAGCGAAATAGAGTTATTCCATTTCCAAACAATAATGATACCGCGACGGCTAG
Source organism: Smithella sp. (assembly GCA_039679455.1). Classification (GTDB taxonomy): domain Bacteria; phylum Desulfobacterota; class Syntrophia; order Syntrophales; family Smithellaceae; genus MVRV01. The sequence goes on along the minus strand of JBDKUX010000064.1, from coordinate 121 downwards.
CAGTCTGTCGGATTTGGGATCTTGATTATCCGGTATTTCGGGCAGAAAAATTTAAAAAGAGCATTCTTCGACAACTACTCTCATCATGATTCCATATTCGGCATAATTTTCCGCTAAATCT
>JBDKUX010000063.1:0-21508 GCA_039679455.1 Smithella sp. | reverse complement strand
AGGCGGCAAAGAGCTGCTCAATCCATTGGACATGATTCTCCTCCTGAGGGATGACCATCATGTAAGGCATGTAGGCATTGAATTTTTCCTGATCCGTCTGATACTGGGCCAAAGATTCTTTTTCCAGCGTCAAAATTTCTCTCAGTTTCTGAATCCATTCCGCGTTCTTGGGTGCCGGTAATTTTGCCGGTATATCAATCCATTCTCCCATCATGCCGGGACCCATGCCATAACCATAACCCCCTCTGCCGGGCTGACTCTGCACCGTAGTAGCACTCATGACAAATGCCACAGCCAGTGCCCATGAAATAGCAAAAATGGTCTTTTTCATACGTTCCTCCTCTAATCGTTGATGTTGGTTTAAAGGTTAATATGGTGATTGCCGCCCTCACTTAAACGAATATAATGGACATTTTAGGACAAAATAAATTCCCGGTATGTTTGTGTATTTGCCCTCGGAGGAATAATATTTGCAAATACCCTGCCAATAGTTATAATAAATTCAGATGCTTATATTTATATTTTAATAATGGGTGGTTAGATTAACAGGAGAGAATAATAGGAAAGTGTGAAGCGAAGCTTTTGGCCTCAATATTCGGTGGAACCTCAATATATTGAGGGAGGCTTTGAAGAAAATAAACAACTTTAAGTTTGCCCGTATATGAACAGCACCAGGACTTATGTCATCCCTTTCGAGTCCGGCCTCACTATCTCGAGCTTATGCATAACCTGCTACATTTTCTAAAAATGTGCTGAGTTTTAATCACTGCCGGAATCTTCTGTTTTGCACGGCTCTCATCTTTTTATTGATTTGTTTGTTATAAAGTGCCTCTGACGCCAGCCGCAGGATACCGATTTCACGGCGAGTGGGGATGGATACTCGCTCGCACCGGCTTCCCGCTGCCTTTCTCTAAGGACAAATCGGCTTCCCAAAGTCTTTCTATTACATAAACTTATGATTATAAAAATAATATATATCGAGAAAATTATTTTAATATATCGTTAAGGTATAGATATCTGGGGATATCTTGTGGTTAAATAATCCATACTGATAAATACTGATTGGAAGCCGCGTTAACATTAAGATTATTCTTTGAAAATTGAAGAAATTTCAGGAATTGGAATAAAACACATATTCCAGAAAGGCAACTTCATGTATTTTAGTCATATGCTATCTGACAGACTGTCATTTTCAGCGGACTTTCCGGCAGGAAATAAGTATGTAATAAAACTTAACCTGTATGATCGGCATGGGCGAGATTTTCGAAGCAGGTGAATTTTTCCAGGAATGCCAGCTTCACGGTACCGGTGGGGCCGTTACGCTGCTTGCCGATAATAATTTCCGCAGTTCCTTTTTCCGGGTTGTCTTCCGATTTGTTATAGACTTCATCGCGGTAGATAAAGGCGATAACGTCGGCGTCCTGTTCGATGGCGCCGGATTCGCGCAAATCGGCCATCTGGGGACGCCGGTTGGTGCGGTCTTCAACTTTGCGGTTTAACTGGGAAAGGGCAATTACCGGTACTTTCAGTTCTTTGGCCAAGGCTTTCAGCGAACGGCTGATTTCCGATATTTCCTGCTCGCGCGATTCGCGGTAGTTGCCGCCGCGCATCAATTGAATATAATCCACGACAATTAGCCCGAGCCCCGCATCCGCTTTCAGGCGGCGCGATTTGGCTTTCATCTCCAATACGGTAATCGCCGGTGTGTCATCGATGAACAGCGGCGCTTCGGAAAGGCGGCCGGCAGCCGCCGTCAGTTTCGGCCAGTCGGTTTCGCCCAGGAATCCTTTGCGCAAACGCTGCGAATCAACCTTGGCTTCCGAAGCCAGAAGGCGAAACACCAGCTGCTCTTTGGACATTTCCAGAGAAAAAACGGCAACCGGAGTTTGGGATTCCAGTGCCGCAAATTGGGCTATGTTCAAAGCAAAGGCGGTTTTTCCCATGCTGGGACGTCCGGCGATAATGATCAGATCCGACTGCTGCAGGCCGGAAGTCAAATCGTCGATTTTTTCAAATCCGGTAGGCACGCCGGTTATCAATTCCTTGCGGGCGTAAATATCTTCGATGGTACGGAATCTGTCTTTGACAATTTCCCGGATCGGGTGAAATGAGGGCCGGACTTTATTTTCAGCAATTTCGAAAATACTGTTTTCAGCCTGATCGAGAACCTGATCAACATCGGAACCTGTTTCGTAGCAGCTGGTAATGATGTCCGTTGCTGAAGCGATCAACCCGCGCAGGATCGCCTTTTCTTTGGCAATCCTGGCATAGTTGGCGACGTTGGCGGCAGAAGGAACGTTGTCTACCAGTGAAGCAAGGTAGGCCGTCCCCCCGATGGAGTCCAGCAATTTCCGGTCTTTCAGGGCATTGCTTAATGTAATAATGTCAACTGGCTCATTTTTTTCGGAAAGTTCAACCATGACATTGAATATTTTCCGGTGTGCTTCACTGTAAAAGTCGTCTTTAGACATGATCTCCAGCACACTGTTGATGGCGCTGTTTTCCAGCAGAACACTGCCCAGAATCGATTGTTCGGCTTCCAGATTTTGCGGAGGTATCTTGTATAAAGACGGATCAGAGTCTCTCATTGCTACTCGCCGACAACATTTATTTTAATCTCTGCTTCAACACCGCTGTGAATCTTGATTTTTACCTTGAATTCACCCAGTGATTTAATCTGCTCATCATGAACGATCATTTTTTTATCGATGTTGAATCCCTTTTCCTGAAGCGCCAGTTCGATATCTTTAGAAGTCACAGAACCGAAGATTTTATCCTGATCGCCGACTTTGCGTGGAATGGTTAAAGTAACATCAGAGAGTTTTGCTGCCAGATCCTGAGCCGATTTTTGTTCTTTTTCCGCTCTTTGCAGGATGTTCTTTTTTTCATGCTCAAAAGTTTTGATATTTTTTTCGTTGGCTTCGATGGCCAGTCCTTTGGGAATCAGCAGATTGCGGGCGTATCCGTCGTTTACTTTGACTAAATCACCGGCCTTGCCCAAGGAAGGAACGTTTTGCTTTAATATAACCTTCATAAAATCCTCCTTATTTAAAAAAACATGAATAATATCAGGTAACAATTTGATTATTACGGATAAATTTTCTGAAATCAACCCAAATGTCAAACAGTCCTACAAGTAGTATTGGTATCATAAGAAATTGCTGAACGGCAATGAAAAAATAAAAAAGATAACGGAAAAAGAGCGGCACATTTTTATTCTGAAAAAGAAAGCTGACAATGGCCAGCCCTTGCAGCAAATAAAGAAAACAGGTGAGAATAAAGACATTCATGCTGAAGAGCCGGATTTCAGCAATGGAGAACAGGAGCAGTCCTCCGGTAGCGATGAAGATCCAGATAATAAATTCGGGAGCTTTCCATCGTGATAATTCGTTGAGCTGAGGTAAAAAAAATTCCACCTTACGAAGAGAGTTTCTTCCCAGCAAGACATTAATCCAGACCACAAAAAAGGATGCGATAATCGCGAGGGCGGGGAAAATGTTGGTAAAAACACCGACCAGCAACCCTTTGTTGTTTTTAATCAGATTTATTTCTTCCTTGTTGAGCGGTAACTGATTATAAAAATTAATGTTTTGACCGACTATCGACTCTACGAATTTTTGCACAAGTTTCCAGGGATTTACGGAGAGTTGATAACCGGAGTAGATGAAAAAGGCGCATATTGCCCCGATAACGATAAGAGCAGGACAAATTAATATTTTTTCAATCGAGCTGTTTTTCAGAGTGGCTGCGGTGGCAATAGTCAATCCCACGATACCCATAAGTAAAATTACCAGATAAGGTGTTTTTAAATGCAAAAAATAAGAAACAAGAAAAATAAACAGAAGGGGAATTAAAAAAGCGGCAGCTGTTTTAGCCTTTCCGGCGACGGCACCGTAAAAAAATGTCAGCATGGGGAGAAAAATAATTAAAAGAGAACCTACAGCGGGGACAAAACCAACTGTGAAAACAAAAAAGGTCAGGATTAACAACATCCTGAAGAATGAGTTGCCGGAACTTAAAATGCTGAATGTTTTCAAAGCTAATGACCTGTTTGACAAAGGACTGAAAATAAAACTTGCCGGCATCATTACTTATGGATGCCGGCAAGTTTTTTGGTGGTTTTTCTGTTATCTGCCTTCGGCGGCGACAAAAGGCATAATAGCAATTGTGCGGGCACGTTTGATTGCAGCAGTAAGTTCCCTTTGATGATTGGCACAGTTGCCGGTAATTCTGCGCGGCATGATCTTGCCTCTTTCAGTAACGAAGTTATTGAGAATAGCCAGATTTTTGTAGTCAATCTTTATATTGGAATCCGTGCAAAAACGGCAAAACTTTTTTCTGTGAAAAAACTTTTTCTGGGGCGGACGAGTTGGTCTGTCTCCACTAGGTGCTGGCATTGTTTATTCTCCTCTCGCAGGTTGTTCTTCTCTATTATAAATTTTTTTAGGGGCGAAGCGACGGGTTGTTGCTTCACCGGCAGTTTTATCACCCGGCTGAGCAATGCTGTTGCCTGCCGAGGTTGCTTCGCTGCGGCCTTGTGTCCGTTTGGACTCTGCCGCAGCAGTTTCATTTTCCATTCCTTCAGCTGTGACGGCGCCTTCTTTTTTCACGGTCATGAATTTTAAAATTCGGTCGTCGATTTTGAAATTTCTTTCAATTTCCGCGACAATGGGGCCATCACCGGCAAAGTCGATAAGAAAATAAAAACCATCTTTCTGTTTCTTGATTTCATAAGCCAGACGCCTCTTACCCCACTTTTCGACTTTCGCGATAACACCTTTACGATCAGTGATGATTGCCTGGCTGCGTTCGATAATGGCGGCAAGGTCATCGTCAGCCAAATCAGCTTTGACAATAGCTACAATTTCGTATCTTTTCAAAATTTCCTCCTTTCGGCTCTTAAGCCCATAGTTTTGCTACAGGCAAGGAGTCTCTAAATATTGAGACAAGCGTGCTATCTATATCAGACGCAAATAGAAATCAAGGATTTATTTCAGATAACTGGTTCGTAAAAGCCGCGAATAAAAATATTGTGGAATGAATTACTGCAACTATACCCAAACGTCAATCAGGCTGCCTTTCTCTTGAGGCGGTGAAAAAGAGGCGGGCATAGTATTGTGTGTATTCACAACCCGATTTGTTTTCTGGTAAGGCGAAAGTTTGCCGACATTTGTAACTGCTATATTAGATTGCAATAGAACTGATGGAGAAGAAGAATGCCGCCGGTCGGAGCGTACCCTGCGGTCTACCCCCCTGCGTTCATCCGGCACGGCAACATTGAAATCAGAACGCTGGTATACGTCAACAACAGCACTCTCGCTTAAACTTGTTTTAAATGACGTGCCGGAGGCTGTCGAAGAATCGGGGTTCTTGTCAAATCGGCGAGATGTTTCCGGATATACGCCGTTAAGATTATGAATCTGTAAAGAAGATTGGCTTTCCATCGCGTCTCTTTTTTAAAAAGATGTAATTTCAAGATGTTTTTTACGATGAAGAATTATGTTAATATTAAACAATTATTTTTAAGAAGCGTCAATAAATATTTTATAATATTTGTTCTTTTTACGGAAGTTTCAAGTATAATTTCGGGGGGTGCCGGCTTTGATACCCTTGTCTTCCCGTCTAATTTGTTTTTGAGAAAATGATCAATTTATCTCCCGGCGCCACTTTTTTTCCATTGGCAATTCCATTCCAGACAAGTATTGCTTTCACCGGCACCTTAAAGCGGGCGGCGATAGTCGACAACGTATCTCCTTTTTTAACTATATAAACATTTTCTTTTTTTTCATTGTGCCATTGTTGTAAAAGGCTCTCATAGCGTTTGTCAAAGCCTGCGGCTGAACCTTTGGGAATCATAATCTGATATTGTCCCGCAGGGATATAATATGTCTTCAGATGAGGATTAAGGTCCTTAATGACTTTAAAATAAGTATTCGCTGCCCCGGCAACTAAAGAAATCGGCACAGGTTCTTTGCTTGATATTTTCACCTGATCAAATTGCAGCGGTTGGTAGAGATCTTCTTTCGCCAGAGAAAATCCATACTTCTGGGGATTCGACATGATTATCTTTGCCGATAATATTCTGAAAATGTATCTTTGCGTTTCCTGGGGCAGATAAAGTTGATAGTAGTTGCCTACCTTTTGCACCAGCATTTCCGCCTTCAGGCCTTCCTCGCCCATGTTGTAAGCAGCGGCGGCCAGAGTCCAGGATCCGAAGAGCGCGTAAAGATTTTTGAGATAAGCTATCGCTGATTCGGTTGCTTTGTAGAAGTCACGACGTTCATCTATATCATTATCGATTTTCATTCCATATCTGGAGCCGGTGCTTTCGATGAATTGCCAGTGGCCGACTGCTCCTTTATTCGATGTCGCCAGAGGCTTCAATGCGCTTTCAGCAATGGCAATGTATTTCAAATCGTCGGGCAGGGAGTTTTTTTTCAAAACCTGTTCGATATAAGGGAAATAACGGTTGGCGCGCTTTAACCACAGAATTACCTCATCTTTGTTATCCAGTGAATAGAGTAATTCTCTCTCCAGTCTTTCTTTTACCTCTGACTCATTCAATGGGACCGTTTCGCTGCAAAAAGACAGTGGCTTATTAATTTTGAGGGCATCAATGAGCGCTTGTCCATTGGACAATTCATTTTTTGCTGAGGACTTATCGGCGTCTGCCCCGATTCCGACGGAAAAAAGGATGATAAAAGAAGAAAAAAATAAAGCCATGAGGCCATACTTGTATTTCAAAATAGATACTCCTGTTAATATTTATTCTTTTTTACCGGAAGAAAAAATACTTTTGTCAAAAATATCCAAAACATTAAGGCTTCAGCTTTAATACCTTGGAATAAATGCTTTCGGAAAATCCGTGTATACGGTCTTTGTTAATGATGGCCAGGGGCACATCTTCACTGTCATCGATTAAATTTCTTTTTGCTGCCGCTTGTTTGTCTTTATCAACATTGTATTCCGTAAAAATTATGTTTTTTGATTTCAAAAATTCACGCGCCTTGTCACAATCACTACAGGAATCTTTAGTAAACAGAACGACGTCACTTTCTTTTTTGGGGGTATCCTTGGATGAAACCTGCTCTTCTTCCTGGATACCGGCATCGTACTTATGAACCTTAACCTTTTTCCCGGATTTGGGTGGAGGCGGATAATCGGTAATCTGGGTGTTGCCGTTTTCATCTTCCCATTTGTAAAATTCGGCGTGGGCCATTACACAAAACAGAAAAAACAACATTGTAAAAAACAACAATAAATATTTGATCATAGATGCACCTTTCCGGATGTTTTATTGACGAACAAATTTCTTTTTGCTGCTTTTTGTCTTTACGGGGGCTGTCGTTGCGGCTTTTGAAGCCGGTAACGGTTTCATACTTTGTGCCTTATTATACAAGTGAATGTCGGGAATAGCGAGATCAAATTCCTGCCAGGTTGGAAGCCAGCCCCTATTATAGTAAATAAAAGGATGAAGATTTAATTTTATGGTTTTGACATCTGCCGGAATATTGACGAAAGTAAGTTCCACAACCATGGATGTTTGAGGTTGTATTGTAAATCCTCGTCCGCGCCTGTCCAGGTCATACATCAGTGTTTTTTTAGTTCCTTGAACAAGATAGGCTCTTTTCGTTGGATAATATTTGTTGGTTTCGTCGTAAATCAGAGATTTAGTCCATCTGCCGAAGTTTTCATCATAAAAAGCGACTGATCGCACATCAGTACTTGTATTAATTACCTCAATCAGGACATAAAGACCATCTTTTGAGAACTGGACACTCCGAATATCAAAAATACACTCCAAAGCATTTGTGGATGCCAAAGGTTGATAGTCGCGTTCGAAAGGACGTGTGATCGCCTGTTCCTTTGGAGCTTTCGGCAGAGGGGCAGGTTTGACTTCCGGTGGAACATCATCACTTTTATAAACCGGTTTTTTGATTTCCGTGTCGTGGCCTGTTTTTTTTCTCAGCGGTTCTTTATCTTCCTGATCTTCCAGAACCGTCCGGACATGGAACGCCATGTTGACGCGTACGGATTCACCTTCATTAACGAAAGAGATCAATCTGATGGCAATAATTCTTGCTTCTGTTATGGCCTGCATGGAAGATTCGGAGGTTACCTGGAAATTGGTCACTTCCGTTGTAGAACTGGAGTGCTGAGTTTTGGCGTCGTTTTTAACTTCGGCCAATTTATCCAGAATCGCTTCGGCGGAAGCTTCGGCAGGAGTTTGGGAACCTTTTGTCGTTGCCAGCGCCGTTTTGATTATAATTGATTCATGCGTTCTTTTTTTATCCTGCAGAGCGGTCTGGGCTTCATGAAATTGCCTTTCCGCCATATCCTTTTTCTCCCGGACGGCTGCAACGTCAAGACTTAATTTATAATAAATATCTTCTTTGCGTTTCAAAAGTGATTTTTGATTTTCTTTTTCATCTTTAGCCGTTACGATCTTCTTTTGCAGATGATCTATTCTTTCCCGGAAAGATTTAACCTGGTCATTCAGGCTTTCCTGAGCGCTGAAGTTGTTTTGGTTTGTGTCCCTGATGATGTTGTCAACCCGCTGCAATTCATAATTTTTAGGATTAAACTGATTTTGTGTCAGGAAAGTATCCAGATCCTTACGGGAAGATAAAATGGCAACTTTATACTTTTCCGAAGGGGCAACCGGAACTATTTTGCCGGATTTACTATCCTGAAAAGGATATAGCTCATAGCGTTTGAGACGAAGATAAGTTGTCCCTTTTGTGCTTTTTTCCAGCTCCATGCGCAGTGGTACTTCGTTGTTCCACTTGGCGGTGCCTTCTTCGGTTGCACGAATGAAATCAACAGTTACGATATTATTGAAAACCCTGGTAAATGACTGAATGTAAGTTCCCATATGCTGGGCGATCAAAGGCGCGGAAGCTTTATCGGCGGCGCTTTCCAGATTATGGACACTGTCCTTAAAGCCGCGCGTGTACATGACGGCTACCAGAACTTCACCCTGTTTTTCCGATTGGAGCCATCGTTTAAGAGAATTCTTCTGCATATTTATGTCTTGTTCAAAGCGGCCAATCTGTGCGTCAAGGTTTTCGTTGGTGGCGCGAACCGTCTTAATGCCCTTGGCGGCTTCATCCAATTCGGTGGAAGTTGCATGAAATTGTGTTGTAATATCGTCCCTTTTATTCTTGGAGCGGGTAAATTCTCTATTGGCGGCAATAATTGCATTTTTATAGTCGGTATCTTCTCTTTCTTTTTCATCCTCGACAGCTTTGAGATTTGCCTTTTCTTCGGATCGAGTAGAAAAACCTTCACGGTTATCCACTTCTGAACGGATTATTTCACGTACGGTGTCGCGGGAATCAGTGGAAAGCGAAACCCAGCGCAGTTGAGGAGGTTCCGCATATGTATAAGCCGTTACGAGAATGAAGATCAATGCCAGAAATACCTTGAGTTTACCCATAAATATTTACCTCTTGGATTTATTCCGGGGATATTTGATATAGGGTCTGATTTTTTGGTTAATATTTTTCCCTGTGCCGTCATAGTTAAGGGTGACAACGGGGACGCCGGAGAACTCTTCAATCCTCTGGGCCATCGCTTCCGTGACCATTCCCGCACAGCAGAAAGCAGGGTTTGTCTGGACAAAAAGCGATATGTCGGGATGATGTTTAATCAGCGCCGTAATCTTAATCAGGTTGTCAATAGATTCACCGCAATGCTGCAATTTAACGGCAAAGTTGTCGTAAATTTCCCTGTAATCAAAATCAGTATCGAGAGCAGTCTCATCGATCAATTCGTTAAACAGTTTATAATAACTTTTTTCCAATTGGTTAACCAAAGCGATGATGGATTTGGTAAATAATACGTCCATATATTCGCCTTCATAAAACCAGCGTCTGATGTACGGGTCGACGACCAGCTTGGCCATCTCATTAAAAGGTGTCGTTATAACCTCTCCGCCGTATTCTTCAATACAATGAATGAGATCCTGATTGAAAATATCATTATCACGGGCGTATAAATCTCCGAATACGGCTATCTTGGGGCGCTTTCCGGGAATTGTCTCAATCTTTTTAAACATGCCGATGACTTTGGCCAGATCGTCATCTTTGTTTCTGCCGCCAATTAATGTATTGTATAAAATGTTCAAAGCTTCGGCAACAGCTTTGTCGGTTATGCCTTTTTCTTTTTCGTAAGGGCGGATTTTACAGCCGAGTTTGCGCAGCATTCCGCCGAACATATGCGCAAAATATGCTTCAATCGAAGCCTGGATAGAGATATCGTTCATGCTGAGATTGCCGACATAAACATCAACCTTTTCCATGCCGTTGCCGGTTGTTTCCATTATTCCTTTAATCAGCTGTGGATACATTCTGATATTGCAGGCGACATGGCTTTCAAAGCACCAGACGGCGGTCTGTACCGGATCAAGGAAATTGTCTTTAATGTAATCGATATAACTATGGGCAATGAGATTAACAGGAATACATTGTCCTTTATTTGTACGGAGTCCCTGCTGAATTATTTTTTCCGTGAGCGGCACCATCCGGGCATCTACGCCTTCTTTAAGAAGAACAGCTTCGATCAGCTTGGCATTGAGCGGATCAAAGCAGGGAAAGAGCAGGGTTTTGGCATTGAGCTTCGTTACATTTTCGGAATTGAGCGATAAATGGTGAGCGGGAGGAGTTCGCCGTGATTTGTCTTTATAATGATTGCGAAATGACTGGATAGCCGCTTCAATCCTTGTTTCGTACCCGACTTTGGAATCATGTTCGTCCAGTTCGAGAATAAGATAAGGCTTGCCGTATTTGTCCATGATCCGCTTGAAATATTCGATAGCGAAAGAATCCGGACTACATTTAAAGGAAGTTACATAAACCGGATAGAGTCCCGGTGTGCGCGCGGCAAAAAGCGCCGCCTGGAGAATTTTGGAGGCGTAGTTCCAGTGCAGCCTCATCAGCAGCGGGTCAATTTCTGTCGTATCCTCGCGATGGCAGGGCAGCATATCCTGGTAAAATGTCTTAATGTTAAGAGCGCTGAAAATGTCCGGGATTCCTTTATTCATTGTATTTTGCAAAATAGAGTAGGGTCTGCCGAGCAACGCCACGCTAATATCGGTGCTGCCAATTATTTCACGATCAAAGACATTGGGCAAATTGTCGCGTCTTTCGTTGTAAAAAGACAGCGCCGCTTCGTAAGCGTTGAAAATTTCCCAGTAGCCGGTATTTAAAATCGGTTTAAGCATTGTGAATAATTCAATTTTGGAAGCGAAGGAGCGATGATCAATAACCGGCATGATGGCCTTGTTTTTTAAATGCAGACTCTTAATGCCGCAGGCGAGTGACGCCGCAAACTGAGTGTAATAACAATAGTATCGATAGGCGTCCCGTTTGGGATCACTGGATTCCAGATAAACAGGCAGAAAAATATAATCGCATTTATCGGCCAGATAATGCACATGGCCGAAGAAGGCGTTCATCGGGGCGCAGAATTCCGCTCCCGCAATCTTTTTCCCGGATTTGACGGCGGTCTTAAAATCATCGCCATCGACATTTTCAATACCGAGGGTAGCGAAAAAATGTTTCCAGAGCGGCATTTCCTCCGCCAGGTAAAGCGCTGTAGGAATACCGATTTTCAAATGTGATTTATCTCCGACACGCTTTTTTGTTACCTGGAAAACCTTGTTTCTCTCTTTGATCAGATCATATTGTTTTTTAGTCGGTCCGACATATTGTTTAGTATCATAGTCGCGGCCGCAAAGAAAACCAAAGGCAACTGTTTCACCCTGTACCGTTACTTTATTTATTTTACAGTAGTTGTTGCACAGTTTACAAATTTCATTTTCGACCGGGATCGCTTCTTTATATAAAGCCAACCCCCGGAAGGAAGAATCCTTTATCTTTGTTTCCGACGTGATCAATGCGCTTCCCAGAGCGCCGGTTAAATGACAGAAGGGGGAGACGAAAATCGGTTTTTTCAGCCTGTATTCAAAAGCGGCGACAAGCGCTTTATTGCGAGCGGTGGCCCCCTGAAAGCAGATTCGTGTGCCGATGTTGGCTTCGACTGCTACTTTCGCCAGATAATTTTCACAAACCGAATGCAGAACACTGGCCAGCACTTCCTCGATGGTATAGCCTTCCGTGAGGTAGTTGTTGATGTCGCGTTCCATAAAAACGGTGCAGCGGTCACTGGAAACGGGAGCCGGAGAATTAATGGCGCGGGATGCATATTCGGTAAGCGGCACACCCAGTTTCAGCGCCTGCTCCTCGATAAAAGAGCCTGTTCCGGCGGCGCAGACATTGTTCATAACGGATGATGTTACCATCCCGTTGGTCATGTTTGTGAATTTGGCGTCCTGTCCGCCGATTTCGATTATGGTATCAACCTCATGATCCAGTTCGTAGGCGGCGCGGGCGTGGGCGGTAATCTCGTCGATCATCAGATCGGCATTGATAATCCGTCCGATGAATTTCCGGCCGGAGCCGGTGGTGCCGACGCCGTGGAAGCAGAAAGTGCAGCTGTTCTTAAAGGAAATATCTTCAATGGCTTCGAAAAGCGCCTGGACCGCCTGAAGAGGCCGGCCGGCGGTCAACGTATACAGGCCGATCAATACTTCATTGTTTGCATTTATGATAACGGCTTTAGTGCTGGTGGAACCGATGTCGATGCCAAGATAAGACTCTTCTGTTGTTTTCAGCGGTTTGTAAATATCGATTTCGATGTCGCTGCCGTTTTGTTTTGGGGTGTAGAGATAACTTTCGTGACCGGCAAAATCAGGGTAATGCGACAATGATATTTGCAGCGGCGGATAGCTGTAGTTTTTTTTCTTTTTTTCATCGATAAAGAGTTCGTCCCAGCTTCGAAAAGAGAGCTTTTGCGGCGGCAACTCTTCCAGATAAAGCAGGGCGGCGCCGATGGCGCCATAGAGATGGCTGTATTTTCCAATGACAGGTTTTACATCCAGCAGATTGCGAATATGCTTCACCACCGCCTGGTTCATGGAAACACCGCCGGCCAGAATCAACGGCGTACGAACATTTTGATCAGGCATAAGTGTGTCAATGACATTTTTGGCCAGACCTTCACAGAGTCCATCACTGATCTGGCCTATGGAAAAACCCTCCTGCTGTGCATGAATCAGGTCGGTTTTAGCGAACACGGAACAGCGTGTGGCTATCTGGGGAGTACTTTCCTTGTTGCAGAAAGCAATTGTACTTAATGTATTGATGCTTTTAAGATTTAATCTTCCGGCCTGCTGATCAAGAAAACTTCCGGTGCCGGCGGCGCACGATGAGTTGGATCGATAGCGCTCATAATCACCGTGTTCGTTGAAGGTGATCAGCCCGAAATTTTCACCGCCGACAAAAAGAATGCTGCCAACCTCGCTGTGATAGTGCCTGACGGCGGCCATAATGGCTATTTGTGTGTCGTAGCGGGAGATATTGCACAGAATTTCCGGGCCGGAAAGCGTCATGGCCATGCCCCCCAACCGGTTGATATCAATACCGCTCAGCATTGAGCGGAGAGTTTCGCTGATTGCACCGCGATGAAACTGATAGGAAGAAGTGATTATTGATTTCTTCTCATCCATCACCACTAATGATAATGCTACGGAAACTATATCTATTCCAATTATATTCATTGTTGTTACTATAAACAGAAGTAGGAGAAGTGTCAAGATGCTGAGGTATGGTGAAGGAGATTACTGTATATATCGATGAATTTAGAAAAATAAATTTCTCGATATATGGTGTTTTATGATTATAAATGTATGTAATACAAATGGGTATGTAGTTCAATATTCCGACAATGATTATCACGAGAACATTTAAAAGATTTTTCGATTTTTAATACGAAGAGAAAGGAGAATTACATGAGAAAGTGTACAACGATAATCGGTGTGTTTATTATTGCAATGATATTAGCAATGCCGGTAATGTCCCAACCTCGATACGGCTACGGATTAGACTATGACGACGAATATGGCGGCTACTGGATGGGTCGTGGAATGGGCCCAGGATATGGAATGGGGCATGGTGGGGTACGGGGGGTGGAGTTATGTGCCTCGGAAGCTGTCGACTCCTAAAAATCAAGAGTGGGTTAAAAAACTCAGAGAGATACTTATAATGGAAAGGCTTTCTTTTGACCAATACACAGCGGATGCAGACAAATACAATACTTATATGCCTTATAGAATGGTAATTCCCCAGGAACAGGACCACGTTGCAACAATCGAGCAGATGTTTAAAGCATATGGCCTATCTTCAAAAGAAAGCAAACCATTGGCTGTAAAAGAGACGAAAACACTCGAGGATGCCTATGAATTATGCATAAAAATGGAACGCGACCTCATTCCTCGCTACGAATGGCTTATCAAGAACGCGGAGGATCGTGATTCAGCAACAATTCTCAATAATCTCCTGCTTCAGACACGATATCACCTTGTCATGTTCGAACATGCGTTGCAAGTTGGCGGAGGTAGAATGGGTAGAGGCGGATGGTTTGGTCATGGTCCCAGGATGATGTGGGGTTGGTAAAAAACATTTCAAATGTAAACTATGATATTTCATTAAATTTATAAATATTTCCCAAATTATTCTAAACAAAACACGGGCAAGATCGAAAATGATCCTGCCAATTTATTCTTTTTTTTGAAGTTACGGTATCATAAAAATCCAACGTTGTTCAGCAGTGATTTGATCTGTCTCAAAGGAGTGCTCATGAAAACAATACTTACAGTAATTCTGGTTGTTGTAGCTTTTGCGGCGGCAGCTTTCTTCGGATTACCCTTACTAATAGATCATCAAAATGCTTCCATTAAAACAGAAATGAAGAAGCTGGACGCGAGAGTGCAGAAAGCCGAGGGTTTTATTAAAACTGAAGAAGAAGCCCGGAAATATTTACAGCTTCCTCAGGATGCGGATACGCAAAAAATCATCAGAGTTATGAACGCCATCAGTGTAAAGCTGGCGTCAATAGAAACCGGTGTGGGTGGAAAGCTTGTTACGATCAATGAAGAAATCAAAGCTCAGAAAGCGGCCACGGAGGCAGCTTTAAAAAAGCAATCTGACGCGCTGGAAAAAGTTGCGGCGCAGACACGGGAAGATTTACGCAACAGCCAGTATAAGGCATTACTGGCGGGCATACGGGGAGATATTCTAAAAGCAAAAGTCGATCTGGTGGCAAAAAACATCGGTAACGCTAAAACGGAGTTGGATGGTGTAGCGATTCTCCTGGAAAAGGCAAAAAGCAAGGCATCTGTTGAGAGCGGAAAAACTATTGAAGAACTCCAAAGATCGCTGAAAAAAGCAAAAGCGGAACTGGACACAGACGTTCCGGCAGCCCTCAACCGCATTGATCTGATATGGCATGAAATCAGTAGTTTAATAAAAGAGAAAACTTAGGCCAATGTATGCCGCGTTCGATCTCTCTCGAATTAGTTGTTCTGTATCGTTTCTTTGCGGATCTGTTCATTTTTAGGGAGCGTAATCATGAAGGAGATTGACCTTAAGCATTTTGAGACTAGAATTAATGTACGGCAGATCAAACTCGAGGATTTTGAACAGATTATACGTCTTCAAGAAAAGTGTTTTCCCGGCATGCTGCCGTGGTCGTATGAACAATTCGAAAGCCAGATTTCTATATTTCCCGAAGGGCAAATCTGCGTGGAGTACAAAGGAAAAGTGGTTGCGTCTTCCTGCAGTCTGGTGCTTGATTTCGATTTGTATTCGGCATGGCATAACTGGAAGGAAATTGCCGACGGCGGATTTATACGTAACCATACTCTGGAAGGTAATACTCTTTATGGAATAGAGATAATGGTTGATCCGCAATACAGGGGGTTAAAACTGGCCCGCCGTCTTTATGATGCCCGTAAAGATCTGGCCAGACGCTATAATCTTATGCGGATCATAATTGGCGGTCGCATTCCCGGATATATAAAATATGCTGATCAAATGAGCGCCAGGGATTATGTGGAAAAGGTGATAAATAAAAAAATCGTTGATCCTGTCTTAACTACTCAAATATCAAATGGATTTGTCTTAAAGAGACTTATCCCGAATTATTTGCCTTCTGATGACGACTCAAAAGGATATGCTACGTTTTTAGAATGGACAAACCTGGATTATTTTCCTGAGCAAAACCAGTTATACACGCGCGTTGCACCCGTCCGGATTTGCGCCGTCCAATATCAAATGCGTTTTATTGACAGCTTTGATGAATTTGCAAAACAATGTGAGTATTTTGTTGACGTGGCGTCTGATTACAGGAGTGATTTTATTGTTTTTCCCGAAATGTTCACCTGTCAGCTTCTTTCATTTCTGCCCACGGAACGCCCGGCGAAGGCAATGCGCAAACTTTCACAATTTACCCCTCAATATCTTGATCTGTTCACAAATCTTGCTGTAAAATATAACATTAACATTATTGGGGGATCTTATTTTACCGTTGAAGGCGATGACCTTTACAACATTTCATATTTATTTCGGCGGGATGGCACACTCGGCAAACAATATAAATTACATATTACACCCAGTGAACATCGTTGGTGGGGAGTAAAATCAGGAAGATCTCTGGAAATATTTGACACGGATAAAGGAAAGATTTCTATTATAATCTGTTATGATATTGAATTTCCGGAAATCAGCAGAATTGCAGCAGAACGGGGAGCGAAAATACTCTTTGTACCTTTTTCGACGGACGAACGGTACGCCTATCTGCGTGTCCGATATTGTGCCCAGGCGCGGTGTATTGAAAACCACGTGTATGCGGTTATTGCCGGATGCGTCGGCAATCTTCCATCTGTCGAAAATCTTGATATACATTATGCCCAATCGGCAATCTTTACTCCTTCTGATATACCTTTCACACGCGATGCTATTCTTGCTGAAGCCACGCCGAATATCGAAACAGTGATATTTGATGAAGTGGACTTAGAAAAGCTGAAAAAGCATCGACAATCAGGCAGTGTTCTGAATTGGCAGGATCGCCACAATGACCTTTACGAAGTTAAGTGGAAAGGATAAAGAACCACAATTTGTCAGTTCTTACAAAGATAAGACAGTACTCATCAATCAATTAATGTCAATTATACTAAATAAAACGGAAGATATCATCTTGTTATCAAAGTGGATGTAAAACTTATGGGCGAAAAGCAATACCCGCTGGAAAAACTTTTCGGCAACATTATCAGTCCCTTTGAGAGATTTTTGCGCGAGACCACATCTGGAGGAATAACCCTTGTCGTTGTGACTATCTGTACAATTTTAATAAGTAATTCTCCATGGGGACAAGAATTCCAGCACTTTTGGGAGAGTTCGTTGGGTATCACTATTGATTCCTGGTTTCTGAACCGATCTCTCCGGGAATGGATCAATGAAGGTTTGATGGCCTTTTTTTTCCTTGTAGTGGGGCTCGAATTGAAGAGAGAGATTTTAGTTGGAGAGCTCTCCTCTTTTCGCAATGCGATCTTACCCATAGCTGGTGCCGTCGGTGGAATGATTATGCCGGCCGTCATTTATCTATTGATTGATCCTGACAAACCGGAAGCAGCTGGATGGGGAATTCCCATGGCGACTGACATTGCTTTTGCCGTCGGAATTCTTGCTTTACTTGCATGGAGAATCCCCCGTAGCCTCATCATATTTCTTATGGCCCTGGCCATTGCAGATGACTTGGGTGCTGTACTCATTATTTCAATATTTTACACAAGATTTATCAATATAACATTGTTGGTAATTGCAGGAAGTCTTCTTCTCATTCTTATTTTCTTTAACCGTGGTGGAATCCGCCATGTTCTTCCCTACGCCATTACCGGAATCTTCTTGTGGTTGGCACTTCTTGAATCAGGTATTCATGCAACTGTTGCAGGTATTGCTTTGGCGATTGCAATACCCTCCAGACCTTCTCATACGCCTCATCAATTCGATAAGAGAGTTGATGAGCTCAAGCAGGCATTTCTTGCAACGACTATTTGTGAAGACTGTTCGGAACATCCTTTGAAAAATATTTCCATGACTGAAATTGCCGAAGAGATAGAAAGTTCAGCCAAGGCAGTCCAGTCGCCTCTCCAAAGACTGGAACACATACTGTCTCCCTGGGTGACATTTGGGGTCATTCCGTTATTTGCGGCAGCCAATGTCGGCGTTAGCTTTTCCATGCCAGGTATCTGGCAAGTAATGAATAATACCGTTGTTCTGGGGGTAGTCATCGGCCTGGTTGCGGGTAAGTTTATCGGCATTGCCGGAATGAGTTGGCTTACTGTGAAGGCAGGGATTGCGCATTTGCCTGCAGGTGTCGGTTGGAGCCATCTTATGGGGGCGGCATGGCTGGGTGGCATTGGTTTTACAATGTCCCTCTTCATCAGCCGACTTGCTTTTGCCGACGATCAAGCTCTGCTTAAAGCCGCAACATTTGGCATACTGATTTCTTCTGTTATTGCTGCTGGAATTGGTCTGATGTGGTTACTGGTGGTTACGAGGAGGCGAATGCCCAATCACTAAAGAAGTAGTAATTATAAGAACCAATCGATAAAATACGTGCTGTCTTTCCTCAATATTGAACAAACCGGTCATTGAAAAATCAATCTTTCAGAGTTTCCAAGTCAATGGAGTTAATCAATGGATGCGAACTTGTTGAAAAAGATGCTGTTTCTGATCAAACAATGGCTGCGTGATAATTATCCCGTCGTAAATCATAAGGAGATCATCAAAGAGATCTACAGCGAAGTAGATATTACAGTCGGTTATCTTCTTATTTTAACATTGGCTAATCTCATTGCTCTCAGCGGACTCATGATCAACAGTGTTCCGGTAATTATAGGCGCCATGTTGATCTCACCATTGATGGGACCGTTTTTGAGTTTTGGTTTTGCTTTTATAACCGGGGATTCCTCCCTCTGGACAAAATCCGGTCGTAAAATTATAGTCGGCGTGCTTTTAACAATCTTTATTGCTGCTCTTGCGTCTTATATTTCTCCGCTCAATGAAGTCACACAGGAAATTGCCGCCAGAACGAAGCCGAATGTCTTCGATCTTTTGATTGCTTTTCTTGCCGGTACAACAGGCGCTTCAGCAATTTGTACCAAAAAGAACTATCTGACTATTATTCCCGGTGTCGCCATTGCCACTGCTGTAATTCCGCCCTTGAGTGTGACCGGGTTTGGTCTGGGAAATGGATATTTCACAATCGCTGCCGGTTCCTTTTTTCTTTTTTTTACCAACTTTGTTGCTATTGTTCTTTCGACCTGCATTGTTATTTATCTATATGGGTTTCGGCCTCGAATTGCTGGCAATGAAGATGCTAAAAAATTAAAATGTCGTCTTGTTTTTCTGTCCTTAGTTCTTCTAATCATATCCATCCCACTGGTTTATACTCTTTTCCAGGGAGTTTCAGAGATCAAGTTGAAAAAGGATATTGAGGCATCTTTAAAACAACAATTCAACGTGGAAAATCGTTTCAATCTGTCTACATATAACTTCAATAAACGAGAAAGGGACCTGTTGGAAATCCATGCCGTCGTCAATGCTGTAAAATACATGAAAGAGGCCGACCTGGAACAGGCTAGGCAGAGAGTCGAAGGCAAACTGAAACGAAGAGTCAAACTTTATGTTGATCAAATTAAAGTTCAGCCAGGCGGACCGGCCACTGAGGAAGTCAAATTTACATCTATTATTGTTCCTCCCAAAACACCTGTCGAGGTGGTTAATGACGCCAGAAAAGGTATTATTCCTCTGGTTCGTCAAATTGCTATGAAAGTTGATGAGATGTTAGTATCTTCCAGAATCATGGATTTTTCCGTTGCCCTTCAGGATAAAGCGGCAATGTTGCCTATATACTTAAAAATAAGACGTGATTATCCCTTTTCCGGTGAAGAATTGGCGTGGATGGAAATGTTCTTCAGCAACTCATTGAATATGCCGGTAAGGATCAGTGTGGAAACCGTGCCTTTTGTTCCCGTTCTTTTTTTTGACGCAAAGTCCGTAACTCTGACGGAGGCAATGAAAAAAGACCTTGAATCACTTAAGGATGCCTTTGAAAGAAATGAACGGATATTAATTTTTGTGGAAACTGTTGCGGAAGATGGGGTGCCATATAATGAAAGAATCCATCTGGCCAATAAACGGGCCGATAGAATTAAGGCCTTTCTAAGCGCTGAATATCATATTCCACCTTCCCAAATCAAAAAAACTCTTGCGGTAAAAGCGGCCAGAAGACCCTCTGTTAAGATTCGTCTGGACGCTATGCAGGAAAGTAGATAATATATTGACACCCACTGTTGTTACTGACGTGGAAGATGTCCTTAATTAGAAACATCTTAACCTTGGAACGGTCTCAAACTTAAGTAGATAAACCGTTTAATCTCTTATGGGTAGATTCCCCACAGCCTGCTGCTGAAACGTTTCAAAAGCTTGCTTTGGGGGTGACACCATTTATTTATAAAAAAGTAAATTATATGCCCGGTTCCTACTTATTCCTCTTTTTGCTTTTTAATTTTACTCTTAGGCAAATTTACTTCCGATGAAAGTATGAGTCTTGGCGGTGTCTTTTGAGCACCGAAAATTTTTACAAGCCGGCGCATGCTTCTGTCAATTTCTTGGAGGCTGTTATCCGGCAATTCTTCTAAGCCAGCTACGAGCAAACCTTGAGCAACTTCCGGTGCATTTTCTATAAGAGATTTTCCTTTTTCAGTTAAGTCTATCAATACCTTTCGTCTATCATCTTTTGAACGAGTTCTTTTAACAAGATCCTGCATTTCCAAACGATCAATAATCCCCACAACTGTTGTAGAATGAAGATAGAGACGACCAGCCAGGTCGGAAAGATTGAGAGGCGCATTTTCATTTATTGTTTTTATAGTCCAAAGTTGTGGACCTGTTAATCCCGTATCTTTTTGAACCTTTTTAGATTGCTCATTTAAAATATGGAATATTCTCCGTAGGTTATCGATAATATTTGATATTACTGGTTTGTTATCAGTCACATTTTCCTTTCTTATAAAAAAAGTTGCTTTTTACTAAAATTTATATAGTATGTGCACAAATCATTTGAATGCAACTATTTTGTAAAGCTCATATTCCTGAAATTGATTTGTAACAAATTTATTGAAAAACTTAAAATTATTAAAGAATAAAATATCGTGAAATTCAAGGTAAAATTAATAACAACATTATTTATTATATTTTTTGCAACTTTACATCAAACTATTGTATTTGGACAAGATACAATCCCTGATCTTAAAGGCAAGTGGAATGGAACAGCTTTTTTATACGTAGATGCAAGAGGGTTCAGTTCAATAATAAACAGAAGCATTACTCTTGATGTGACAAAGCAGTCAGGTCTTGATTTCAGTGGTGATATGGAAGTTAATGATAAAGGAGTAATGCGAAAGCTTGGATTCTCTCAGCAATGTCCGGTTAGGAACTTGCATAATGATATGAATCATCAACAATATAAGCGTCAGCTGGAACGAAATATTTTGTATAAAACATAATAAAAACACTTGACAAATCGGGTGTTTAGGGCCGCG
>JBDKUX010000062.1:0-48818 GCA_039679455.1 Smithella sp. | reverse complement strand
CCCCATTTATGCCTCTATTTTCTTTTCCAGCACACGTCGGGTTTGCGGGCGGCCAGTACTTCGTCCATCCTGCTTACCTCCGTGTTCAATGGTGCATCTTTTACCCGCTGCGGATTTTCTTTGGTCTCTTGGGCAATTGTAATCATCGCTTCGCAAAAAGCATCCAGCGTTTCCTTGCTTTCCGTCTCCGTCGGTTCAATCATCAGAGCTTCGGGAACAATCATCGGGAAGTAAATTGTCGGCGGGTGATAGCCGAAATCGATCAGTCTTTTGGCGATGTCCGATGTATGGACTCCGCCTTCAACAACCTGCCTTTTACCGGAGAAAACGCATTCGTGCATGCAAATGCGATCATAAGGCAAATCGAAATGTGGTTTTAATCTTTCCTTGATGTAATTGGCATTGAGCACAGCCATTTCGGTGGCGCTCTTCAGACCTTCCGCACCCAGCGAGCGGATGTAAGCGTAGGCTTTGACGATGACGTTGAAGTGACCGTAAAAAGCCCTTACCCGGCCAATGGAATCCGGAAAATTTTCCGACCAGCGGTAACCTTCGTCTGTCTTAACAATGCGCGGCACGGGTAGAAAATCGACCAGCGCTTTTCCTACTCCCACCGGGCCGCTGCCAGGGCCACCTCCGCCGTGCGGCGTGGAAAATGTTTTATGCAAATTGAGCTGGATCACGTCAAATCCGATATCACCGGGACGGGTAATGCCGAGGAAAGCATTGGCGTTCGCGCCGTCTCCGTAAAGCAGGCCGCCTTTTTCATGGATGATGCGGGAGACTTCTTCGATGTTGCGTTCAAACAGCCCCAGCGTATTGGGATTGGTCAGCATCAGAGCGGCGACATCTTCGTTCATTAAAGATTGCAGATGATCAATATCGACGCCGCCTTCAGAGTTGGAGCGCAGAGTCACAATTTCAAAGCCACATAAAGCGCTGGAGGCCGGGTTGGTGCCGTGGGCGGCATCGGGAATGAGAATGAGATGACGTTTTTCACCCTTCTTTTCAAAATATTTCTTAATCATCATCATGCCGGTAAGCTCACCGTGCGCCCCGGCCGCCGGTTGCAGGGTAAATGCGGCCATCCCGAAAATGCTGCACAAGTACTGCTGCATCTCATCCATTAATTGCATGTTTCCCTGCGCCGATTCATCATCAGCATAAGGATGCAGGCCGGTAAAGCCGGGCATGGCGGCAGCGTTTTCATTGACTTTGGGATTATATTTCATGGTACAGGAACCAAGCGGATAAAAGCCCAGATCGACGCCGAAATTGCGCCGCGACAAATTGGTGTAATGGCGAATCAAATCCACTTCGGCCACTTCCGGCAAATCAAGCTCCGTACGCAGATATTTTTCGCCGATAACTGCTTCTATCTTTACCGACGGCACATCGCTCTGGTGAATGTTTCCGGCGTTGCGTCCGGGGCGGCTTTTTTCAAAAATCAATTCCATGAATAACCTCTTATATATTTATTATGTCATTGAAGCTCTACCAGCAACTTTATTAGATTGTTTCGTCTTTTATTCAAGCTTCTTCCAAGCAAACTCCCCGCCCCTTGCGGGAGGGGATCGAGGGGAGGGGTAAGAAACATATTCTTCATTCCCGCTAAAATTCCGTTTATATTTTTGTAATAAGAAATTACGGCGGTTTTCGTTTATCCCCCTCACCTAACCTCTCCCGCCGGGGGAGAGGAACTAAAGAGGTAGAACTACTTGAGGATGGCAACAATCTTATCTATATCTTCTTTGGAAACCATCTCCGTGGCGCAAAAGAGCAGAGTGTTTTTCAATTCGGGATAATTTTTCTGCAACTCGTATGCGCCGCCGATCCCCTCTTTTTTCAGTTTTTCATTTACTTCCCCGGCATCAGGGCAGGTTACGGCAAATTCATTATAAACCGGCGCTGCAAAAACTTCTTTCCAGCCGGGAATGCTGAGGAGTTGTTTTTTGAGATATTGTGTTTTCTGAATATTTAAGGCGGCCAGTTTTTGCAGATTTTTACCCAGCGCAGCCAGATAAACACCCGCCGCCAGCGCGCAGAGCGCTTCGTTGGAACAGATGTTGGAAGTGGCTTTTTCGCGGCGGATATGCTGCTCACGAGTCTGCAAGGTTAAAACGAAACCGCGCTTCCCGTTTTTATCCACCGTGGCTCCAACCAGACGTCCGGGGATGCGGCGCAGGAATTTTTCGCGGGCGGCAAATACTCCCAGATAAGGGCCGCCGTAATTGAGCGGATTACCAAAGCTCTGCCCCTCACCGACGACAAAATCAGCCCCCAGTTCTCCGGCCGGTTTGAGAATGCCCAGCGCCATGCCGTCGGTAAAACCGGCAACGAGAAGTGCGCCGCAGCTGTGAGTCGCCTCGGCAATTGGGGCAATATCCTCAATGCAACCGAAAAAATTGGGGCTTTGCACCAGGACGGCTGCCACATTTTCATCTAATTCTTTGTGGAGCATATCTAGATCAATTTGTCCCGATGGAGCATACGGTATTTCGCATATCTCATAACCATTCGACCAGCAGTAAGTGTGCACTACAGACCGATATTCCGGATGAACGGAACGGGCAACGATAATTTTGGAGCGGTTCAGTGTTTTCGCTGAAAGGACGGCTGCTTCGGCCATCGCTGAGGCGCCGTCATACATGGAGGCGTTGGCGATTTCCGTACCGGTGAGATGAGCAATCATTGTCTGGTATTCGTAAATGGCCTGCAGGATGCCCTGGCTGATTTCCGCTTGATAGGGAGTATAGGCGGTGTAAAATTCAGCACGGCTGATTATGTGTCCGACCACTGCCGGAATGTAATGATTATAAGCGCCGGCTCCGGTCAGCGTCAGCGAAGGCAATGTGTTTTTCCGGCTCAAACTGTTCATGCAGGCGATGGTTTCCTGCTCGGAAAGAGGCGCCGGAATATTCAGCAGCTGCTTCAGTCTGTACTTTGCAGGAATATCGACAAACAGCTCCTCGATATCGGTAACGCCGACATCTGCTTTCATTGAGGCTACGTCTTCACCGGTATGAGGCGTATAATTCATCAGTGCTTTTCCTCGGCAATTAGTTTTTCATAAGCTGCGGCATCAAGCAGGCTATCGTATTCAGCCTTGTCCGCAACGCGCATCAGGGCAATCCAACCGTTGCCAAACGCATCCTGATTAAGCAGCGCCGGTTCGTCTTCCAGTCTATTGTTAATGTCAATCACCTCGCCACTAACCGGAGCATAAACATCGGATACTGATTTGACCGATTCCACAACGGCCACAGGCTCACCCTTGGCAACTTTTTTTCCTATAGTGGGCAGTTCGACAAAAACTATATCGGTAAGCATCTCCTGCGCATAATCGGTGATGCCGATAAGGACTGTACCGTCGCCATTATCCTTGGCCCATTCGTGATCATGGGTATAGCGTCTGTCGGTCAGGTTTTGTTTGGACATCTTCATTCTCCTTGATTTATTTTTCCCTTTTATAAAAGGGAATTTTTACAACTTTTGCCGGACTGAGCGAGTCGCGGATGGCAATGGATATTTCAGTATCCGGTTTACTGTAGTTAATATCAACGAAAGCCAGGCCAACAGCCTTGTTTAAAGTCGGCGCAAAGGTTCCCGACGTGACGACACCGATTTCTTTATCTGCCTGAAAAACCTTATAGCCATGCCGGGCAATACCCCGGCCGGTCATTTCCAAACCAACCAGTTTTTTCCTGATGCCGGATTGGGTTAAAGCTTTCAATGCAGCGGCGCCTGCAAATTCCTTGTCAAAATCAACAAGCCAGCCGTAGGGAACTTCAAAGGGATTCACGCTTTCCGTTATATCCTGGCCATTGAGCATCATCCCCGATTCCAGCCGCAGGGTATCACGGGCGCCAAGTCCTGCGGGCTTCAAACCAAAGTTTTGACCTGCTTTCATAATCGCATCCCAAAGATCGCCAATTGCCTTCGCTGAAGCATAAATTTCAAACCCATCTTCACCGGTGTAGCCGCTGCGGGATATAATCGATGAATGATCCGCCGCTCTTACTTCCACAAAATGATAATAACGAATGTTATTCAGATCATAATCGGTCAAAGTGGAAAGAATCGCCTGCGCAGACGGCCCCTGCAAATCCAGTTTACCCACCTTCTCAGTAACATTTTCCACTGTGCTTTCAAACCCCTTGTCTTCCCGCAAAGCACATATCCTCTGCCAGTCCTTCTCACAGGTTGTAGCATTGGTTACAAGCACATAGAAATCCGCCGCCACTTTATAAACTGTTAAGTCATCTATTATTCCACCGTCGTCGGTGAGCAGGGCGGAGAGCTTAACCTGGCCGTTTTTCTGATTCTGCAGATTTCTGGTCAGGGCATACTGCAGCAGATCAAAGGCTTGCGGCCCTTTCACCACGATTTCCCCCATGTGACAGATATCAAAAAGGGCGGCAGTACTGCGGGTTGTTCTGTGCTCGTCAATAACATTTGTGTATTGGACGGGCATGGCCCAGCCGCCAAAATCAATTATTTTGGCTTTCAAGGCAACGTGCTTTTCATATAAAGGCGTTTTTTTCATTTTATTTCACCAAGATATTTAAGAATAAGAGACTATACGATCAGAAAAATGCATACCGCCATAAAAAATTTTTTATTGAAAAACCTGGAACATGGTACAACACTGGCGCAATGCGCACAAATGGTAAATTCGGAAAGATTTTCCCGACCGCGGGAAGGACAAGGCAAAAACTTTTTCCCTTCAACAACCGAAGATCCGTTAATATTTTAATCTAATGCAAATTTAATAACGTAAGGTTACTACAAGTATGAATTGTTTTCAAGATTTAATAAAAACGGCTTTGGAGGAAACAAAAAAGGACAGGCAAAACCTGTCCTTTTTTCAGACTTAAATAAGTTTATTATAACTTATTTTGCCGCCGGAGCTGCTTCGGGAGCCGGTGCAGCCTTCTCTTCAGCTTTCTTCGGAGCTTTCTTTGCTTTCTTTACTTTCTTGGCAGCTTTCTTTGCAGGAGCCTTCTCTTCAGCTTTCTCTACCTTTGCGGCCTCTTCTTTGACGGGAGCAGCGGCCTTCTCAGCTGCCATAACGGTGGTTCCCATTGCAAATACCAATGCTACAACTAACAATACTAAACGCTTCATCTTAAATCCTCCTCTAAATTTGTTTTAATTATTATATTACCCTCAAAAAATAAGGGAACATAATCGCCTTAATAATCAATACTAACAATAAAAGCAGGTTTGTCGGCAGCTAATGCTGTCACTGACAAAAAAAGTTGTACAAGTTACATGCGTCAAAGCTTTTTTATATCCATGCCCCCTGTTTATTTTCAGATAGCGTAAAAGCAATCTATATGCCAATTCAACAGATGTTTTTAATCCATCCTATATCGTTGAAATTGCTTGCTAATATATTTTGTCTTCTTTATCCAGCCTTTTTTTTTAAAATAATAACAGGGTAATCCTTCCCCACATGGTGAGAAATTTTTCATCAGCAAAGCTATGATTTTATGATTCGCAGCGGCTGAAATATGCATCGGCTTATATCCGTAATTAATCAAGTTTAACCAAAGATTTTGTTGAAAAAACTTTCTTTTTTCTTGGGATAATACATGTCGCCCTCATAATCGACGATTAATTTACCGTCCAGATGGTCGGTCTCGTGCTGGACAATACGGGCGACATAATCAACGTATCTTTTACTGATTTTCTCCCCTTTGGCATTCAGGGCGCGTACCTTAATTTCCGGAAAGCGGCTGATTTCGACCTGAATATCCGGACAGGATAAACAACCCTCGGCCATTTTTACTTTTTCACCGCGCGCCTGAGTAATTCGCGGATTGATCAGCACTTCATACTCGTCGGGCTTTATTTTCCCTTTTTCCTCGAAGCCTTTAATACGAAAGACAATAATTCTTTTACTAATACCTATTTGCGGGGCGGCAAGACCGGAGGCATCGTCTCTGGCTAAAAAAGAATCGATAAGAGTCTGAAGATCGCCACGTGATTCCTTATCCAGAGGCGCAGCAACCTCGGAGCACTTTTTACGTAAAACGGCAGTGTCCTCTTTATTGATCCCTTCTTCATTCCACAACGTTAAAACTCTGTTTTCAGCCATTATTTTACCACCTGTTAAATATTTCGCCGGGGGCTATAACATCTATTTGTCGTTATTTCAAGGAATTGTAGCTTGCAATTACGGCCCCTCTTTTGTTACACATCCTTATATTAAGCTATTCAATAATTTATAAGAGGTAGAATTTGCTAAACCAAATAATCACTAAAGTTGTCAAGAATCAATTTGCCCAGGCGCTGAAATTTGAAGAAGGCCCTGCACCTAACCTGCCTCTCTGTAATGATGATAAACAGCGACTTCTTTACATCCATATTCCTTTTTGCGAAGAACTTTGCCCTTATTGTTCCTTTCACCGGGTGCGCTTTGAAGAGACGCTGACCCGTAAGTATTTTCGCGCGCTGATCAACGAGATCAAACTCTACCGGGAGAAAAACTATTCCTTCACCGGAATATATGCCGGCGGCGGAACGCCCACAGTTCTGATTGATGAATTGGCCAATGTATTGCAATACGCTCGTAAAAACTTTCCCATCCGGCAAATATCGGTGGAAACAAACCCCAACCATCTGATGCCGGCGAATATCGCCGTTTTGCAGCAGGCCGGGGTCAATCGTCTTTCCGTTGGCGTTCAGACCTTCAATGACGAACTGCTGAAAAAAATCGGACGGCTGGAAAAATACGGCTCCGGCGAAGAAATTGCCGAAAAACTCGGCGAATTTCAGGGCAGTTTCGATACCCTCAACGCCGATATGATTTTCAACTTTCCCACGCAAACACCGGAAATGCTGGATGCCGATCTGGATATTTTGATAAAATTAAAAATGCAGCAGGTCACCTTTTATCCCTTGATGGTTTCGACTATCACACAGGGTCTGATGAACAGGACAATCGGAACAGTTGATTTTAACCGCGAAAAAAAATTATATAAAAAGATCGCCCGGCGTTTATATAATGATTATGACTATTCCTCGGCCTGGTGCTTTTCACGCAAGAACAGCAAAAAGACAATGATCGACGAATACGTTGTTGATTACGATGAATATGCCGGGCTGGGCAGCGGCGCCATCGGTTATCTGCATGGAACGTGCTACGCCAATACATTTGATATCAATCAATATATCGCCACTCTTGAGCAAAACACAGTTCCCCTTATGGCCTCCCGCAGTTTCAATCTCCACGATCAAATGAGCTATGACTTTCTGATGAGGCTTTTCAGCACAAAGATAAATATAGAAGAACTGGAAAAAAAATACGACGGAAAGTTTTTAAAATCGCTGTGGAAAGAGATGATCGCCTTTACTCTGGCCGGCTCTTTCCGTTATTTATCACCGGATTTACACTTGACACCGCGGGGACGCTATTTCTGGGTGATCATGATGCGGGAATTTTTTATCGCCGTGAATAATTTCCGCGAGTACTGCCGCAAACAGGCGGGAATTGTTTAATGTCTCTTATCAGAAAAATTTTTAAAAACAATGATTGCTGATAAGCTATCATCTAAGATATTTACGGTTGACCACAGTCAAAGCGGGCAGCGGCTTGATATATTTCTGGCGCAAAATGACCAGACCCTTTCCCGCTCCCAGGTAAAGCGCGCCATTGAAGAAGGTGAAGTGCTGGTCAATGGTCTCGCGCCCAAACCCAGCCAACGCTTGAAGGAAGGCGATGAAATCCGGCTCAATTTGCAACCGGCCAAAGAAGCAGTTGCCGTCCCGCAGGAAATTCCCTTAAATATAGTTTACGAAGATGCGGCGATTATCGTCGTGAATAAACAGGCAGGAATGGTTGTCCATCCTGCACCGGGAAATTATGATCATACCCTGGTAAACGCCCTGCTTTTTCATTGCCATGATTTGTCCGGCATCGGCGGAGTTTTACGTCCGGGAATAGTTCATCGCCTGGATAAAGGGACTTCCGGATTGATCGTGGCGGCCAAATCCGACGCCGCCCACCGCAGCCTGACGGCTCAATTTAAAAACCATGAAGTGGAAAAAACCTACTGTGCGCTGGTCTGGGGCAACATAAAAGACGACCGGGGTGAGATAATTCTGCCTGTGGGCAGGCATCCGGGAGATCGCAAAAAGATGTCCACAAAAAGCAAACGCGGCCGGGACGCCATTACTTACTGGAAAGTAAAAGAACGTTATGGCCTGGCAACACTGCTCGATGTGCAAATCAAAACCGGCCGGACTCATCAAATCCGGGTGCATCTCTCCGATCGTGGCTATCCGGTTGTGGGCGACGCCGTTTACGGCAATGCTTCTAAGATTCGTACCGTCACCGATACGGCTTTAAAGGCGCAATTCAAGGCGCTGAACCGGCAGGCACTGCATGCCGCCAAGCTCTCTTTTACTCACCCGCAAAGCGGCGCGAGAGTCGTCTTTGAAGCCGAAATGCCGGAAGACATGGCCAACCTTTGTGCACAATTAAGATACAGGATTTAGAAATTCTGTAATGCTCCCTTGTAAAACTAAATTATCACAAAGATAATTGGGTAGCCTGCATCTCTATTGATTCATTTTGACTTCAAAGTAATCCCGAAAATCCCTGCTTGAAAATTTCAGTTTATTGTGCAAAATCACCACTAATTAACACTTCGCAGGAAATCGAAATAAAAGCAAATTAAGAACTTCTCTTTGACTTGTTTTAGAAAAAAATGAAAATATTATTTTTTATCATGAGATTAAGTATAAACAATTTCCGTGTTACATCGCAGCATCGGCATAAGCCAAGGATTGCCAACACTTGATGTAAAAAAGGTGGAAAACAATTATGAATGTTCAGAGTAAATTTCGCACATTCCAAACAAGTACAGCCGATGCGCGCCAGGCGGCCCGGGAATTTTATGCAGGAGTTGTTCAGCCGGACATGGAACTTGTAGTTTTCTTTTGTTCGAGTGAATATGACTTGGAAGCTCTGGCCGATGAGTTGGGGCATTTGTTTGCAGGAATACAAGCAGTAGGATGCACCACAGCAGGAGAAATTGGCCCTGCCGGTTATCTTCAGCATAGTCTATCCGGAGCAAGTTTCCCTGACGGCAGTTGCAAGGTGGTTACCGGACTCCTTGAAGGTTTGCAGCAGTTCGATATTACCCGGGGCTATGCCTTCGCTCAAACCCTTTTGCAAAAACTGGAAGGCAAAGTGCCTGAGGCAAATTCCAACAACAGCTTCGCGTTTATGCTTATTGACGGCTTATCCATGCGCGAGGAACTCGTGGCATACACATTACATCTTGCGTTGGACAAACTCCCTCTTGTTGGCGGCTCAGCGGGTGACGATATGAAATTCACCGGGACACAAGTCTATTATGATGGCCGTTTCCATTCTGACAGCGCCATCCTGACCCTGATTACCACTTCTCTGCCTTTCAAAATATTTCGCACACAGCATTTTGTTCGAACAGACAAACGACTTGTAGTTACGGAAGCCGACACAGCAAAACGTATTGTC
Source organism: Smithella sp. (assembly GCA_039679455.1). Lineage (GTDB taxonomy): Bacteria > Desulfobacterota > Syntrophia > Syntrophales > Smithellaceae > MVRV01. The sequence goes on along the minus strand of JBDKUX010000062.1, from coordinate 39,307 downwards.
AAGGAAATAGACGGAATGCCTGCCGCCGAAGCCTACGCCCGGATGCTGGGCGTTGATGTGAACGATCTCACCCCCAAGCTCTATGCCAGTTGGCCGGTCGTGGTGATGATCGACGGCACGGATTATGTTCGCTCTATTCAAAAAGTCAACCCTGACGGCAGCATGAGCTTTTTTTGCGCCATTGAGGAGGGATTGGTACTGAGGGTTGCCTATGGCATAAATCTGGAAAAGGATCTGGAGCGAACTTTTGACGAAAGCAGTAAAGAAATAGGGTTACCGCAACTTGTCATCGGTTTTGATTGCATTCTGCGGGCTTTGGAAATTGACCAGATGGGCATCAGAGATTGTATCGGAGAGATTTTCCGGGACCATAATACAATAGGTTTCAGTACTTATGGAGAGCAGTTCCATGGTATACATGTCAATCAAACTCTCACCGGCATTATTATAGGCACTGCCCAAGAGGTGGATAATGTCTGACCGGCAGATACCGGAAGGAAAAAAGGAGGAGCAAGATTTACGTGCTGAAATTGCCCGGCTGAACAAGATCATTCAATCTCTTATGAATCGCGCTGAACGCAACACATCTGTGCAAGGTTCGGATTTCAATCTTTTCCATACAACGATTGTTCTGGAGGAACAGGTGCGTCGCCGCACCGATGAACTGGAAGCATCATTGCGGAAAAATGAACATATCACTCGTGCTTTACGGGAGTCGGAAGAAAGATTCCGGGGCCTGGTCAATCAATCATTGGTCGGGATTGGAATCATCGAAGACGGTAAATTCAGTTATGTAAATTCCAAACTGGCTGAAATCTTCGGATACAACATAGATGAAATTCTGCAATTGGGTCCGCTGAAGATTATTGTTGAAAGTGATCATCCTGCCCTCAGAGAACGAATCCGCAAAATATTGGCTGATGATCGGAAAAGGGAAGGAACTTTTATCTACCGTGGATTGCGCAAGGACGGTATTGAAATTCATATTGAGGCCACCGGCACCCGCATGAGCATCGGCGGAAAACATGATGTGATTTTCACGCTTATGGATATTTCCGAAAGAGTTAAAGCGGAGAAAGAAGTGCGGGATCTTAATATTCAATTGCGTGACCAATCCGTTCGTGATCCCCTGACGGGCCTGTTTAATCGCCGGTATTTGGAAGAATCTCTTGGTCGTGAACTGATTCGTGCGCAACGTCAAGATACCATGGTAAGTTTAATCATGGGGGATATCGATCACTTCAAGAATGTAAATGACACCTACGGTCATCCGGCAGGAGACAAAGTTTTAAAGGTATTCGGCGAGCTAATCAAAAAGTATTCCCGCGGCAGCGATATTTATTGCCGCTACGGCGGTGAGGAATTTTTGCTGGTCTGCCCCGACATGACCGGCGAAAAGGCTTATGAGCGGGCGGAGCAATTACGAATGGCGATTTCAGATACACCAATTACATTCGAAGGGTCAGTTATTAAGGTCACGGCTTCTTTCGGAGTTGCATCTTACCCGCAGCACGGGGATACCGATAATGCTTTGATTTCGGCGGCTGACAACGCGCTTTATGAAGCCAAGAATGCCGGTCGCAATCAGGTAAAACTTTATTTCAACTTTTCATAATAATATAAAAATTTATGTTCAAACCGGCAAAGAAGAATTCCATCCCTTATCTACAATCAGCAATTCTTGATCAATGTGATTTTCTTGACCATGCCTTTTGCACACGACATGGCGGCGCTTCTCAAGAAGATTATAAAAGCCTGAATATGAGTTTCCGTGAGGGCGATGAGGAGTTCCGGGTGTTGCAAAACTGGTCGAAACTGGCCAAGTCTTTCGACATACCCCTGGAACAGTTTCTAGTTCTGAACCAGGTTCATGGTGATGGGATACTTGTTGTCGGGGCTGAGCGCTCTCATATTTCTTCACAATCCGAACTCAGTTACGATGCCATTGTCACCAGTCGTCCCGGCCTGGCTATCTGCATCAAAACGGCGGACTGCGTACCGGTATTCATTGTTGACAAGGCAAAAAAAGTTATTGCGGCAGTTCATGCGGGTTGGAAAGGCACGGCTTTAGCCATCAGCGCTAAAGTTATCCGGTTAATGCGTGAGCGGTATGGATCGCTGCCGCAGGATATTCTGGCGGCCATAGGTCCGTCCATAGGACTTTGCTGCTATGAAGTCGATAACACCACCGCTGAAGCCTTCCGGGCACAAAAAAATCAAGAATCTTTTTTGTTTCCGAAAGCTGCGAAAAGCAACAAATGGGTGGTCGATTTGCCGGAAGCCAACCGCAGGCAGATATTGGATTGCGGCATTCCGGCGGCGAACATCGAATCATCCGGTTACTGCACCATGTGCAATCAGAATATTTTTTTCTCCCACCGCGGCTCCGGAGGCATCACCGGCAGGCAGATCAATTTTATGATGATCAGGGAAATTTGATCTCATGTTTACATACCTTATTTGTCTTTATTCCATTGACATACCGGATCGATTCTTCTATGCTCCAACCGCCAAGTGGAAGTTCTAAATAAATTTTTGAATAGTTAGGAGTACTTACCGATGTCAGAAATTAAATTATTTTGTGGAGACAATATTCCCCTGGAAATGCACAAAGTCCGAATCGTGCAGAAATTAAATCTCGTTCCCGTCGAACGCCGTATGGAAGCCATTACCGAGGCAGGCAATAACACATTCTTATTGAAGAACCGCGATGTCTTCATGGATATGCTCACCGACAGCGGCGTCAATGCCATGAGCGACAAGCAGCTGGCGGCAATGATGGAAGCGGATGACAGCTACGCCGGATCGGAAACATTTTCCAAACTCGAAAGCAAATCACAGGAGCTTTTTGGCAAACAATTTTTCCTCCCCGCCCACCAGGGAAGGGCTTGTGAAAATATATTAAGCCAGCTTTTTGTCAAACCGGGCTACGTTGTGCCCATGAACTATCATTTTACAACCACTAAATCCCATATTGTTTTAAACGGAGGAATCGTCGAAGAAATCCTGATTGACGAGGGATTGAAGGTAACAAGCAGCCATCCTTTTAAGGGCAATATCGATATTGAAAAACTTAAAGCAGTCATTAAAAAATACGGCCCGGACAAAATCGCTTTTTTCCGCTTTGAGGCGGGAACCAACCTGATCGGCGGTCAGCCGTTTTCTCTGGAGAACATGACTGAAGTTCGCAAAGTATGCGAGGAATATGGTATTCTCGTGGTGCTGGATGCCAGCCTGCTGGCGGACAATCTTTATTTCATCAAGACCCGGGAAGAAAAGTGTAAAAACATGAGCATTCGGGAGATTACCCGCGCCATGTCGGATCTGTCGGATATCATCTATTTTTCCGCACGTAAGCTGGGGTGCGCCCGGGGAGGGGGCATCTGCACCGGCAGCAAGGAATTGTATTTGAAGATTCGGGAGTATGTGCCGCTTTATGAAGGGTTCCTTACCTATGGCGGCATGTCCGTGCGTGAGATGGAAGCTATCGCCGTTGGCCTGGAAGAGACCATGGATGAAGATATGATCAACCAGGGCCCCCAGTTTATCGCCTATATGACCGCTGAACTGCAGAAGAAAGGTGTCCCGGTCATAACGCCCGCAGGAGGCTTGGGCTGTCATCTCGATGCCATGCGATTTGCAAGCCATATCCCGCAAAGTCAATACCCGGCCGGTGCACTGGCTGCTGCTGTCTTTATAGCCGGCGGTGTGCGGGGGATGGAAAGAGGCACCTTGTCGGAACAGCGGGACATAGACGGCAATGAAACATTTTCCAATATGGAACTGCTGCGCCTGGCCATGCCGCGGCGTGTCTTTACGCTCTCCCAGGTTAAATATGCCGTTGACCGGATCGTCTGGCTTTATGAAAACCGCAAATTGATTGAAGGGTTGAAATTTGTGGAGGAACCCAAAATCCTCCGTTTCTTCTTTGGCCGGTTAGCCACCGTATCCGACTGGCAGTCCAAACTGGTGGCCAGGTTTCGAGAAGATTTCGGAGACAGCCTGTAAGAAACGAGCACAGCATACCACAGAACAAGGGGTTGCAACCCCTTGTTCTAATTTTGTGCTTGGCCCGAAGACAGGGAAGAACATATTACATTTTAACCAGAAACCGCCACAGTGCTTCGCGGTGTTCATCTTTGGCGTAATCAATGCCTATCCTGGGCGTGGCTGTAATCATTTGCTCCGGAATGATTTTGTAGTCTTCCACCCACAATTCTTTATGGCAGGTTAAATCCCAGTTGTTCAATGATTTATCAATACCGAAAGCCTGGCAAAGTTTGGCCGGGCCGTTGGTCAGAACTCTCCCCTTTTTCCCCCGGCGGACCTCCATTTCTGCAATGCCGGCAAGAGGCAAAATCGCCCGGATCAGTACGGCGCAAGGATTTCCTTCCTTTTCCGTTACCAAATTAAGCATGTAATGCATACCGTAGGTAAAATAAACATAGGCATGACCGGGGTGGCCGAACATAACGGCATTGCGGGGAGTTTTACCGCGGTGAGCGTGGCAGGCGCTGTCTTTCCGACCGCAGTAAGCCTCGGTTTCTATGATCATTCCACTCAACTCGGCAGAGTTGATCCGACGCACTAATTTTTTCCCTAAAAGAGCACGGGCAACTTCTATCGTATCGCGCTCATAAAAATCTCTGTTTAATATTGTCATGCTTGGTTTTAAAAGTTACTTGTCTTTCGATTTCGTTTCCGTCAGCGGCCTGGAGATACCATTTTTGATTTCCTTGAATTCCTGTGTAACACTTTCCTTGACTTTCTCCGTGTGTTGCACCATCGAATCCTTTACTTCCTGCACTCCTTTAGGAACATCCTCTTTCATCTGCTGTATTATCCGACCATATAGGCAAAAGGGAAACAATTGTCAATTCGTCAAATTGTAAAGGTTGCACCTCAGCCATTTTCCTTATTGACATCAATCCTTTTCGGTAATACTGAAATCTATGTATTTTGTACTTAAAAAGCAAAGGAGCTGGACTCATGATCATTGTCACAGGTGGCGCCGGATTTATCGGAAGCGCTTTCGTCTGGAAACTTAATCAGGAAGGTATTGACGATATTGTTATTGTTGACCGGTTGGGAATAAAAAATAAATGGAAAAATCTGGTTAACAGGAAATTTGCCGAATTTATTCACAAAGACGATTTTCTGCCTCTTATTTGTGAAGACCGCGTTCCTTTCAAGGTTAAGGCGGTAATTCACATGGGCGCCTGTTCTTCAACAACCGAACGCGATGCCGATTACCTCTGGCAAAACAATTACTCCTATACCCGGACTCTGGCGATGTGGGGAATTAAACACGGCATCCGTTTTATTTACGCCAGTTCCGCCGCCACTTACGGCGACGGTTCGCAGGGTTTTTCCGATGATCACAATAACATTCATTCTCTGAGGCCGATTAATATGTACGGCTACTCCAAACAGGTTTTAGATCTCTGGTCATTAAAGAATTCGCTGGAAGATAAAATTGCCGGCATCAAATTTTTCAATGTCTTCGGCCCCAATGAATATCATAAAGAAGACATGACGAGTGTAATCTTCAAAGCATTTCATCAAATTAAAGAAACAGGCAAGGTGCGTCTGTTCAAATCCTATAAGCCGGAATATTCCGACGGCGGACAGCTGCGCGATTTTGTTTACGTCAAAGATTGCGTCAACACTATGTGGTGGCTGCTGCAGCATCAGGATGTCAACGGCATCTTCAATCTGGGCACAGGCAAGGCCAGATCCTGGAATGATTTGATCAATGCCGTTTTTGCAGCTTTAGGGCAAAAGCCCAATATCGAGTATATAGAAATGCCGGAAGAACTGCGCAATCAATACCAGTATTTCACAGAGGCGAAAATGGATAAACTCAAGGCTGCAGGCTGTCCAGTTGCTTTTTCCTCGCTGGAAGATTCTGTACGGGATTATGTAGTCAACTATCTGCAAAAGACTGATCCGCATCTGGGAAGATAACAAATCTAAAGAGAACGCAAGATATTTCCAAGAAGAAAGTTCATGAAGGAATTTATTAATAAACATCTTCAAGCCACGCCTTTAAAAATCACCATCCTGGTAATTTTACTGACGCTTGTTCTTTTCTTTTTTGACTTTGCCTTTCTGCGTTTCATGGAATTAAAAACTCTCGACCTGCGAATAGCGTCGCGGGGGACACTGCCCGCGGGACCGGAGACAGTAATTGCATCTATTGATGAAAAGAGTCTGAACGAATTGGGTCGCTGGCCATGGCCCCGTGCAACCATCAAAGCTTTGGTGGATCGGCTGAAAGCCTCGGGCGCAAAAGCAATAGGTTTTGATATTGTCTTTTCGGAATCAAACAAGGCGGCCTCCGATGCAGACGCCGCGCTCGCCGGATCAATCAGCCGTGCTAAAAATACAACGCTAGGCTATTTTTTTCACTTAAGTGATAAAGACGTTGCTCACTTGTCGGAAAAAGAAATCGCTGAACATGAAGAGAATATAAAAAATTCACGCTACCAGCTTGTCAACTGCACGGAAAAGAATGCAGATGATACCCCTTTACCCAAAGCTTACGCACCGCAGACCAATTTAAAATTCTTTTCCACGGCGGCAGTCAACAGCGGTTTCTTCAATATTATCCCCGATACCGACGGATCTCTGCGCTGGGCACCCCTGGTGATTAAGTTCGGCGGCAACTATTATTCATCTCTTCCCATTTCCGTTTTACAGCAATATCTGGACTGGCCACAGCTTTCATTAAATTTGGCGGGTTACGGCACGGAAAGCATAATTATCGGCGATACCGTCATTCCCACCGACGAATCGGGAAGGCTTTTAATAAACTATCTGGGCCCGGTAAAAACTTTTCCGCACTTTTCTGTTTCCGATATTCTGCAAGGAAGGATTCCCGCCGAAAAAATCCGTGACAAGATCGTTCTTGTGGGAGCAACCGCCATCGGTATTTACGATGTGCGGGTAACTCCCTTTGGCGCTGCATATCCAGGAGTTGAAATTCATGCAACGGTAATCGATAATATTCTGCATCGTAATTTTTTGATCCACTCCGGCTTTACCCGCTTTATCGATCTTTGCACTATTATCCTGGCCGGCCTGCTGATGGGACTGATCATTCCCCGCCTGAAAGCGGTAAAAGGCATTTTCGCCGCCGTGATGCTCATCGGCGCTTTTGTGGCTGCCAATGTGTTTCTTTTCTCCAGCTTCAATATCTGGTTGAATCTTGTTTATCCGATACTGACCATGCTCACCGTTTATCTGGGCATCACCGTTTATAGCTACATCACAGAAGAGCGGGAAAAGAAGAAGATCCGCGGCGCCTTCCAGTACTATCTGACACCGTCCGTCATCAACGAAATGCTCAAAGACCCGTCCAAGCTGAAACTTGGCGGCGACAAGAAAGATCTGTCAGTTTTATTTTCGGATATCCGCGGCTTTACAACTATTTCGGAAAAGCTCGGTCCGGAGGAACTTGTTCATTTGCTCAATGAGTATCTGACCGCCATGACCGACATTGTATTCAAATACGATGGAACATTGGACAAGTACATGGGTGACGCCATCATGGCTATCTTTGGCGCGCCGCTGGAACAGCCCGATCATGCCCGCAGGGCCTGCCGGACCGCCCTGGACATGATGAGCGAACTCCACCGGCTGCAGAAGAAGTGGCGGGAAGAAGGCAAGCAGCCTTTAAACATTGGCATAGGCATCAACAGTGGAGAAATGGTTGTAGGCAATATGGGCTCGCAAATGCGATTTGACTATACGGTAATGGGTGATATGGTCAATCTTGGTTCCCGTCTGGAAGGGACCAACAAGGAATACGGGACCAGCATAATCATCAGCGAGTTCACATACAACGCGGTTCGCGACTCCATGTGCTGCCGGGAACTGGACTGGGTGCGCGTCAAAGGCAAAAAGCTGCCCGTTAAAATTTATGAATTATTGGGCGAAAAGAAAGACGAACTTGAATTTAAAGAATTCATCAGCAGTTTTGAAGAAGGCCTGGCGTTTTACCGCGCTTTCGAATGGGATGAAGCAATCGCCGCCTTCCAAAAAACGTTGAGTATCCAGCCGGAAGACACGGCTTCCACGTTATATATTGGACGTTGCAGGAACCTGAAAGAGAATGCTCCACCGACACCCTGGGATGGTGTTTTTACAATGACCGGGAAGTAGAGACTAAGCATGAAAATGGAATTAAAAAAAGAGCATAAATATCGCAGTTGGGTCGAAGTCAATCTCGACAATTTCATCAGCAATTTACGAGAAATAAAAAGATTGATCGGACCGCGTGTTGATTTCATGCAGCCCGTCAAGGCTGATGCCTACGGACACGGCGCGATTGAAATATCCAATGTCGCCTTGAAAAACGGCGCCCGCATGCTGGGCGTCGCCAACGCGGACGAAGGCATACAGCTGCGTATCAGCGGCATTGAAGCGCCCATCGTCATTCTCGGACCTTCCATCGAATCGGAGATAGAAGAAATTATCAAATATAACCTGACGCCGTCGGTTTCCGATTTAACTTTTACCCAAAAGCTGCAAAAAGCATTGAAAAAAGCGGGCCGTTCCATCTGCGTTCATATCGAAGTGGATACCGGCATGGGACGGGGCGGCACCATGTGCGGCGAAGCGCTGCAACTCGTTCATGACATTCTGGCGCTTCCGAATATTCGACTGGAAGGAATATTCACCCACCTGGCATCCAGCGAAATTGACATTCCTTACAACGATCAGCAGTGGCAACTGTTTTCCAATTTATTAAAAGAGCTGGAGGGCCGAAACATTAAGATACCGCTCCGGCATATGGATAACAGCGGCGGAATCTTAAATTATGCGCAATTCAATCTGGATATGGTGCGACCGGGAATCATGACTTACGGCATTTATCCGTCACCCGCAACGGAAGCCAAAGCCAGGCTTGCTCCTGTGATGTCTTTTAAAACAACGATCGTCCTGATAAAGGAATTTCCTCCCGGCTGCGGCATCGGCTACAACAGCACTTACATAACCAAGGGAACAACGCGCATCGCCACCATTCCTGTCGGCTACGGCGACGGCTACGGCATAGTCCTGTCCAATCTGGGAGAGGCTTTGATAAACGGAAGGCGAGCACCTGTTGTCGGACGGATTTCCATGGATCTGTGCACGATTGACGTTACCCATATTCCCGACTGCGCCGTGGGTGATGAAGTTGTTCTGCTGGGCCAACAGGGCAGCGAATACATCAGCGCCAATGAAATCGCAGCAAAAGCGAAAACCATCAGTTATGAAGTGCTTTGCGCTTTGGGAAAAAGAGCGCCGCGCATTTTCCTGCAAAAAGGCAAAACCGACGCCGTGGAACCCCGGCTGCGGCGAATTTTCATTCCCGAAGAGGAAAAATCGCTTGCGCGCATTGACAATATTATCCGGCATTGCTTTCAGGCCCGTACGCGCAACGAAGAGCTGGGCGACGCTATTTATTATGAGATGTTCGAAAACCTGTTCGGGAAGAAGGACCGGCAGCTGGAATTGCGCACCTGCTTTCGCTACGATATAAATATCGCCCAGCTGGCCGAATCAACTGAAAGTAAACAGCGGACGGACGCCTACTTCCAGGTGTGCGCACATATTGAATACAAAAAAACCATAAAAAATGATGTTTTTATGATCGGCTGCGCCCTGAATAACCGGCAGCTTTCCGCCCTGATGGAAGATCCGCAGTGCGAATACCGCTGGCTGTTGGGCGGCAGCGATGAACTGGTCATGGAACGGGATTTTCATGTCAATTGCGTACGCATTGATGACGAAGATATTCCCATTACCGATGCCAGGATGACCGATCGCGGCTACGAAGTCTGGTGTGGCAGCGATCGGATAAAGAAAAAGATCAATTCCGAAGTTAAAGTCGCCATAGAAATCGTCACCAAAAAAGCAAGGAACAATAACATCTTCCCTGTTTATCTGGTCTATCCGACCCGGGGAGTGAATATTAATTTCAACTATGAGAAGACTGTTTTGAAAAATGTGCGCGCCGAGAGCTTTTTTGCCGGTCGTCACCCATCGCCATGTGTAACGAGAAACAGAGGTAAATCCATTGATATAAATGTCTCCGATAAGGAATGGATTTTCCCTACAAGCGGCGTCATCTTCATCTGGGATATCTGATCATGCTATCAAGGAGGTTTTTTTGACAGGAACAATAGTCAATACGGGTGCTGTTATAGCGGGCAGCCTGGTAGGCCTCGCCGCCGGCCGGCGTATCCCCGAGCGGATTAAAACTATCTTAATGCAGACATTGGGACTTTCGACTCTGCTCATCGGTCTGCAGATGGCCCTTTCTGCGAAGGAGGTCATCCCCATAGTCGGCAGCCTTCTTTTAGGGGCCTTAACGGGAGAATTACTGCGGATTGAAGATGGTCTGGAGTACATCGGCCATTGGTTGAAAAGACGGGCCAAATCCGACTCCTCGACCTTTGTGGAAGGGTTTGTCACGGCTTCCCTTCTTTACTGCACAGGGGCCATGGTCATTGTCGGCGCCATCCAGGATGGAACGACGGGAAACGCCACAACTCTCTATATCAAGTCTATGCTTGACGGCGTAGCCTCTATAGCTTTTGCCTCCACCCTGGGGATGGGAGTTCTCTTCTCCGCCGTCAGCGTCTTTCTGGTACAGGGCTTCATCACCCTGCTGGCTTCCAACCTGGCCTTTCTCCAGGAGCCTGTTATTTTGAACGCCATAACAAGCACCGGCGGATTACTCATCGTCGCCATCGCCATTAATCTGCTGAGTGTGGCCAAAATCCGGATCGGCAATCTTCTGCCGGCTTTAATCTATGCTGCCTTGCTGGCGCTTTGGCGATAATGTGATTCATGCAAGAAAGAGGAAAGAAAGTTGCTATATTAATAACTTATGGATTAACCAATGTTATAGATTCTGGCGCAAAGAATGCGTTGCAATCTTTCTATGATATTTCAACGTTTGTTGGTCTAGAAATAATAGGAATAGTCTATGGCTCTATTGGAAACGATCAAGAGCAAAATGAATTGTTGCTGAATAGGGCAAAGAATTTAGGGAAAATAATTAATAAAGAGATTTTAGCCTAATCGGGTAAGGGGGAATATGGGAACATCCATGATAAGAAATGTCAAGAGGAAAACGGAGATTTCCCTCAACCTCCCCTGATGCCACTGGTGGTTAAAATTGTCCCCCTCTTCCGCCGTCCAATCTTTTTCATTCTTTCCAGTGGGTCAACCTGATGATCAGGCGACCAAACATCCATTTACGGTATTCGGTCAAAAATTCTCCTAGGATAATCCGGGGACGCCATACCAATTTTATCATATTTTCCTTAGCCTGCCCCTCTTTTGAGGAATCAGAATTCTGTTCAATTGGCTTTCTCCACTTGCTTTTATAGAAAATATTTTTGCATTCTTTGATGATGTTTTGGGCCGCCGCGATATCATCATTGATTTAGAAATGGAATAAGACTGCTTTACACCGGTGATCAGCAATAAAAAGCTTCCCACAACAAACAGTGGGAAGCTCGGTTAATCTAATCCCAATCTTCATGGTTTATCAGCAATTAATTAAGAAAAAGATCTGGAGAATAATTCTTTGATCGCTTTCTTGCCATTTTCTTCAAGGAAACGAGTTCCTGTTCCTGTGAAATGGACATGGTTTATAACAGGCGCATCTGTCTTTTTGTTCTCAACCCATTCCAATTTATTCCAAGTGAACCAATTGTTTTTCTTTTGATCAAAAACATTTAATGGTTTGTTGCAAATTTTGCTGAATTCGGCGCCCCAGCCTGTGCCGCCTTTAACACTATTATCGTCAAGTATTTCGCCGATTACAAAAATTTCCTGACCGTTGTTAATCTGGTACCAGATACTTTGGAGAATCTTTCGAAAAGTTTCATTATCAGTGTAACGGCGATTCATTAATTTAGATATATATTCCAAACTGACATCTCCATTTTTCAGTTCTTCGTGATTGAGGACACGCAATCCACTTTTGCGGATGATGCTATGTCCATTAAATGTAAAATTTACTTCTTCAATTCCAAAGCTCTCCGCATTTGCGCCAAATTCCGCTTCCGCCCCCTGAGCTCCGCCACTAAAGAGTATACAATCTTCTTTTTTCATGTTTTTTTCCTCTCTTAAACTCGCTTGTTTTTATAGACATTAAAATAAACAAAAGAGCAGAAGATTTGTCGTAAACAGCCTTCTGCTCTTTATTTATAATGGTTCTTTTTAGATAATCTTAGTATCTTCCGCCGCCGCTGCGTCCGCCTCTGTTGAATCCGCCGCCACCGCGATTACCGCCGCCGGCTCCGAATTCTTTCTTTGGCCTTGCTTCATTGACAGTAATTGCCTTACCATCAAGCATTCCTCCGTGGAATTTTCTAATCGCCTCAGCAGCGCCTTCTTCAGTTTTCATTTCGACAAAGCCGAAACCTTTGGATTGGCCTGTAAACTTGTCTTTAATGATCGATGAGGTTGCAATTTCTCCTGCCTCGGAAAAGTTAAATTTAAGATCCTCATCCGTGATCTTATAAGACAGATTGCCGACATACAAATTTTTGTTCATTTTAATTCCCTTTCTTGTTTATTACTTCTTGTTCCTTTATCCCCCGATGGGGCCTCACAAAGCATCAATATAACCCTGCCCGTCTCCCGATTGAGAAGGAAGGAAAAAGTGAGGGCTTGTATGCCTTACCTCTTGGGCTTTTTTAAAAGCTCATTGCCGCTGAAAGCGAAAAGCCAACAACACTCCGAAGATCACGATGGTTGTGTCTATCTATTAGGAAAAGTTCAACTAAGGAGGGTTTAACGTTAGATAATATAAAGACAATTAACTTTGCTTACTTTTTAAAGTTGTCACATTGCATGTTAATAGTCAAGAGATATTTTCCCCGCTGCTTATACGCAACTCCAAAAGCAGGTGAGCAATACGTTATTCTATTTCCAAATCAATGATGCTACGACGGCGGCTAGGAGGAGGCGTGGTTCGACAAGCTCACCATGACTGACTTATTTATTAAGCCTGTCCTGATCCTGCCGAGCGGCGGACAAATCTGTTTTTAATATTTATAGCCTATGGCGGCACCAAAAGAGAATCGTTCCGAATACCGTCCTTCGATATTCAGATGGAATCCTTTGGCCAGAGGCACATCGATGCCGGCAAATCCTCCGGCAATCGACTTGTTTTCCAAAGAAATCTTCTGTGTTCCAAATTTAAGTCCGGCAATGTTGGCGGAGAGGTTTGCCTTGGCTTCCGAATAATAGATATATGGCCCGGCGTAAAGTTTAATGTCATAAGGAACGGTAGCCTGAAAACCAATGCCGAAGTTCACATCCCACAGATCCCGCACCTTGAGGTCGGCCGTAAAAGGCGCGCCGGCATCGGTTCCCGCAACCTCACATTTGAAATGCTCAAAATAATAGCTGCCCTGAAGAAAAGCGCCGACTCCGAATATTTTATTGATCGGTAAAAACCCTTTTGCCCCCAGGGTGCCGAAAAATTTCCAGTGCTCAGTAAAATCGCTGTCGGAAGTTACCAGGGTGGAAGCATTATTGGATGTAAAAGCATCGGAGATTGTTAAATCCGACACACCGATTCTTCCGTATATTTCCCAGCGATTCTTCGCACCGTAGGACACCTGCGAGTAGACCTGATTTTGCCGGAAGACATATTGAGCGTTGTCCTCGAATTTATCCTCCTGGTAAGAATAACCGATGGAGGTGTTTAATCCTCCGGCTTCCCGTGAAATGGTTTGCGGCGGACCAAACAGCCCTGAAGCGGAGGCAGTTCCACCAATTGCGAAAATCAGTAATGCCGTCAATGCAATAATTGAAAAGTTCTTCGTAGCCTGATCATCCTTTCTTTATATTAATATGCGCCGCTCTTCGTAAGGTTTCCCTCAAGCTGCACTCCGGCTGCTCCAGCCTTGTTGTTTTTTCTCTTAATTTGCTTTTTCCGGTATTGAATGTAGGCGTCACGCAAAGCTACATAGGGATCAATGGCTGCTTCCTTAAGGGATTCATAATCACCGATACTCAAGGAAGTTGCGTTTACCACGTCCAAAGCTTTGGTCCCCAAAGGGTAATACCATGGTGTTATGTAAGATAATGGATTAAGAAAATATCTCCCTGCCAAGTCAATCGTATCCCGCGGACTGGAAGGCCCAAAAAGCGGCCAGACAATATAAAATCCATGACCTACTCCATAGGACGCCAGCGTCAAACCCAGGTCTGTATCCTGCTTCTGCAAATCCAATTCTTTGCTCGCTGCGGGATCCATCAGTCCGCCGATTCCCCAGATGGTATTGACACCGAATCGCCCGGCTTCCGTAGCGGCACCGCTGAAATCAGCCTGAAACAGGCAACTGAGGAAGCGGATCGGAAATCCGAGATTGGAAAAGAAATTCTTAAAGCTTATACGAACCGGCTCCGGGACAACTTCTTTGTAGCCCTGGGCAACCGGTTTGAGCATCCAGAAGTAAAGCTTATCGTTGAAGTGAAACATGGCCCGGTTGAATGGTTCCAAAGGATCCGCAATTTCCAGCTTTTCTTCCTTGGAAGCAGCATTAGCACCATTATCGGTATACTCACCGTTTTCATATTCCTCTTGAAAGGGATCAGCCGTCTTATCCGGCGCTTCCGTAGTAGTTTCAACTGTTTCCCCAACAACCACAATCGAAGGAGAAGTTTCCGTATTTGCCTGGGCGGCATCAGTACCCGCTCCGTGCACCGGACCCACTGCCAGAAAAATAAACAGGAAAATTGAAAGTAAGTACGATTTCATGCAATGTCACCCTTTTTTATAATGCGGGTTGGAATTAATGAGTCTTTACTTTTTTACGCAATATCTCCAGTAATTGTTCAGGTGTGTTGCTGGCCAGAATATCATTAAACTGAGTTCGATAGTTCTGCACCAAACTAACATTTTCGACGACTACGTCGTAAGTCTTCCATTTGCTGCCTTTGCGGATCATCCGGTAGTTGATGGGGATTTCTTTAGAGGGAGTGATAATCCGCGATTGAATCTCCGCCTGGTTTTCCGAAATCATGGTTTCCTTATAGAAATTAACTTTTTCGTTGGAGTAGGCCAGGATTTTGTCAATATAGGCTTTTTCCAGAACCTGCTCAAAGAGATCCACAAATTCCGCACGCTGGGCCGGGGTGAACTTATTCCAGTTGCGCGCCAGTGTGCGCCTGGAAAATTCAATTTCATCAAACATATCTTTGTAGATAATCCGGAGCTTTTCTTTTTTTATTTCTTTCGCCGCCGGGCTTTTTAATTTGGGATCCCGCAACACGTCGAGTACCCTGTTAACGGCACCTTGAGCCGTAGTGAGAGGTATACCGGCATAGACCGGAACAGACAAGACAAGAACAATCAATATACTTAATATTGCAAACTGTTTTTTCATTATTCCAACCTCCCGCAATCTATTCCTTTTCTTTTTCCTTTCCTTTTTTCACTTCGCCAAAGGCATATTTACTGATTAGTTGCTCAATATCCACTGCCGCCTGGGTTTCGGTAATGACGCCATTATTGGCAAGCAGGTCGCCTCCACCTCCCGGATCTATACTGAGATATTTGTCACCGATCAGCCCTTCCGTTTTGATAGAAGCAATGGCGTCATCATAGATTTTGATGCCTTTTTTAAGTCTTATTTTCACTACCGCCTTGAGATCTTCCTGATCCATCGTGATATTTTCCACTTGCCCGACTTCAATACCCAAAATATTAACCGGGGATCCGATTCTCAAACCGGCGACAGTTGTAAATTTGGCGATAAGCGAGTAGGAATCACTTCTCAAAAAATCAATCTTCCCCAATTTCACGGTCATGTAACCCATACAGAGCAGACCGAAAACGACAAAGATTCCTACAACTGTCTCCATAGCATACTTTTTCATCTCTTCTCCCTTCGTCTTTCCATACAGCGCAGCCGCCCTATTTCTTTTTGTTGAGATCTGGCCGTTTCAATAACGGAGTCTATTTCATCAAAAGGCTGCCCCTGTGCAACCCCTGCCAGGATATTGAGATCAACACATTCTCCCAAGGGTACCAGTTTGCGGCACAACGCCCAAATCTCATTATTTCCTTTTTCCTGAAAATCTTTAATAAATTCCTGTATGACGATTTGAACATCCGTAAGATCCGAATATGGAACCATCGTAATAAATTCATTTAAACGATTACGGGTAGAAAAGCCGCCCAGGGAACCAAAATGCTTGTCGACATATAATCCCATAGCATGAATTGCCTCCTGCGCCGCATCGTGTCCTAATTTTTCAATAATTTTATTTAATTCTTCCAAAGCAAAAATTATGACACAGTATTTTTCTCCAAAATCTTTGCGCTTCATCTGAGCACGATTAAGAATCTCAAACTGCCGTTTGGAGTATAAGCCGGATAATTCCTTTTGCAGTGCTTCCAGACTATAGATAACTTCGTCCTTGAAGGAATGATCGAAATTTTCCAGTTCTTCCGGAGTGCCCTGAAAAACTATCTGACGATCATAAAGGGCCAGAATACGGTTGGAAATAAAATATACATCCGGTATCTCGTGGCTGACAAGGATGGCGGTAAAGCCGAATTTTCTCTGATACTGGGCTATCATGGTGAGAATGGCATTTTTACGGACGGGGTCCTGACCGGAGGTCGGCTCGTCAAAAAGGACTATCCGGGGATCGGTTATCAAAGCACGCGCCAGAGCTACACGCTTTTGCATACCGCCGGAGAGTTCAGACGGATACTTGTTAACAGCGTCGCCAAGTTCCGTTTGTTCAATTCTGGCTAAAACACGCCGGTCTATTTCCGCTTTGCTGAGGTTTGTCGTTTCCCGAAGCGGCAGCGCAACATTTTCATAGACAGTCATAGAGTCAAAAAGTGCGTTGTCCTGAAACATGTAGCTCATTTGGGCGAAAGACGAGGTAATTTCCTTTTTTTTCATGCCGGAAAGCGGCTTGCCCCGGAAAAGAATAGTTCCTTCATCAGGCTTCAGAAGTCCGATCATCTGCTTCAGGAGCACACTCTTGCCGGCGCCGCTGAGGCCGATTATTGTTGTAACCTCTCCCTCATAAATCTGCAGGTTGACTCGGTCGAGAACCGTCCGCGTTCCGAAGCACTTGGTTACATTTTGAAATTCAATCAAGGGAGTTTTCATTTGTTTCTCTACATCAGCAGTGAAGTCACAACATAATCTGAAACCAGAATCAGTACACAGGAAATCACAACGGCTGAAGTGGTGGCCAGCCCGACCGCTTTGGCTCCGCGTCCGTCCGTACGCATGTGCGCGAAATAACCCTGATAACAACAAACGGTGGAAACGATCAACGCAAAAACTATAGCTTTGGTAAAACCATTGGTTATATCACTCATTTCCACGTAAGCCTTGACGCTGTGCGTGTAGACGCCGGCATTCAGACCCAGCAGCATAACACCGGAAATATAACCGCCGACGATACCGACAAGATCAAATACAGCCGTCAGCAGGGGGAAGCTGATTAAGGCTGCGGTAATTTTGGGGCTCACAAGATATTGAAGGGGATTGATTTGCATGGTGTGCAATGCGTCTATCTGCTCACTGATACGCTGGATGCCGATTTCCGCCGCTATTGCCGAGCCGGCCCGGGCCGTAATCATGATAGCGGTAAGCACCGGTCCCAGTTCCATAATGAGAGAAAGAGAAACCAGAGAGCCGACGGCGCCCTGAGCCCCGAATTTAACCAGGGCATGATATGATTGCAGCCCCAGAACCATTCCGGTGAATAAGCTCACCAGCATGATGATGGTTATCGACCTTGCTCCTATATAATAGACCTGCTGAACCGCTTTGAAAAACTGTTTGCGCCCGATTACTCTTGCAATCGCCATACACAGAAAAATTGTCGCCGCGCCCAGATGATTGACTCCATTGATTACACTACGACCGACGAGGGCAAATGGCCGCAACAACAAAATATCGTATTGCTGCATTTTGCTATTTTCCAATCTCTTTTGACTTGCTGCATTAATCGCCATTTGTCTTGATTTCCTTTAATGTTTAAAACCCGTAACGGCGGGTGATGCTAACATTGACAAATCTATTTGGCAAGAAATTCCTTCGGCAGAAAGAGAATAAAAAATAATTGGATATTGACCGTCTGTAACCTAAACAGGTATCTTTCCGGAACGGTCCTTTTGATCAAAAGTAGTTAAGAATATTATAAAACACGGGAAACGATGATCCCGGTAATTTTTTTCTTTTGTTTCAGATAAGCAACGAGTGTTTTTGCACTGACAACCACTGCTCCTTCTTTACTGGATGCGTGTAAAAGATATAAATTCCCCCCCTGCCGGAGAGCAAAGCCAACATGGGCAACATCCAATCCTTCCTGCTCAACAGTAAAAGCAATGATATCACCCGTTTGAATTTTTTCTTTTTGCTGATTAACTTTGTCTTTTGGAATCAATCGGATAATTCTACGGGAGAGATTTTTCTCCGTAAGCCGTATGTTCTTGAATTCATTTTCATCAGATAAGGCATTATAGGCATTACGGTGAGTGGTCATATAATTAATTATTTTCCGCTGCCTGACTGCCCCGAGCTTTCGGGAAACATCCCGTAAAATCTTCTTTTGTTCGTTATTCCTCAACCAGTCGGTAAAATAATGCAGGCGTGAAGAATAACCGTCAATTATACCCTGCCGATAGCGAATTAATTTTAGAACCCGCCGGAATTCAGATTTTGACATTTTACCGGCAACAACACATCGGGTCAGCGCCAGCACTGTTTCCACAAAAGTAAAACAATCAAATTGAGCAAGGTTGACGACTAATTTTTCCTTATGACCGGTCTCCAGAGTTCCCGGTTTATAAGGAGCACCCAGAAAGGTCTTTCCAATAGCGCATAGAAGATCGCCAACAGGCAGATTGCTGTTTTTGAATCGTTGCTTGATATTAGTCAGATCAAACTTGGATTTTTCCGTTTGCATCATGGCAGTTAACCAGAGTAGTCACCCAACGCGGCATCCGGCTTTTTTTCGAGGCCTTCACTTTTGATTGCCATACCACTTCCAAACGCCGTTTTCTTTAATAATCATGGAATGATCGGCTAAAGGCACCGTCATCGCCCCCAAAACAACTGAACCTTCTATTAAGGCGACACCGGAATTAATATCCGGTTCATGTTTTGTCAGTTTAATTTCATACCTGGTTACATAGTTGACGGTCTTGCTCAATACATCGAGAAATGCTTTCCTGTCGTAGCCGTCCTGTTTAAAATTCACGGCATAGTGTTGGCTTATTTTTTTCATATCATGAGCCAGCATGTCTTTGCGGAACTGATCGAGGAAAGACTGAACGTCTTCAGGAAGATTAATACGCGGCATTTTGTACTTGTCGACATTTTCCAGCGGGCCGTCGACTTTGGAGTAAAGGACGAAACTGAGGACATCCTGCGAATACGGGCCCGGAAAATCAGTATGAATGAAATGGCCTGCACCTTTATATACTTTAACCAGGGGAGGATTTCCCGCCTGTTTTAAATCATCATAGAAAGGCTTTATTACTTCCCATTGCAAATTGGTTTTGCCGCTGAGCGCGGCGGGTATAAACGGCTCCTTATCACCATAAGTCAGGAAAATGGGCGCCTTGATATTCTTTATTCTTTTATTAAGGCTGTTGGGATCATCACGGCGCACTTCAACTCCCAGGGAGTAAATATCCCGTGCGTCTTCCGCACAGTAATTGTAATGTTCTCTTTTATTACCATTGTTCAGGGCAACACGCACTTCGGTAAAATATGCTGCGTATTCAGTATTATTAATAAAGAAACCAACTTTCGAGGGTTCAACTTTACCGGTTTTGGGATTTTTTTGTTTGAAGTATGCAAAATTCCTCCAGTATTCTTCATCCTGCAGCAATGTCTGCTCTAAACGGTCTCCCCAGACGTGTTCCCAGGACTTCATATCTCTTTGCGAATCATCAAACAGGCGCATCTCTTTACCGCCGATCTTAATTTTGGTCGGATATTCCTCCAGCCCGGCCGAACTTTCCAGAATTATTTTTCCCACGGCATCAGGATAAGTTAAAGCATAGCCAAGAACCCATTGACCACCCATCGAGTGGCCTAAATAAGCAGCTTTCTTCACACCCAACTGGTTCACTATAATATCGTGAACAACTTCGCGTGTATCCTGCAGACTGCGGGAAAGAGGCTTATACAGATTGCCCGGAATGGATTTACCGCAATGGGGCAAATCGGGTACAATAACCCGTAAACCATTTTCCAGAGCAACTTTCATAACATGACCGAAATATGCTCCAAAGCCTCCTTTGCCGTGGATAAGCACCAGCACCTTGGGATCAGGATTGCCGCCGCGATATTCATCCATATAGGCGACTTCCCATTGAATTCCTTTACTATCCCTGGCTTTGGCATATTTGACGGCATAGGGGTACTTGACCTGATCACGCCAGAAGCTCTTATCTGTAGATTCTTGTTCTACCTGTCTGGGTTTAGGCGCTGACGATCTTCTATGCGGCGCACTTGTACAACTCATAATGAGCAGCGCAGCAAGAAGCATGGAAATTATAAAAAAGAGACGGGAACTGTTAAATCTCATAAAAATTCCTCCTGATTTTCTCATCATTATATCGCCGCCCGGCAGTTGAATTCAAAGGATCAGCTTGAGCAAGGGATAGGTTTTGCAGGCACATTACTTATACATCCCGCCAGCCGTTGATATCGGTCGACAAAAACGGCCTTAGCACACAGCTTGCTTGGTATAAGTAATTAATTTCCCGGATTTAAGAAAGGACGAAGAAGCTATCTGCCATTGAAGGCAGATAGCTTCATAAATTGATTAGCCTTGGATGGCATTTATTTTTTTGGTCAGCCGGGAAATTTTACGCGAGGCATTTTTTTTGTGAATTACACCTTTAGCTGCAGCTTTATCGATTGCCGGGACAGCGGCTTTAAGTGCGTTGGCGGCTGCGTCTCTATCCTTCGTTCCCACAGCACTAAGCACCGATTTAATTCTTGTTTTAACGGCTGATTTGCCGCTGATATTACGTTCACGGCGTTTGACGCTTTGACGATCACGTTTTTCTGCTGATTTATGTGTTGCCAAAAGATTCCTCCTAAATTTTATTGATAAGGCAGCATTGCTTAGCCCAATTAAGGATGGCTGTCAAGCGCAATTTACAGCTAAATTATCTGCTTTAATTAACATTTTTCTGCCGGTTACCCCAGGTTGCCGTTGATTTTATATACTCAATTCAGTTAATTGCCGCTGCTCAAGTCTGCATGGCGATAAGGACATCAGTCGCTTTTTTCAGACGCAAAGCCAACGTTTTGAGTATCAACTGGAAATTTCCGGACAGTTTATTGAATTCCTGATCAAAAAATTCACGATCGATAACTCCGATGGTAGTATCACCTATCGCTGTAGCCGTGGCCGATCGTTCAACTTTGGCTATGTAGGCCACCTCCCCGAAAATTTCTCCTTCACCAAAGGTTACAATAACTATTTTCCTGCCGTTTTCCTGCCGCGAAATTTCCACGGCGCCTTCTTCTACCACATACAACCAATCTCCATGCGTCCCCTGTTTAAAAATGGTTTGTCCGTCAGTATATTTTTCGTATGATGCTATCTGGAACATAAGAGGCTCCTTCAAAACAAAAGTTATCTATTTTTTAGTTATTATAACATTGACTTATTAAACAGTCAATTAACCTGCTTTCAACCTGGTTTTTAATTTGACATTTTATCCCCTGGTTTTTATACTGCCTGCCAGAATTACCCGTCAAATTCATTGCCGACAAATATAAAGGGGAATAATAATGATAAGTCGCAGTTCAGCCGCTCTAATTGTTATCGACATCCAGGATAAACTTTTTCAGGCCATGCATGATAAGGAAAATCTTCTTGCCAATGCCCTAAAGGTAATCAGGGGAGCAAAAGTATTCAACCTGCCGTTGATTGTGACGGAACAGATTCCGGAAAAATTAGGACAAACAATACCTGACGTTGTCGAAGAACTCGGCGGTATTGAACGCATTGCTAAAGAGACATTCAGCTGCTGGGGAAACAACAGGTTTCAGGAAAAACTGGAATTACTCAACCGTCCGGACATGATCATCATTGGCATCGAAAGCCACATCTGCGTTTATCAGACTGCCATCGAGTTGCTGGACAATGGATACAATGTCCATATTGTAGCAGATGCCGTATCGTCGCGAACAAAAGAAAACAGCGATATCGGCCTTGGCGCCATGAGAAACGTCGGTGCTTTCATCACCAGCGCCGAAATGGTGTTATTCGAATTATTACGCTCGGCAGGCAATGCCGGATTTAAGGATATTCAAAAAATCGTTAAGTAAATCTTAAAGAAGCTTTACAACAAAAATTGTTCAATTTTTCCCGATGCTTCAGCAATCATTGCTGTCACCTGTTCATCTTTGGCCACAAAGGAAATGATTTGAACATCGGCAGCAAAGATATCGCGCAATATCTTTTGCGTCATTTGTCTGCGTTCGTTTATTTTTTCGGAATCGACGTAGGCATCATCCGGCTGTTCGTTCTGTCCAAAATCATCTATCAGCAAAATACGATTATAATTGAGCTGCAGAATATTTTTCACCATCAACCAGAATTGTTGATGGGCTTTATGCACGCCAACATCAGCGGAATTAGCTACGACAAAATTACTCCGAATATCAGATATAAGTGATACTGCCTGAATATCCCATCCGGCAAAATGATTGATGATGGCGTCGGTGGCTTCGGCATAATGGTCTGTGGCAACAATGACTTCTACGGATTTGTCCAGAGACAGTCTTTCCAAAATTGACCGCCAGCGTTCGTCTATTCGGGAATGATCAAGATAGGCATCAACAAAAGTGGAAACGCTCCGGTCAATTTCCTCCCGGTTGGCAATAGCTTTTTGCGGGAACAATTTGGCGATGAACTCCTGCATCACTTTCTTGTATCCTGCGCTGGTGGTACTGCCTTCCTGCCAGGTTTCATTAACTATCTTCCAGAACAAAGCCGCGTTATCCACTCCCAGAGCAGACAGGCCGCTTTTCTGTAAATGATGGATCAGGTTGTCGGAGCGGCCAAAGACAACGGCCTCCAGGCTGAGGGTGCCGGAATAATCAAAAATGATGAGTTTGCCAGACAAAAGTTATTTCCTGAGAAGTAAAGCTTCTTCAATTATGTTGCTTAATTTTCGCGCTGCTGCTTCCGGGTCGGACGCGGCGCAGATCGCCGAAACAACGGCAACACAATCGGCGCCGGCAAGAACGGTTTCCCGGACATTGAACTCGTTAAGACCGCCGATGGCCACCACCGGATGACGGCTGAATTTTTTAATTTTGGCCAGCCCCTCAAGCCCCCAGGCACCCTTGGTATCGGTCTTGGTCGGCGTTGCAAAAACAGGGCTGACGCCGATATAGTCCACATCCAGTTTCCGGCTTTCTTCGACGTCATCCCATGTTTCCACGGATAAGCCGATGATCGCTTTTTGCCCCAGAAGCTTCCGGGCAATGGAATAGGGCATATCATCCTGTCCGATGTGCACACCATCGGCGCCGCAGGCCAGAGCGACATCAATACGGTCATTGATAATCAATGGAATTTTGCATGGCTCTAAAAGCTTTTTAATCCTTTGCGCCTCGCTCACAAACAAGCGCGTGGAAATGTCTTTTTCCCGCAATTGTACACAGGAAACGCCCCCTTTTACCGACTGCCAAACGACATCTTCCAAAGACTTCTGTACGCACAAATCGCGGTCTGTCACCAGGTAAAGCCCCCGCATAGCTACCTCTCAACTTTCAGCCGCCGTTTAATATCATCTTCAGTCATATTATAAAGATTATCCAGAAAATGCATTTGCAGGCTTCCCGGCCCTGCCGCCTTCTCGGCCGCCATTTCTCCGGCAATGCCCATAACGGCCATAGCCTTGGTCGTTGCCGCAAGGATCGATTTTTCCACCGCCGCGAAAGCCCCGCAGAGGGCCGAAGCCGTGCAACCAAGACCGGTAACTCTGGTCATCAGAGGATGACCGTTCATAACCCTGATGATTTGCCTTCCTTC
This sequence comes from Smithella sp., assembly GCA_039679455.1. Lineage (GTDB taxonomy): Bacteria > Desulfobacterota > Syntrophia > Syntrophales > Smithellaceae > MVRV01. Next base: position 15,238 of record JBDKUX010000062.1, on the reverse strand, counting down.
TACAACATAATCCACCGCTCCGCTGACGCAAACGACGCATTTATAAATTTCACTTAAATTCTGAGCGGCAACAATCGCCGCATCGGATGCGGCGGCGCTGTCCACACCTTTCGTTCTAGTTTTATCGTCGGACAGCGCCATGATTTCCGAAGCATTGCCACGGATAATGGTTGGCGGATTACCGCCGACCAAATCCCTCGCTGTTTTCGTTCGGTAAGTTGTTGCCCCCGCACCGACGGGATCGATAATAACCGGAATACCGTTCTTCTTGGCCTGTGCCGCTGCTTTCAACATGGAAGAAATCCAGCTTTCACTCAGCGTCCCGATATTGATAACCAGAGCCGAAGAGATATTCACCATTTCCTCCACTTCTTCCACGGCATGCGCCATGACCGGCGAAGCGCCCAATGCCAAAAGTGCATTGGCCGTATTATTCATTACCACATAATTTGTTATATTATGAATAACCGGCGCTTTCTGCCGAATTGTTTCCATTGATTTGTATACATCCGCTGCAGTAATCTGCATAACAATCTAATCTCCTGAATTAATTTAACGCAGACAGAGATGAACAATCAATCCCTATCAGGGAATACAGGTTGCTTTCAGGGCAAAAAGAGCTTTTTCAACCAGATCAGGTGCATCAGGTGCGTCCGCTTCCACCCCCGCATGGGCTTCCTCGATCAGCCGCTCCAGCTCCTCGTTGAGATATCCGCACTCCTCCACATAGCGGATGTATCCGCCCTCGCAATAGCGTTGAAGATTGAAACGCGCCCGCTGGTTTGGAGTCAACGCCCGATAGGCATCCAGCTGTTTCAATGCAGATTTTCTCTTCACACCAATCGGCCCTTGCAAGCTGATTACCGGATTGGTCATTTGCAGCGTTTCAATCGTGCACTTGACTTTTATTCCTTCCAAAAGTTCCCGCATTTCCTCAACGAGGCTATCCTCGGTGGGAGCAATAAACTCTCCCGACTTCCATAGCTGGTATAAAGGCGCCTGCTGCAATACAGCTAAGCTGCGTATGCGGATTTCTTTGGGCTGCATCTCGTTTAAAACACAGATGGTGTCAGCGACGTGTGTTTTCGCCAGCGACTGATTGCAGCCGGCCAGTCCCGGCATCACAAAGGCAGCAACGTCAATACCGGCCAGACTTAGCTTACTGCCGGCCTCGATATGCTCCTTTTGTGTGACGCCTTTTTTCATATAATCGAGAATCGCATCGTTCCCGGACTCGACCCCGATGAAGCACCAGTCAAGCCCGGCGTTCTTCAGCGCAGCAAGCTCCTCGACCGAGCGGCGGGTGCAGCTTTTTGAACGCGCATAACAGGTGATCGTGTCGATGGTGGGAAAGGAATGCTTCAGATAATCGAGTGTCTCCACCAGATCCGATACCTTCATGGCCAAAGCATCTGCATCCTGCAGAAACACCCTTCTTGCACCATGAAAAATCCAATTGGCCGTGCGGCTCAGGCAACTTCGCGCCATTTGCTGTTCATGCGAAGGCTGAGTGTTAATGGCGCCATAGACTTGTGGTTTGCGACCAATAACCTCGTAAAGCAGTTCGGAGGTTATGCCGCAGTATAATGCCATATTCATTATTAAATCATGGGTCCGACGGACCGCGTCAATATCATTTTTCAGTTCCTCAACAGAACGGCTGCTGAATTTTTCGTTCTTGTATACGGGACAAAACAGACAGCGATTCCATGGACAGTTGCGGTTGACCCGGAGCAGCAGCGATGCTGTCTCCCCGATGGCCCCCATGGGTCCTTGCTCAAAAACATAGCCTAACTGATTATTATTATTCATATTGTTAAACATTCCCGGCTATATGCATCAAGCATGCGTTTCGTGTATAGAAAAAAACAACGTACAAATTTTAATTTTTTTTAATTAAAATTGTCAAGAATTGAATCGCGACGCACATGTAAAAATTCATTGAGCGGCAAGTTGCCTGCGTAACTTTGCAGAAAAGTCCTTTTCAACAGTCCGAGCAGACTGTATTCTCATGTGCCCCCTCCAGTGTGTAGACCTAAAGAAACATGTTATTATACCGATAACATACTGCAGCTTTTCTTCTTTGTGCGAGTTGATGCAGAAAATCAAGTAAATAGCTAATAATTCCAAAATGGGGCAATTACTTTTATGAATGAAAATGGTGATTTGGCATGCGTATATAATATAAATTCAGACACTGATATTACGAGACATTTTGCGACATCCATTCTCGAAGCATTGGGATTCGGTGTCGTCATTGTTGATGCTGATAACCATAAAATTGTTTACGCCAATTCAAAAGTTCTCAGCATGGGTGGTTATTCTGAGGAAGCAATTATCGGACATATATGCCATAAACTACTTTGTCCGGCAGAAATAGGCAAATGCCCTATTACTGATCTATGTCAAGAAGTTGATAATTCAGAGCGCATGATGCTTTTAACCAATGAAACGAAGATGCCCATCATAAAAACCGTCGTTCCCATTAACTTGAGAGGAAAACATTATCTTATCGAAAGTATAGTGGACAATACTAAACGGAAACAAATACAAGAACAGCTTACGGAAGCTAATAATAGCCTGCGAACGGAAATAATCAACCGCGAGAAGATACGGGAGGAGATCGAGTATCTTGCTTATCATGACCATCTCACCGGTTTGGCCAATCGTTTATTATTCATTGATCAACTGAATCACGCCATGTCTTTGTCAAAGCGTATGGCAAAAATGCTGGCCATTATGTTTTTGGACCTCGATGGGTTTAAATTGATCAACGACAGTATGGGGCATGCTGCAGGAGACCAGTTGTTGAAAGAGGTCTCAAAGCGTTTAATAAACACCATGCGAAAATCCGATCTGGTCGCCAGAGTTGGGGGAGATGAGTTCATTATCATGATCGAGAATGAAGAAGATATTGATACTATTAAATTAGTAGCTGAAAAAATTCTAAACTGTTTCCGTCAACCTTTCAGGCTGAAGAATAATGATTGCTTTATAACAACCAGTGTTGGTGTTGCCGTTTACCCGACGGATGGTGAAGATGCCGAAAAGCTGATTAAAAATGCGGACATTGCCATGTATAAGGCAAAGGAAAAAGGACGGAACCAATATGTTCTTTGCACGCCGGTTATGAAAACAAATGTCATAGAAACTATGAAATTTAGCAATATGCTATACTGCGCTATCGACCGAAATGAGCTGGAGTTGCATTATCAGCCGCAGGTCAGCTCTATTACAAATAAAATCATTGGACTGGAAGCATTGCTTCGCTGGAACCATCCGATTTATGGCATGGTTCCACCGGGAAAATTCATTCCTATAGCGGAACATAATGGTCTGATTATTTCAATTGGAGAGTGGGTGCTGCGCACCGCGTGCCGCCAGAATAAGGCTTGGCAGGATGCAGGCCTTATCAATCTCCGCGTTGCGGTTAACCTTTCCGTGAGGCAGTTTCAAAATCCGGATATCACCAATCAAGTGAATAACATTCTAAGAGAAACAGGCTTGGATCCCCAATACCTGGAGCTGGAAATTACGGAAAGCATGCTTATGAAAGACATGGAATACGTGATTCATACTTTAAACTGCTTCAAGGATGCAGGTATTTCCATTTCCATTGATGATTTCGGCACGGAGTATTCTTCTTTAAGTTATTTAAAAACATTGCCCATAGACAAAATTAAAATTGCTATGCCATTTGTTCAAGGCATCAATGTCAGCGATAAAGACGAAGCTATCACTAAAGCAATTATTGTATTGGCAAGAAGTCTGGGATTGAATGTAATTGCAGAAGGTGTTGAAACGGAAACCCAATTTTCGTTCTTGTCTCAGAGTATGTGTGATGAGATTCAGGGCTACTATTTTTACAAACCGATGCCGGCACATGCATTGGAGGAGTTATTAAGATCCTCTGGAAAAATCAAAAGGGACGCTTCTCTTTAATAAAAAATATCCCTTTATTTCAAGGATATAACACTCAATTATCGTTAGGACAACTTTCGCAATCCTAAAAATTCATTGAAAACGTTTCCGGCAAGCAGCAAAGAAATTTGGACAACAACCTCTACCCTAGCCCCCGATTCCCTCGAACAATACTGTTGAAAGATAACGTTCACCGGCATCGGGAAAAATTACGATAATGTTTTTTTCGGCATATTCATCCAATTTGGCCAAACGGACGGCTGCAGCAGCGGCGGCACCGCTGGATATGCCCACCAGAATTCCTTCTTCCCTGGCCAGCCTGCGGGCAAAATCAACAGCTTCGTTGCTGTCCACAAGTTCCACGCGATCAACCAGTGATAAATCCAGCGTATCGGGAATAAATCCGGCGCCGATTCCCTGAATCCTGTGTGGTGCAGGTCTCAGTTCTTCACCTGCCAGTTTTTGCGTTATAACCGGACTTTCCTTCGGTTCCACCGCTACAGAAATTATTTTCTTTTTCATTGTCTCTTTGATGTAACGAGAGATACCACTGATCGTTCCGCCTGTGCCGACTCCCGCCACAATTACATCCACTTCACCGTCTGTGTCATTCCAGATTTCCGGCCCCGTCGTTTTCTCATGAATCGCCGGATTAGCCGGATTTTTGAATTGCTGCGGCAGGAAATATTTCTGCGGATCGGAGGAGGCAATCTCGTAGGCCTGATCAATGGCGCCCTTCATCCCCTGTAAACCGGAAGTCAAAATCAGATTCGCGCCGAACTGAGCCAGCACCCGACGACGTTCGATGCTCATGGTCTCCGGCATGGTCAACGTAAGCTTATAGCCCCGCGCCGCCGCAACATAGGCGAGAGCAATACCCGTATTGCCGCTTGTCGGTTCGATTATTTCCATACCTGGTTTGAGCAAGCCCTTCTCTTCCGCATCCCAGATCATGGCGGCGCCAATGCGGCACTTTACGGAATAGGAAGGATTGCGCCCTTCAATTTTAGCCAAAACAACAGCCTTTGCCCCCCTGGTTACATGGTTGAGTTTAACCAGGGGCGTATTGCCGATAGACTGCGAATTATCTGCAAATATTTTTTTCATGGATACCCTCACATTAAGTGTTAAAGGTACTGATTACTTCCTCTATTACGCCGCCACCTATTACTCTGTCCCCGGCATAGAGCACAACCGCCTGTCCCGGTGTAATCGATTCCTGGGGTTCCTGAAAAACAATTCTCAATTTATCACCTTCTCTCACAACTTCACAGCGGGCCGGTTTTTTCCGGTAGCGAATTTTTGCTTCTATCTCAGCGGAAAAATCAGCGGTCAGAAGATTGACGTCGCCGGCAATAAGACCATCTGAATATAAATCTTTTTTTTCACCCGCAACAATCCTATTTTTTGCAACATCAATTTCGATTACGTAAAGCGGCGTTTTGGCGCTGATGCCCAGGCCGCCGCGCTGGCCGATCGTGTAATAAAATATCCCCTTGTGCTTCCCTAAAACCCAGCCTGTCTTATCAACTATATCACCGGCGACGGAAGGCACATTACGCTCCTGAAAAAACTGTCCGTAGCTGCCCTGGGTCACAAAGCAAATATCCTGGCTTTCAGCTTTGTGCGCCACATGCAAACCGGCTTTTTTGGTCAGAGCGCGAACATCATCTTTATTCAGTTCTCCTAAAGGGAAAAGAATGGAAGATAAATCGGCGGCGGCGATAGGATAAAGAAAATACGTCTGATCTTTAATTCTGTCTTTGGGACGCAGCAGATGCCAATCCTCCCCCTGCTTTTCAATGCGGGCGTAATGGCCGGTGGCTAAATAATCAAATCCCATGCCGCGGGCCTTATTCAAGAGCTTTCCAAATTTCAAATAACGATTGCAGTCTATGCAGGGATTCGGCGTCCGACCGCGTAAATACTCGGCGATAAATTTACCGATAACACGCTCTTCCATTTCTCCGGCACAATCAAAAACAAAGTGGGGAATCTGCAAGTCGTCACAGACGCGTTTGGCATTGTCAATAGCATCAAGACCAAAGCAGCGCGTACGGTCGCCGTCTTCCCGAATACCCAGGCACATGGTCATACCGGTTACGTTATAACCTGCCTCCTTCAACAACAAAGCCGCCGCGGAGGAATCAACCCCCCCGCTCATGGCGGCCAATACTTTCTTTCCTTCATTAATGGGTGTGTTCATAAACTTCTTCCGGTTATATATTGTTCAGCGGATGACTTATTGGTTAGACCAGCCATAGTCAACAAATTTTATATTGATCTTGTGGATAGTGATGTACCCTTACTTTATATACTAGCCTTTCGGTAGCAATTATTCCCGCCACAAACCTTTGTCAAGAAATATTGCAGGTGTTTTACAACTGTTTGAATATAATGAACTGAATTCACTCTAATAAGAGGCAGGTCATGCGGTAGGCACAATAAGCTGCCGGATAACTTCACCCTCCCTCAATCCCTCCCGTCGAGGGCGGGAAGAAGTATATGGTCGCAGGATTGCCGGTTGCCACAAGGACCGGCGCTTCTGCTCTTAATTCTATTTATTTTCAGCATTATCATCGGAAACAGGAGTGTCCGGTTCTTCAACAACCGGAGCTGCCTCTGACTCAACTTTTGACTCCGCCGCCTCACTGACGCCGCAAACAGCCGCGCCGCTTTCATCAACTGCTTCTTCCAAAGGCGCGTCCACTGATACGGGCTGTTCCGTCTTTTCTGTTAATTCGGGAGTTTCCTTTTTCTGCATCTTTTCCATATCTTCAATCCAAAGTGGATGGCGATGAATGGCGTAATCCAGACGAACACGGCCTGTAAAAATACCGCGTATCATTGGCCGGTTCGGCTTTAAGAGTATGGCGCCCATATGCCCCAAAAAGGCAAGGATAAAAAGAATAAAACCGATATTGTGTACCCATGTAGCCCACAGAACAACTGTATAGTTCATATCCGGCGCATAAACATTTTTATAAACTTTAATCAAACCGGAAATAATTAAAAGCGCAATAAGCAATGCCATACCAGTATACGCCAGCCGCTGTTCCGGCAGGTATTTATGAAAGGGAGGCTCTTCACCTATACCAAAAAAACTTTTGACAACTATAACCGATGCCTTTATGTCGCCTCTTTGCGGTATAAGCGCCTTCTCATTCTGCAAGCCATGAAAAAAAAGATGGAAAAAGAAAGCGGCAATGAAAATAACCGATGCTGCATAATGAACGTAAAGGGAAACAATATAATCTCCCGACCATGTCAGTCCCGGTACTGACGTAATGTAGTAGCGGCCGGCCATCGGCATCTGAAACATACCGGTCAAAAGAAGAACGAGACCGGAGAGGGCAATAAACCAGTGTTCCATCAATTCCAGAGCGCCGTGACGAACTACAAGTCCCTTTTCTTTTAATATTTTTTCACTCATTCATTTTCCCCCTCTCCTTTTATCTGATCCTTTCTGCGGTAGAACCATTTAAAGGAAAGACCAACACCTGCCGCCATAACTCCCAGGACGGGAGCAGCCAGTGTCGCCTTACCCAGACCGTCCGTTTCGGCCATGCGTCTTTTGACGTCTACCGGCATATCCGGCCGGCCCGGTTTTTTTTTCATTGTTTTATTAATCAGCTCAAAGGGAACATCCGACACATACAACGTGGCTGTTCCTCCGTTTTCTTTTTTGCCGTAAATAAAGCCGTTAATTTTACTCGCTCTCTCTTCGGCCAGTGCGTATATATCCCTTCTTGCACCATGAATCATTGCCTTTTGCGGACAGGCATCCACACAGGCCGGTTTTTGTAAGGCACTCAGCCTCTCCACGCATAAATCACATTTATACATAACGCCGTTGCCCATGAAATTGGGCAGGATGTGCAGATAGATTCCGACACCGGATTGCCGCTGAGGTATCTGCCATGGACAGACCGCCTTACATTTCACCCCCCCGAAACATGTTTCCTGATCAATAACCACGGCGCCGTTTTTATGCTTATGGTTTGCCGAAAAAGGACAGATTGTAGCGCAGGCGGGATTATCGCAATGCATGCAGCGCCGCGGAACAAAGACTGTTTTTTTATTCCCGCCATTTTCGATATCAGCCTTTTGCACATAAATAAAATTGTAGGGCGTCAGACGATCGACAACATCCTGCCTGGTGGACCAATCCTCTATAATCTTTCGGGGCCAGGGCTCAGGGATAGGCGATACAGGGGGTGGAATTTTCTCTTTATTGATGTTCTTGCAGGCAGAGACGCAGGCGGGAATTTCCCTGTCCATACATCCGTTGCATAATGTCAAGTCAATCAGCGTTGCCTGCCAGTGACTATTGTCCGCATGAGCAAACTTGGGCAGACTAAATCCTGCAACAGCTGGAAGACCTGCCGAGATTTTTAAAAACAACCGGCGGCTTATCCCAAATGTCTTTTGCTTTTCCATAGCTGGACTCCTTTCGATCTGCGTTGCAATAAACCACTCAGACACGTTAGCGCTCAGCGAAAATCTTTGATCTACTGTTCAGAGCCATTTGCCGATTTATTTTACCGGCGAAGCGGTCAATTGTAAATACTAAAAACATTTGCCATAATCAGCATTTCTCTATTTTGTGTTTTATGTTATTTTCCCCATCATAATTGTTATACCAATTTGCATTCAAAGCATAACACGGCGACAACCACCCCCAACCCCCGCCAGCGGGGGACAGGCTCCGCAGGCATATTATCTATACGTTGAGGAAGCCGACAACCTCGGCCTGCGCCGGGTCAGGCTGTGCCAACAAAGTTAGGCAGAGGATGCAACTTGGTATTATGCGGTTGTGAAAAGGAAACTGTATGCTGCAATGGTTTGCCGACCGTCGCCGGAAAAAACTTACGGCGGCGCCATTTCCCGTAGAATGGAAAAACATATTACAACAAAACGTCGCCCATTACTGCCTGCTTTCGGATGACGAGCGCGCTCATCTGCATGCACTTATTCAGGTATTCATTGCTGAAAAATATTGGGAAGGCTGTGGAGGCCTGGAATTAACGGATGAAATACGCGTTACCATCTCCGCCCAGGCCTGTCTGCTCATTCTCAATCTGCCCCATAACTATTATGAAAATGTGGAAACAATTATCGTCTATCCATCTACGGTCATTCTGCCTCAGCGAAAGCTTGCTTTTTTCGAAACCGCCTTTCAGCCGATCGAACCGGAAATTCCCATTACCGGACAAGCCTTCCGGCAGGGGCCGCTTATTCTTGTCTGGGATGAAGTTTTGCGCGGCAGCCGTCATCCCGAATCAGGCTACAATGTTGTCTACCACGAATTCGCCCATAAACTGGACATGCTCGACGGCGCGGCAGACGGCACACCCCCGCTGCACAACCGTTCTGAATACCGTGATTGGGTGCGGATATGTTCGAACGAATTTCTCCGCCTTCGCCGGGAAGTCGAACACGGCGGTAAAACCTTCCTCAATTCCTACGGCGCCGTTAATGAAGCCGAATTCTTCGCCGTCGCCACCGAACAATTTTTCGATCAGTCCCAGGAAATGATTAAACATGCCCCTGATCTCTACCGGGTTCTGAGTCAATACTACCGTCAGGACCCCGCCCGACGCACCAGTCGCAAGGATGGTACTGTTTGAAATCGTCATTGCACTGGCGGAAATTATCTTTGAGAAAAGGGAACTCAGATAGTCCTTATCAAAAGCATTATACTGTGTTACAAAACAAAAATGACTATATGGAAAAAGAAAAGTAAGATTCTGGTAACTTGCCCGAAAGGGGTTGCATCTTACCTGGAAAAGGAAATATCGGAATTAGGATTTCCGGTTTTGACTCAGTTGGATACAGCCGTCCAGACGGAAGGAACTCTGGAAGATACGCTGCTTTTAAATCTTCATCTGCGCACTGCTCAACGGGTACTATACCTCTTGAAGACAACCTCAGTGGACACTCCGGGTTCTCTTTACAAGCATATTTACGACCTTCCCTGGGAAACATTAATTTCCGCATCCGGGAAAGCTGCTTACATCTGTGTAACCTCTATTGTCGAAAATCCGTTGATCACCGATTCCCGTTTCGTCAACGTTAAAGTGAAAGATGCCGTCGTAGACCGGATTCGGGACAAATGCGGTTCGCGGCCTGATTCCGGCCCGGATAAAGATAAAGCTGTTGTTCATGTTTACTGGAAAAACGATGAAGCCGCCATTTACCTGGATACATCGGGTGAACGCCTGGCATTACGCGGCTATCGGAAAATTCCGCTTGCAGCGCCCATGCAGGAAACTCTGGCGGCGGCGGTTATTCTGGCCTCCGGTTGGAACGGCGAGGGAGCATTTGTCAACCCAATGTGCGGCAGCGGAACATTGGCTATCGAGGCGGCAATGATTGCGCTTAATCGTGCGCCGGGGCTTTTGCGCAATAACTACGGCTTTATGTATATTCTGGGATTCCCGGAAACACTCTGGCAGGAGCTGCGCAAAAAGGCGCGGAATGCCGCCCAAAAGAAGTTGTCTGTAAAAATCATCGCCACGGATATTGACAAAGAGGCGGTAGCTGCTGCAAGACTTAATGCCCAAACCGCCGGAGTGGATCACCTGATCGAATTTAATAAATGTTCTTACGAAAAAACATCTCTTCCGGAAGAGGGCGGCGTAATTATCGTAAATCCGCCTTATGGTGAACGTATGGACGCGATTGCCAACAAAAACCACTCCCGTCGGACAGAAGAATTTTCTGCCGGACGAAAGCTCATCATCCGCCGAGGATCCGACAGACCCGATAAAAGCAAAGGCAGCGCGTCCGGTACACGGGCGCGATTGGAAACTCTTTATCAGGGCATCGGCGATTTCTTTAAGACGGCAGGCGGTTCTTATCGCGGTTACATCTTTACGGGCAATCTTGAAATGATCAAAAAGGTCGGCCTAAGAACCAAACAAAGAATAATCCTGTATAATGGTGATATCGAATGCCGCCTGCTGGAATACGAGCTATATCAAGGCAGCCGGAAAAGTTCCGCACCATCAACAGAATAAACAACCTTGATTAAAGTATTTATTTACTTTCCCCGATTATAAGTGTAAAATAAAAAGTTAAAATATTTCAACATACTTTCAAAAGCATACAACTTGTTATTTACCCTACCCAATTTGCTCTGGACATGATGCTTTAATTTAAAATTGAAAACTGGCGAGTTTTCTATATTGTTATTCTGTTTTTGAAACAAAAAGGAGAACTAATGGACAAATTATTTGATAACCAGCAATCGAAATTGTGGTCGGATTGGCAGCATCATCTAAGCGAATATATAATTGATTCAACACAAAAGACTATCATCTTCACGGATATCCTGCGCAAAAGAGGGAATAACTATATCCAGCATATCCGCAGAGGCCAGCCGCCGGTGCTTGTCTTTAATTATGAAATTATTCTCAACGCCAATGATTTCCCGCATCCCGTAAATTATACGCTGGTGCGAATTAAGGATCGCCGTAAAAAAGATGAACCGTATCAGGATAATCGCCGCCGCGTCGGCAGCAAGCTGCCTCCGCCAATACCTAAACGTCCCATTGTCATTATCGACCCCCGCGCCGGTCACGGCCCGGGGATTGGTGGCTCTAAAAGAAATTCGGAAATCGGGATGGCCCTGAATAATGGCCATGCGGTTTATTTCATCCTTTTTTATACCGCCCCTGTCCCCGGTCAAACTCTGGCTCACGTGGAAGAAGCAATGGTCAAATTCATGGAAAAAATTGCCGAACTGCACCCCCACGCCGATGCTCCCGCGATCATGGGCAACTGTCAGGCCGGATGGGCGGCCGCGCTGCTTTGCGCAGATCGACCTGATATTACCGGGCCGCTGGTATTAAACGGCGCCCCCTTATCCTACTGGAGCGGAGTGACCGGTGAAAACCCGATGCGCTACACGGGAGGTCTCATCGGCGGCGTCTGGCTTAGTTCTTTTTTCAGCGATCTGGGCAACGGTGTTTTTGACGGCGCCAATCTGGTAGCCAATTTTGAGAGCTTAAATCCGGCCAATACACTCTGGAAAAAACAGTATAACGTTTATGCGCAGGTGGACACGGAAGAAGAGCGTTACCTCACTTTTGAGAAGTGGTGGGGCGGTTTCTTTATGATGAACACCGCGGAAATTCACTTCATCATCAACAATCTTTTTGTCGGTAATAAGCTGCAACACGGCAAGCTGGAACTGCGTGAAGGAGAAAAGATCAACCTTAAGAATATCAAAGACCCAATCCTTATTTTTGCCTCCGAGGGTGACAACATTACTCCCGCTGCGCAGGCGCTGGGCTGGATACCTTGTGTCTACAGCTCTGTCGATGATATCAAAAGGCATGGTCAGGTAATAATTTATATCGTCCATAAGGAAATCGGTCATTTGGGAATATTTGTCGCAGGCTCTATCGCTAAAAAGGAACATCATACGATCATCGCCAATTTCGACATGATCGATTTTGTGCCCCCAGGCCTCTATGAGATGATCATTGAAGGAGATGTGGCAAGCGGTGATTTTACCTCCAGGTATGAAGAGCGAACATTTGCGGATCTCAAGGCCTATGGTGACGAGGTACAAGATGAAAGTGATTTCAGGGTTGTAGCGAAGGTTTCCGAATTTAATGACAATATGTACCAGATGATGATGCGTCCGTGGGTTCAATTATGGACAACGGAACTTTCCGCGGAAATTATGCGCAACCTTCATCCCTTAAGACTGCAACGCTACATATTTGCGGATATTAATCCGCTGATGCGACCATTGAAAAACATTGCCTCCATCGCCCGCAAGGAAAGAAAGCCTGCTTCTCCCGAAAATCCTCTGGTTGCCATGGAAAAGGATTTTTCCGAATATATGGCAAACGTGTTGAATATCTACCGGGATTACCGTGATCTCCAAAGGGAGCAATTATTCCGGCTGATTTACGGCAGTGATCTGTTGAGACTAATATTTCCACCAGCCAAAAAAGAAACAAACGGCGATGCTACAGAATATGATCATGAGCAGTATGACAAGAGAATGCTGGCTCTGGAAGAAGGCGGTGTGGCGGAAGGCCTCATTCGCGTCTTTATGGCGGTGGCCAGGACCAGCCATGGGATAAATCGTCGTTATTTTGACTATTTTCAGGAAATCGCCGCGACACACAAAGTACTGACGAAAATTCGCCCCGCCACATTCAAAAAGATTCAGAAGGAGCAGTCCGCGATCCTGCAGGCGGATGAAGCCCGGGCCATCAATGCCCTGCCTCTTCTTCTGAAAAATAAAAATGACCGGATGGATGCGCTGGGGCTCGCCCGCAGGCTTTGCCTTTTTGACGGCAAGTATACTGAAGAAGAAAATGTTATGATTGAAAAGCTCAAAAATGGCTTAAAGCTGTAAAGCAGGCAAAAATACCATTTCTAAATCAATGATGATATCGCGGCGGCTAGGAGGAGGCGACGAGGCGTGGTTCGACAAGCTCACCATGACTGACTATCAGCTTTAAAGCCTGTCATGAGCCTGCCGAAGGGCCAACAAAGATAGCGCTTGAGTTAGAAATGGAATAATACGACTTGACTATTATCTTCAAATACCGCGGAGTTAAGCCATCAGTTCCGGCAACCGGCGTTTCACGGATAAACCGGCGGGCGGTTTTCATAAACCGACCCGTCGGGCATAACCTCCACATCCTGACCATTAATACTCTTCAGCTTTGTCAAATTTGCAGGAATATTGCGCTTACTCACCGATTTTAGAACCTCCGCCACTGTTTGAAAACGGGAGAGTTCGACAAGGGTCATGATCTGGGGTAAAACCATCCCGATTCTGCCTTCATCATAATCTCTAAGCGCCACGGAAGGCCGCAGCCAAACATGATCGGTCAGTTCGACGCCGTCGTGAGCAATTGATTGCCGGGAAGGAACCTCCATCACAAAGAACCGCACATCATAGCGCAGGGGCAAAGGTTCGGGAGTAAGCCAGTGCGAAAAGTAGCGCAGGCAACTTCCCGCAAGAATGATGCCTTCCTTTTCCAGCATCTGCGAAAATTTAATTTCTCCCTTGATGAGAGCACGTCTGTAGTCGGCAAAACGCTGCTGTTCTTCCTCCGTGTGCATGGTGACAGGTTCTCCATCTTTTTTCCAGGCAATCAATACCCCCACTTCTTCAAACGCCTCGCGAGTTGCCGCAATCCAGGCTCCGATAGCCTTGTCGGGATGGGACATATCGGGAATAATCTTTTTGGCCGTCTCGCGGTCGATTCCCCGAATAAAACGCTCAATGCCGGGTTCATAATCTTCCGGATCAAGAATGCCGCCGGGGAATACGTGGTAGCCGGGAACGAAGCTGCTCCGGCCATGTCTTTCGACCAAAAGCACCTCAATGTCATTTACGCCGGCATCCGTGCACGGCCTTAAAAGTATAACAGTTGCAGCATCGGTTGGAATTGCACTCATATTTATATGTCCTTTAATATTTTAAATTTCCTTATGCCTGTTAGCTTTGTTCAGCAAAGCTTTTTCTACCATTTTGCCAGCTCCTGTGAAAAAACACCCTTTCTCTATTGCTGGTTATTAGTACCAAATTTTGGTATCCCTGCCAACTTTTTCTTCCCTTGCTCTAATTAAACCGCTTCACTCGACAATAAGGCTTTTTTCAAGTAACAACTTGCTAGAAACAAACGTATTAGTGTAAAATGAATTTGAAAATTGCATCTCACGCGAAGATCGATGGTTGCATTGGGATGATGTGAGAAGATCGCCTTGTTTAACATTTGACTCATGAAAGGTGAAATTTATGATGAAGAAAGATAAACAACGGACAAAGTCGGATCTCATCGGAAAATCGGAGAATGTACTTAATGAAATGTACCAGCGTGGCGAGGCTGAGCATAGATCATGAAAAATAATGAAAATACGAAAGCTGCATGCGCGGGAGAAATTATAAAAAAACAACAGGAAATCAATACGATAGAAGAATCAGAAACTGGTCGCAAGCTGGCGGAAGTCGAAGAACTTTACAAAGTCATGGCGGAAAGCTCACTGGGCGCCGTGTTCATAGTACAGGATGGAAAAATCCAGTTTATCAACACCAGCGCCATCGCCTATGCCGGTTACACCTCCGAAGAGGTTATAGGACAGGATTCCGACATACTCGTCCACCCGGAAGACAGAGAAAAAGTTAAGACGCTCTCCAGGGAAATGCTGGCCGGAACCCGCAAATCGGCCTTCGATTTCCGGCTCATAACCAAAAACAAACACATCAGATGGATTTTGCAAACTGTAACGCCCATCCAATACGGCGGAAAACCGGCTATTCTGGGCAACGCCATCGACA